>CAZHNW010000099.1:0-16059 GCA_964534225.1 uncultured Leptospirales bacterium | reverse complement strand
TCAGGTGGGGCAACTATGCTTAGATTTTTAAAAAATCTTTGGGACAGCAGTGAAAGTGTTTTTAGTTCTCCAGGGCAATATTAAATACACAAACCTAATATTGCTCAGAGCCTTGGCTAAAAAAATAGTTTAACGGTGGCGGGTTATGATATCTATTTTTAAGAAAATATTATTCCCGGAAAGGGAGATTTTTGAAAGTGACTTTAGCTCAGAGCTTAACTATCAGTGCAGCCGGATTCTCGTGCCCGCAAGTATTATTTGCATGATAGCCTGGGTCAATTATGTAAACGTAGACGGAAAACTCTACCCTGGTGAGCCATTAATAATATTTCTCCGTTACGGATTGACTGTCATATCCCTGATTATATTTTTTTTACAGTTTATTCCTCCTTTAAAGAAAAAAAGTATGTGGCTCCTCTTTTTTCTGGGTCTGTACCTACAGGGAGCTACGGCAGTTATTACGGCGCTTACCGCAGGGGATGCGACCTATTTTGCGGGATATCTTTTCGTGATAATGGTTCTGCCGATCATGCCTTTTAAAAAATGGACCACCTTTACACTGCTGGCTTTTTCTCTTATCCTTTTTTTCAGTATAGGCATTTCTCATGGAATGTCTTTTGAAACGATACGTGACCTTTATCGCCTGAACGATCTTATCGCCACGTCAGTTTTTGTTGTCGTTTTTACCATTATTCTTGAACAGTTGCGGTATAAAAGCTGGGACAAGTCACGGGAAATAGAAATACATAAAGAAAATCTCCAGCAGGACAAGGAACATATTGATTTTATGGTGTCTGAATCCAAGGGGCTTCTCAATCATCTGTCTGAAGCAACAGAAATCCTTTTCGGTTTTTCGCAAAATGTTAAAACAACGGTTGAGGAGCAGTCAGGGTTTTTCAGGCAGAGCAGGGAATCAGGCGACAGTATGATTCAATCACTTGAAAAATTAAAGGAAGAAACCGGAAATCAGGTGCAGATATATGCACAGGGCAAAGAGCTCATTGCACGCCTTAGAAAAGAACTGGATGAAACAGCCCAGTCCGGCAAGAAGGCCATTAAGGATGCCGGCGAAATAAAATTTCTTTCTGATGATTGTGATGATAAACTTCAGATCAGCCGAAATGCCGTAAATGAATTAAAGATCGAATCAGGAAGGATTGAAGAAATAACCCGCACTATAAATGATATAGCGGACCAGACATCTCTTCTATCACTTAATGCCTCTATCGAGTCAGCGCGGGCAGGTGAGCATGGGAAAGGCTTTGCTGTTGTGGCGGAAGAAATTTCAAAGCTGGCAGAAAGAAGTATCTCTTCGGCAAAGGAAATCGGCGGCATTATTTCCATGTCTGTAGCCCGTATCGGTGAGGCTTCAACACAGATGGAAGAAACATCCCGATCCTTAAAGGAAATTATCGGGTTTCTTGATAATAACCACGCGGTTCTTGAAAAATTTGGTTCATTGATTGAAAAACAGGACAGGGATGTTCAGCTTTTACTGGACCAGCTGGAGAGCTCTCATCTGTTTGTTCAATCAATAGACCGCATTGCGGAATATAACAGCAGTGAAATGAAGACAACCTCGGATGTTTTGCAAAAAATTGAAGATTTTTATTTTAACCTGACTGATATGTCAGGTACACTGTTACAGCTTTCAGAATCCCTTTCCGGTGACATGGGAAGTATGAAAGAAAGCCTGTCAGGGAACACGGATGAAAACATCAATTGATTTTTTCCTGTGGTACGCGAAAGGCAGCAGCTGAATTTTTTCAGGGCATGACTTTTTTTAGAAATTCAATGACATGACCGGCAACCTTTTCTGCAGTGTCTCCTCTGACAATGCCGTGCCTGATGGAGTGAACTCTGAAGATATTTTTATTTGAAGTGCCGATTTTATCAAAAACCTCAAGTGCGCTTTCAGGGTTGACTACGGGATCCTCAGAGCCCTGGATAATCATTGAGGGAATGGATATCTGTTCCAGTTCTTTTTCAACAGCATTCATTAATTTTCCCAGTTCCCTGACACCCTTGACGGGGTTCCTTTCATAGTTGATATGGGGATTTTCCGGGGTGTTGGCGACAAATTCCATTTTCCCTTTTTCCATTTTCAGTTTGTTGAGAAAATTATTCCATGCCACTACTGCAGATGAAAGGTGTGATGTAATGTTTTGAAGTTTCAGTGGTGCGGATATGGAAATGACACCTTTAAAATGATCTCCTTTTCTCGCTGCCTGGAGCAGGGCAAGGCCGGCGCCGGTGGAGAAACCGCATATGGCAACCTGCTGAACCAGGTTTTCCATGATGATATATCCCCGATTGACCGAGTTATACCATTCTATCCATTCTCTTTTTTGAAGGTCTTCGGGGGAAGTGCCGTGTCCCCTGAGACGCACACCATAAACCGTATATCCCGCCCGGTGGAGAAATGTTGCCAGCTGCCGCATTTCTTCAGGTGCTGCCATGTAGCCATGAACAAGAAGGACGCCCCTGCGGTTATTGATTTTTTTCAGCAGGTAGGGAGCCCCTACTTCGCGTGGTTTTGTTTCTCCGGGATTAAAATATTTTTGGTAATCCTGTTCAAAGAGTTCCCTGTCGAGTTTTAAAAACCGGTTGCGTATCAGCTTTCGTGCCTTTCTTTTTCTCATAAGGGCCTTTTTTGTGAGCAGACGCCGCATCTCTTTGAGAGGTTCCATTTCGTTAGTAAAGACTTCAACGATATTGTCCTGTCTAACCTTGTGAAACTGGTATGTCTCCGAAAAGCGGGCAGTGTTTTTTATAATGTACTTTCCCTCCAGAGAAATGAGATTATCTTCACTTGCGGCGGTGATAAAGCTGTCAAAGCGGTTATGCTCGTCGTCAGTGAGAAGGTGGAACTGGTTTTTATAAAGGGTCGTATGAATGTTGCCGATTTTTTTTTCTTTCAGTTCTTCAATGGCGAGAAAGGCGCTGTTTTTCAGGTCACAGCTGTGTATCCTGTTTTTTCTGCCTTTGGTGAGCATGTAGGAAAAAATATGGTCATAGTTGACCGTTGTCAGGGAATAGATGCTCTGCATGTATTCCTGCATCAGACTGATGGCGGTCCTGTTCAGGTTTATTTCTTTTTTGAGATCGTTTTTGTCAAGATAGCATGAGGTGTTGCTGATTTTTTTTCTCGCTGACCTGCAGTTTTTCAGGTATAGTGAAGGACGAATGGGGGCGCCGAAATTTATGTCAATATCGACACCGTCAATGAGCATCGTGCCTTCTATTTCCAGTTCCTCTTCAAATCGTTCTGAAAGGTCAACGAACCTTTCAACGGCCCGGTTTATAAAATTATTTCTGGCGCGGACCGGGTAATAGGTAATATTGACCGGTGTAATGACACTTTCTGTTTTCAGGGCCTTTTCGATGTCATCATCATTCATATCGAAGTAGAGTTTGTAACTGTTCAATTCTTCCTGGTGGTTGTTGGCATGGAGCCAGGCTATCTTTTGACGGTAAAACTCAGCACGCAGTGCAATACGGGCGGCGCCTGTATGAGGGGGGCGGCGAATTCCCGCGTTGTAGATCATGAACTTCCCCTTCTCAATAAGCTTTTTGTCTTTTATCATCTGGCCTTCGGGGAATATCAGGGTAGCATTGTCACCTGTCAACAATGAGCGAATAAAAATTTTATCACGCCCCGGGTCCTGCGTTGATACAGCGCCGAGTTTTTCCATGTAGCGCCCGAAACTTCCCCCGAAAAAACTGTGATGGGCCAGCGAATAGGTGTAGATGTCGAAATTTTTTTTCAGTATGTAGGGCATGAAAATTGTTTCAAGGCGGGTAAAGTGATTGATGACAAAGAGACTGCTGCGATTATCCGGAACGTTTTCAGTGCCATGAAGGCGGATATCCGCATCAGATGCCTTGAATATCCCGTCGAGTGCCATTACTACAGCACGGGTTAATGGTTTTGATATCCTGTCCATGTTAGTACCTTCCTGCAAGATAATCTTGAATGATTTTACTATGATCGAAAACGATTTTCCCGGGAAGCTCAGAGCCCTCTACAATAACAGCTTCACGGGCATCATCTGCTGCCACGGGACTACCCCCGGCACGGGCAATAAAGACAGTGGTGATGGTATGCTGCCGCGGGTCACGGGCCGGGTCGCTGTAGCTGTGAAACTGTCGGATGAGTTTTACGTCAAGGGATGTCTCTTCTCTGGCTTCGCGTACCGCAGCATCCTCGAGGGATTCACCGTAGTCTACAAAGCCCCCTGGAAGTGCCCATCCATGGGGTGGGTTTTTCCGGGATATCATGACAAATCCCTGTTTTTCGTTTTTTTCGTTTTCAATTTCTATGATAATATCAACAGTCGGTACGGGATTACGGTATTCTGTCATTGTTGACCTCTGTGGGAATATTCTTTTCAAGTATTATGCAATTTCCCTTTTCATTAAATGATATACGATCAAAGGATTTTTTTATCATGTGAAGTCCTACTCCGTGAAAGGTGTCGAGGAGGGTTGCGCCTCCATTTTTGGCATCTGCTTCTGTGTAGCTGTGCCAGTCAAATCCTTTGCCCTCGTCTTCGATTTGATAGGTGACCCTGTCATTGCGTAATTCATAGTCGACTCTCACTTTTCGTTTTTGAAGGTATTCGTTTTGACATTCATGTGTGAGAAGCTCCCAGTAGCTGCCCCCCTTCTGTTTCAGTTCGGTCTTTTTTTTGAAATCAATTTCAAGGTTGCCATGCTCAATGGCATTGATGAGAACTTCTTGAAGGGCAATCTGCATGTGAAGGATTTCGTTGCGGGGAAGTTTTCCATCAAGGTTGCGTGTCAGGCGGTAGCTGAAAAGATGAACCAGGGAAAGATCATTTGTGGCGACATAATGTGACTGTTCACTGGTAAGCCACTGGTTCGTTATATAGTCCGTGTGGAGAAGGCGTCCCGTGACAAAGATATTTTTCAGGTCTTTATCTTTCATGATGGGTGTCAGCTTGAGATAGACGCTCTGGATTTCTTCTGTCTTTTTTATATAGACAGTGAGGATTACCTCTGATTCACGTCCCTGGAAAGCCTCTTTCAATTTGTCGAGAATGAGCTGGCGGTAGTGCTTGGTGTGATCGAGGTGTGAGAGTGAGAATATTTCTCTTAAAGGGCGTCCTGTGATATCTTCTTTATCGAGATTCATGGCCCTGGAAAAGGAGTTGTTATAATTTATTATCTGCCCGTATTCGTTGAGGATGATAACGAATTCAGATGTGTAGTCCCTGAAGAGATCGATGTAGTAGAGGTCATCATCAATTTTTTTGAATTCCCTGGCCAGGGGCTTGATGAGGCTGAGACGAAGTAGATAGTAGAGTATGATATTGGCGGGAATCATTACTGAAGCGATAATGACTTCTTCTTTTCTTGGCAGTGTATCAAAGAAGATGTAGAGGGCGGCATGGTATAAAAGACCGAGATAAACACTTCCTGCAATAATGAACAGGAGCAGTGTTTTATTGATATGTCTGCTGATACGCTGGAAAGCCTGTTTAATATTGCCGATCATGACCTGTTTTTATGGCATCCTGTTTTGTTTACAGAAGATTATACTTCCCCCGGCACACTTCTTCAAGTAAAATTAGCTCAGAGCCTCCTATTCGAGGGTGCAGCCGAAACGTTTATTCTGATAGCGCGCCCTGCTTTTGTGCCAGAGGGCCGTGGCGGTAACAGACTTTTCTTTCTGGTTAACAGAATAGCTCTGCTGGGGAACAGAAAGACGCGACCAGTTTTTACATTCAGCCTCGCTTCGTCCTTCAACAAACATGCATGAGCACATGAATTTTGAAAAGGCCCCTGAAGCCATGGGCTGAAAATTTTTGATATCGGTCCAGTTGGCGCCGATAAATATTCCCACCAGGAGGAAAACCGTCAGGAAAATGATGCCGATGAGTTTCGCGATTTTTTTCATGGATGTCACCTCACTTTATGCTGTCGATGATCAGTTTCAGGAATGTGTTTTCTTTGAAGCTCTTGTCCCGGTTGTCCCCTGTGTAGACCACCACCATATCGAGGGAGGGAATGACAAAGATGAACTGTCCCCAGTGGCCCATGGCCATGAAGCAGTCTTCGGGAACATCCGGGTAGAGGCGTTTCTTGTTTACTTCCGGCACATCACGGTTGAGCCACCAGAGGGCGCCGTAGGTGGCGTCTTCTTTTTCGTCATCCGCCAGGTCTCTGGTGGTGTAGTAGGCCGGGGCGATGGTGGTGCTGTAGGTAACCCATCCCGCGGGGAGAATGCGTTTACCTTCCCAGATACCGTCGTTGAGAAAGAGGTACCCGAAGCGCGCCATGTCACGGGGGCGGGAAAAAACATATGATGAACCGACATAGGTTCCGGCTGCGTCACGTTCCCAGGTGACGTTTTTCATGCCGAGAACATTAAAGAGTTTTTTCCAGGGGTAGCTGTCATATTCTTTTGCGGTCATGGTTTTTTTCAGCATCGCCATGAGAAGGTTCGGGGTGGGGCTGGCATATTCCCATCGTGTGCCGGGTCGGTATTCAAGGTCCTGGCGTGCCGCATAGGCTGCCATGTCCCTGTGGCCCGATGTAAAGAGCATGGCGTTGACCGTTGATTTCAGGGGAGAAGCCTCGTATGTTTCGTTTGAGTAGAGGCCTGAACTCATCCTGAGAAGCATGTCAATGGTGATTTTTTTATGGTCTCCCCGTTTCAGGGAAGGCCAGTACCTGTATGCGGGATGGGAAATTTTTAAACGTTTTTCTTTTACGGCAATTCCATAGAGGGCATTGACATAGCTTTTTGAATCAGACCATGTGATGTGCGGTGTATCTTTTGTAAAACGCGCGGCGTATTTTTCATAGACCAGGTATCCATTTTTGATGATGACAACGCCATCAGTGCGGATGCCCTTTCGTTCGCTTTCAGGTTTGAGGCGGGTAAAGGCGTATTTTTCCATGAGTTGCAGTTTTTTGCTGCTCATGCCCGTGTCTTCAGGTTTTTTTGCCCGCCAGGCGCGTGTGGGCCAGTAGGTGCGTTTTGCCGCGGGGGCTTTAAAAATGCTTTTTTTACTGTCACCCTTTGATTCCGCGTCTGCATTCTCCGGGGAATCTATCAATAGTAAAGAAAGAAGGAGAGATACAACAAGTGTAAAGGTAAGGTAAAGGGGTTTTCGTTTCATGCCGTCCTCCCTGGGGTGTAGTCACTCTCTCATACCATGGAATGATTTTTGCGTCAATGCAATTATTTCCAGAAGGGAACTGCTTTATTCCGTGTAACGGTTTTTATGTTTTTTCAGGGGGGGGGGAAGTTTAACTATTCGTTAACGTTATCAGCCCTGAAGGCGAGGAAAAAAAGTACCAGGGCAATAACAAAACAGGCCGCTGCTGCGGGAGCGTAACTTCCCAGGTGGGAAAAGGAGAGACTGAACAGAAAGGGTCCCAGGGCGCTGCCTGCCACTGCCCAGGCAAGGGAATAGCCGGCAATTTCCCCCAGGTGTTTCAGGCCGAAAAAACGCGGCCAGGTGACACTGGAAAGAATGCCGAAGGTCCCCCCGGCGATGCCGTTACCGGTAATGAGAATCCAGAGTGGAACAGGACTCTGCCCCAGGAAGGAGAGGGCCCCCATGGAGAGCATCAGTCCCGCGGCGTGAACAAGAAGGATATATTTCAGGCGGATATAGTCACTGATCCAGCTGCCGAAAAGGTGAAAGGCAACGGAGATGACCGATGCAGGGAGAAATATTGCAATTGCCTCGGTGCGTGTCATGCCCGATGATTCAAAAATAGAAACGATGTGAAAGGTCATGGCGGTTATATAAAGAGAAAAGAGTGTCAGAACCAGGGTGAATATCCAGAAAGAAAAGGTGCCGCGTGCCTCAGTCAGGGTATAGTCCCGGGGGGCGGTGGAGGGGGAAGTTCTTCTTTTTCCAGGTGTTTTTATTTTTCCGTCGGGAAGGCACCCGCATTCTTCGGGATTATCCCTGAACAGGATCAGCACCAGCAGGGCAAAGGCGATGCCGATGACACCTGCCATGATGACCCATGCATCACGCCAGGAAAATCCTTCTATCATTTGATTGATCAGCCGCGGTGAAAAGGAAAACCCGAAGGAGACAAAAACCCCCATGATGCCGTTGGCCAGGCCTCGGTGATGGTCGAACCATTTCATGACCATGTTGCGAGAGACCATGGTCAAAACCCCCTGCCCCAGGAAACGGAGAAGAAAGAATCCGCAGATAAGAACCGCAACGGTCACCGCGGCAGGGGCAACCGCAGGAATGGTGCCCTGAAGAAAAAAGGCAAGGCGGTCTATGCGGCTGAAGAGAAGCAGCACCAGTGCGAGCATGACAGCAGTGACAAAGGCCATGGTACGGGCGCCGAAATGGTCATAGAGCATGCCCGCCCTGCGAAGGAGAAAGGCACTTATCGTGGTTCCCAGGAGATAGGCAAAGCTGATCTGGTCGCGGCTGATTTTCAGTGCATCAATGAGAAAATCGGTAAAGACAGAGACCCCCATGGTCTGTCCCGGGATGCTCATGACCATGCCGATGGTCCCGGCAAGAAGGATGATCCAGCCGTAGAAAACCGGTGACCGTGCCGGGGCAAAGGGCACGTTACTGAGGCTTCGGCTTCGCGGTGCCGGTTGTATTTCGTTCATGGGATCCTTTGACTTCCTTAAATAATAAGCGAAAAGTAAAGAAGAGACATTACTGTATCCTGCTTCTTTTTGTCAATCATTGAATTGGCCTCCAAAAAGACTTGCCCTGAACTGTTTTTTCTATAAGGGTGGAGAAGATACTCATACCGCAGGAGGGAACCATGAAAACGAGGCTCAGAGCATCCGGTCTGTCATCAGGAGAACTCACCGCCAGGGCGCTTGTTCTTGGCATTATTCTCGCCGTGGCCATGACAGCCGCTAACACCTATCTCGGCCTCTACGCGGGTATGACCGTTTCAGCCTCGATTCCCGCGGCAGTGATTTCAATGGCGGTGATGCGGGGGATGCTGCGCACCGGTTCCCTTCTTGAAAACAATATCGTACAGACCATGGCAAGCGCCGGTGAATCCCTGGCGGCGGGAATTATCTTTACCGTGCCGGCACTGGTTATTATCGGCGTCTGGAAGGATTTTCAGTTCTGGCCCACCACCCTGATCGCCTTTACCGGCGGCCTCCTGGGGATCATTTTTATGATCCCCCTGCGCCGCGTTCTCATCGTCGAAGACGAGACCCTCACTTATCCCGAAGGTGTTGCCTGCGCCGAGGTTCTCCAGGCGGGTGAAACCGGGGGCTCCTCCCTTCATTATATTTTAAAGGGCCTCGGTATCGGCGGGGCCGTGAAATTTCTCACCACCGGGGTAAAGTCCCTTCTCGGCACGGTGGAGGGAGCCGCAATACTGGGAAAACGTGTTTTTTTCATGGGCTGCGATATATCTCCCGCCATGGCCGGGGTGGGGTACATCATTGGTTTTCGTATTGCCCTCCTTGTTTTTCTCGGCAGCGCCGGGGCATGGATCGTGGCCATTCCCCTTATGGGGATACCTGAATCCTTTGCCGCGCGTCCACCACTTGAGACGGCCTGGCACCTCTGGAAAAATTCCATACGCTACGCCGGCGTGGGCGCCATGGTGGTGGGAGGGCTCTGGTCCATTGTGTCGGTCCGTTCCGGTATCGCCAGCGGACTCCGGGGGCTTGCCCGGGCGGCACAACTTTCAAAAGAGCAAAAGGGGGGGGAAGTTAAAAGAGAAGACCGGGACCTCTCCCTTGTTGCCATGGCCTCCGTTTTCGGTCTTGCCCTTGTCTGCATGGCAGGGCTCTATGAATACCTCACCGGGCAGTGGGGACTTTCCATTGTAACAGCAGTGGCCATGGCCCTGGCGGCATTTTTCTTTGTGGCGGTATCGAGCTATATCGTAGGCATGGTGGGAAGTACCAACAATCCCGTCTCCGGTATGACTATTTCAGCCCTCCTGGGGGTTGCCGCCCTTTTTCTTGTCCTGGGATGGAAGGGAGACTCGGCGATCCTGGCAACACTGGGGGTGGCCGGTGTGGTATGCTGCGCTGCCAGCTCCGCAGGTGATGTCTCACAGGACCTGAAAACAGGGCACCTCGTGGGGGCTACGCCGCGCAATCAGCAGGTGGCCCAGGTTATTGGTATTGCAGCTGCCGCAGGTGTGGTGGCACCGGTTTTAAGCCTTCTTCATAATGCCTATGGCATCGGTACAGGACTCAAGGCCCCCCAGGCGACCCTCTTTGCCAGTCTCACTGATGCTGTCTTTGGCAGTGGTTCCATACCCCGTGTCATGGTGCTGGCAGGGGCGGCAGCGGGTGTTATTATCATCATCATCGACCAGGTCCTGGCGCGGCGCGGGTCGGCCTTCAGGGTTCCTGTCATGCCTGTTGCCGTGGGGATTTATCTTCCCCGTACCCGTATTGTTCCCATGCTCATGGGTGGACTGGTGCGGCATCATGTAGACAGGAAAAGGGAGACTATCCCTGAAGGAGAGGACCGGGGCGTACTGGTCGCTTCAGGAATGATTGCCGGGGAGGCCCTCATGGGTATACTCCTTGCGGTGGTTATCATGGCAAATATTGATATCAGTTTTTCTCTTCCCCGTACGGTGAGTATTCCCCTTTCCCTGGGGGCGGTTCTGCTGACTATTCTTTACCTGGCGAAAAGGGAGAAGAATCGGACATAAGCGAAGGCAGGGAAAATTTTTTGAATTTACTCATTACCCTTGCTACCTTGAAGTATGGGGGTTGTTACCCATGCATAATGTGAATAATCATGCAGACCGGCGGCAGGAAAATCGCAGAAAGAGAAAGCAGAGAAGGTATACACGCCGCTGCGTCGTAAGGGAAGGATTCGAAAGGCGAATATTTGAGCGTCGCCTTTTTGACCGGCGCAGTCTGCGTTATCTTGAATGCGAGTAACCTGCCTTTATGCGCCGCTATTGTGGAGGGTTTTGTGTGCCTGTTTCTTCATCAGGAATGAGGGGGGTAATAAGCTGGTTATCCTTTCCCGGTGACGCCTGGTTGTTGAAGAGACGCTTCAGTGTCTCTTTTTTTTCCTTAAAATCCGGGCCGAAGGCTATGTCAACAAGCCTGCAGCTTTTGTTGCGGCTGGTATATTGGTAGCGTAAAAATAAAAGGTAGAGCTGCCCGTCATTACGGTCTTTCAGACGAAAAAAAAGAGTAAAACACTTCCCCCTTGCGTAGAAAAGGGCCCGCATGATGTCGACCTTATTGTTGCGGCAGTCCTGAAGAAATATGCCCAGGCGGTCGATGAGGCGTGCACCTGAACGTTTTTCCCCTATGTAGAGGCGGAGAAGATGACCAATGGCACGGTGATGATGCGGGTTTTCCCGTGTTAAAACTTCCAACATACGCGCATTATTTTTTTTTAGCTGCTTTTCTGTTATGGCGGCTTCGCCGGGAAGGGTGACGGATACCATCATAAATAACAGCAATGGGGCAGCACAATACTTTTTCTTCATCATAAACCGTCCGATAAAATAACTGTGAGCCGCAGGTGTCACATGTCTTGAAAATCTATTGCCGGGAACACCAATGAAAAGAACAGCCCTTGTAATGACATTTTTTCTTCTCTTTTCTGTTGCGGCCCTTCCTTTTTTATTTATCGTCGCCGGGTACCGTGATGCCTATCAAATAATTACCCAAAAACTGGAATATCAGCCCCGCCTGGCCACCCGTATCTATGATGTGAGGGGCAAACTGGTGGCGGAACTTTTCGATGAGAACCGGCGCTACGTGCCCATGAAGGAAATTCCTGTTCACCTGCGGGGCGCCTTCATCGCCGCGGAAGACCAGAATTTTTATCACCACCAGGGCTATGATGTCTTTTCTATTGTCAGGGCTATGGCCGTGGATATCATGAAAGGGGAGATTCGCCAGGGGGGATCAACCATCACCCAGCAGCTGGCCAAGCAGCTCTACGCGGGAAGTCAGCGTACCCTGCGCCGTAAGGTAATCGAACTTTTTATTGCAAGGGAGCTTGAAAAGAGACTCGATAAAGACGAGATACTGGAACGCTACCTGAATCATATCTATTTCGGTCACGGTGTTTATGGCATCGGGGCGGCATCGCGCTTTTATTTCAGAAAGAAACCGTCTGAACTCGGTTGCGGCGAGGCGGCCCTGCTGGCGGCCCTTCCCTCGGCGCCGGCAAAGTTTTCGCCCCTGCGGCATCCCCGCAGGGCCATGGCCCGTTCCGGGCAGATCCTTGCCTCCATGGAAGAGAAAGGCTTTATAAAGAAGGGAGATGCCCGGTCTCATTTTACCCGTTTCTGGAAGGGATACTTCCCGGAAATGATGCTGCGTTCTCCCACGGTTTCTGTTCACGGGGACCTTTCTGACCGGGCCCCCTATTTTACTGACTATATAAGAAAAATTCTCCTGGCAAAGTACGGGGAGGAGAAGGTCTATACCGGGGGCCTGAAGGTCTATACCACCCTTGACCTGCGGATGCAGACAGCTGCCCGGGAAGTGATGAGGCAAAAGATTCGTCAGCAGAGAACGATTGCTGACCGCCGCAACCGGTATCTTTTGCGTCGTCTTGACCGCGTTCTCGTGAAGCGCGGTTTTTCAAAAAAAGAACAGAAAAAGTACGGGCGCGTTTTTTTGGGGAAGTTTTACCGCAGACTCCAGAAAGAATCCCTGGAGGCTCTGAGCCTCATGACGACCCTTTTCGACAGTGAAGCGGCAGGTCATTTCGCAGGAATAGAGAAGGGCCTTGCGAACCTGCGTCGTGATACACGGGTTCAGGGGGCCCTTGTGGCACTTGATCCTTTTACCGGGGGGATTCGTGCCCTTATCGGGGGGTACGAGTATGTTCCCGATGACCAGCTCAACCGCGCCGTGCAGGCGCGGCGTCAGCCCGGGTCGGCCTTTAAGATATTTGTCTACGGTGCCGGTATCGTTTCAGAAAAGATTACCCCTGCCACGGCATTTCTTGATCTGCCGGTGATATACAAGGAACGGCGCAAAACATGGTCGCCGTCGAATTACGAGAAAAAGTTCAGGGGGCGGGTCCTTGCCCGCAGGGCCCTGGCGATGTCTTTGAATATTACTTCTGTCAAGGCCTATGAACTCCTGGGGGGAAGAAAGATCGCCCTTTTTGCCGCAAAGATGACAGGGCTTTCTAAAAAGAGGTTCGAGGTTGATCCCACCCTTGCCCTGGGGACCTCGGAGTTGACCCCCCTGGAGATGGCGGCAGGGATTTCAGTCTATGCCGGGGGGGGGATCAAGACCCATCCCCACGGAATCGTTCGTATCAGCGACAGAAAGGGAAAGGTGATCTACCGCGCTTCCCGGAGAAGAAAACGTCTCATTTCCCGTGAATCAGCTTTTCTGATGACCAGTATGCTCCGGGGGGTGGTAGATCATGGTACTGCTTACAGCGCAGTAAGAAAGGCGGCGGGGTACCGGGGAGTGGCTGCGGGAAAGACAGGTACCAATACCCGCTACCGTGATGCATGGTTCGCGGGATATACATGGCAGCAGTTGTCTGGTTCGGCTGTAATGATCCGAAATACAGCCTCGGTTCCGGGCAGGGGGGGGCCCAGGTAGCCGCCCCTGTCTGGGGCAGATTTATGAAAAAGACCGCACAGTTTCGAACGAGAAGGCGTTTTCCCCCTAAACCGCGGGGTATTGTCACCCTGCGGGTCTGCAGTAAAACCGGTCTTCTTCCCCGTACGGGGTGCCCCTGCCGGCGTGAATATTTCAAGACCGGCACAGAGCCAAAAGAGAAATGTGACGGCGATCACAGCGAAATGATGTCGGTATTCGATGTGGCAAAGAAAAGAAAGAGAAAACTCCTTGAAAAGGAGCGGGAAAAGCTGAAAAAAAGAAGAGGCTCTGAGCCGCCGGTGAAAAAGAAGGGTAAAGGGGTAAAATATAAGATAGAAGAGTACAGGTTTGATTAGGGGGAAGTATTTCTTCTTGCCGCGAGATGAAAATTATTGCATAATCAGGGGACATTGAAAGAATGACCATATCTGTTGAGAATAAAATGAAGATTACCTGTTCAGAATGTCAGAGCCATTACAGCATGACGCGGGGAGAGATTTCCGCCCTTCCCTGGTCTGTCATGCAGTGCCGGCGCTGCCGCCAGAAAATTAAAATTATCATCTGTCCTGAATGTTTCACCTGCTATACCGTTAATTTCAGTGAAGTCAAAAGCCAGCGCTACATGATGACATGCCGCCAGTGCCGGCATACCTTTGTTGTTTCATTCCCTCTCCTGGAAAAACAGGCGGGGCAGGTCACAATTGAACCGAAACGGAAAGAGCCCCCTGCGGTACCGGTTACGGCACGGAAAAAGCCTGAACCGGCGCCGCCGGCAGCCCCTTCGGGGAAGAGCCGTGTTGTCTTCCCCCCTCTTGAAAAAAAAGAGGCTTTGAAAACTCGCGCTTTACCGGAAAAAAAGAAAAAAGTTTCTACCGGTAGAAAAGCCGGTGATGTCACCCTGCCCGGGTCCTTTGAGCCGGGAGATATTGCCGCCTCTGTTACGGGGGCGTTCGCTCCCGCGCGGGTTGGTGTTGGATTTTTTGGCGTTCTTGTTATGATGCTGTCTTATCATGTTTGCAATGCCGCGGGAAATGCCCTGCAGGGGGTGCCCGTTCTCGGGGCTCTGAGCCCCTGGATCACGGCGGGTATTCTTTTTTTCCTTTATACTGTCGTTGCCTCTGCCATGGCAAAGGGTGCCTTTGACGAGTTGCTTTTCGGGCAAAACAGGGGAATCTCTCTGATGATTAAAACATCTTTTCAGCTGATTCCCTCTCTTCTCGGTGTGAGTTTTCTTGTTCTGGTTCTTTTTGAGGTGTCTCTTCTCCTTTTCGGCCTGATCCCCCTGGTTGGGCCGCTGCTTTTTGCCCTTCTTTTCCTTCCGGTTTATGGCATCTCCCTGGGGGCTGTTCTTCTTGTCACTGTTGGTTTCTGGTTTTATCCTCCCCTGTCAGTTCACAGGAAAAGCGGTATCGGCAGCAATGCTGTTAATATTTTTCATTTTATCAAGAAGCATAACCTGAAACTTTTCCTGGTGATACCGATTCTGGCCGGGTTTTCCCTGGTGGGGATAACGGGCCTTTTCCTGCTGCATCACGGGGCCCTGCTGCTTTCAGGCCACCTTGCCTCTTCTGTCATGGGAGAGCGGTTTGGTACAATTCTTGCCTCTGTTCCCTTTTCTCTCCAGTCCCTTGGTGATGTTTCCGCCATGGCCCATGCGGCGGGGCAGTACGGCCTCTATCTCGGGGCCCTGGTCACCTCTGAGTCTGCTGCCGGGGTTCTTCTCGGTCTTGTCATGGTTTTTATTACCGCTCTGCTGGGGGCTCTGAGCCTCTCCCTGGTGACCTCACTTTCCACCTATACCTATCTCTCCCTGGAGAGGGGCTCTGAGCCGGGGGCCAGAAAGACACTGGTACTCATGGGAATGGTGGTTCTTTTTCTGGTGATGATTCTTCTTTTGCGGAGATTAATTGGTTAATTAGAGCTCAAATAAAGTGTTTATGCAAAAATATTTCTTCTTTACCCTTGACGATAGCCGATTTTTTTATTATTAAGAATGGGTTGTTATAAAAAGAATGTTTTTAAAAAAGGAGTAAATTCATGAAAAGAATTTTTGTTCTCATCGCGGCAGTTGCAGTTATGTCATTTTCTGTGGCAAAGGCAGATGCCAGCATGATTGTTTCTCTTTCCGGCGGGTATAACTTTGCAGCCGGTGATACCATCGATATGTTTGATGCAGTATATGCTGATATCAGTGACAAGACCAAGGGCGGCGGTGCCGTACATCTCGATGCCTGGTTTGGCGCTGATATGTTTCAATTCGGTGTAGGTATTGGATACACCGGTCTCTACATGATATCAGATACTGTTTACAATAGCACCTATGGAGAGGACGTTAAATACAAGGTTCACTTTGCCTATGTTCCGGTTTATGCCCAGGCACGTGTTTTCCCCTTTGGTGGTTTCTATGTTGGTGGTCTCGCAGGGTATTACTATCCGGCTATTTCTCCCTCTTGATATTCTTGGTCCCCTGGGAAAGGGATTTACCCTTTTAGAGAAGGGAT
>CAZHNW010000098.1:0-16105 GCA_964534225.1 uncultured Leptospirales bacterium | reverse complement strand
GAAAAGTGGAATTTTTTTGCAATTTTTGCAAAAAAATTCAGGAGGCTCTGAGCTGTGCGATAAAAAGACCCTCATCGTTAAGGAGGCTCTGAGCCCGAAGGAAATTGTGGGTGAAAAAACATTTTCTACTTGCCAAAAACGACGGCAATCTATTATAGAATAATATGTACTACAGGTATATATTATCAGAAAATGAATATTCTTGCTTTTTAATTCACACTATGTTAAAAATGTATTCTTTTTGTTAAGGGGAATAGTACGTCGAGGTGTGCCGGCAGAAAAAAAAAGATGCCGGTAATAATACAATTCTATAAAAACAGGAGTAATTGATGAAGGCACCAGATTATTTTGAGTTCTTCAGTCAGGCTAAAATTATGTCCGGCAATAAGGCTATGGAACAGATTCCAGTCGAGCTCGAGGGCATGGCCGCAGGCAGACCCCTGGTTTTGACAAATCGGATTGTTGCGGCAGCGGGACTGGTTAAAAAGTTTCTTGCCGCCATGGATGAGTCAGCCCTGGTCATAGGGGCGCTAAACGATGAAGTCTCGTTGGCAGCCAGTACCAGTCTTGCACGGCGGCTCGCTGCACTGTTCACATGGAAGGAATGTGATTCCATTATCGCTATTGGAGACGCTTCGGTTATGGATATGGCCCGGGCGGTAAACATGACCGTTTCGCATAACGGTGAGATAAAAGATTTTGAGGGCAGCAGGAAAATTCCTTCACATCTCTATCCATTTGTTGCTGTCCCCACTGCCGATCTTTCCGGCTATGAAGCGGGAAATGCCGCGGTTATAGACCAGAGGGAATACCGCTCAGATTTTCTTTTTCCGGATATTGTCTGTATCGATAAAAGAATGTTTAAAAAAGGCAAAAGAGAAACCATCGTCAATGCAGCCATGCTTGCCCTTGTCCGGGCAATTGAAGCGAGTGGTGAGGAAGTAGCCAATCCCATGAATGATGCATATTCTCTTCTTGCTATAAGGGCAGTCAGTGAGAACCTTTCATTGCTGGCAGCTAAACCGAATAAATCCGAGGCACTTCTCGCGCTCGCCAATGCGTCTGTTGCGGCTGATATTGCCTGGTCTAATGCACCGACGGGCCTTGCCTTCAGTCTTGGAAGGGCCCTCTCAGAAGAAACCGGTCATCCAGAGGGGATACTTATGGGAATCATACTTCCCCACACCCTTGAATTGAAGCTTGCCGGCAAGGGTGATTTGAGAGACGATCTCCTTTTTGCCCTGGCGGGTTTTGAAGAATCATCAGCTGTTGATCCCGTTGACAAGCCGGCGGCATCACTGGCCCGTATCAAGAAACTGATCACAGGTGTCAACCGGGTTATGCCATCCACACTTGAGGGATTGAACGTTCCGCGTTTTAAAATGGAGAGTGCCGCGAAGAAAGCGGCAGCTATGGCAGCAATAAAGATCAAGGCTGATACCTGTCTTGATATCCTTGAACATGCCTACAGTGGTGAATCAATGAAACAGGGGGGGAAGTAATGGCAACACTGACAGATATCCGACCAGGTAAGAAAAGACTCAAGCGTGCCTATATTGCCATCATCCTCTGGGTAGTAGGAAGGGCAATCCAGGTAGGGGCACGTGTCGATCGTGACATTAAAAATGAATTCGAAGCCCTTCCCGAAGGTTTTACCTTTTATCTGGGTATCTATCCTGATGGTCCCTACATGGTCGTTGGGAAAAACGAGAAGGGTAAAGTGAAATTTCTCGGAATGAATCCCGCGGGGATCAATGTGAATCTTCGTCTTTCAATTAAGACAATGGAGGCGGCACTGCTGGTTTTTACTTTCCAGGAAGGTACCTGCCTCGCTTTTGCGCGGGAACGCTTTGTCGCTGACGGTGAACTACCCCAGGCACTCGGTATTGTGCGGGTACTCAACAGGATCGAGACCCTTTTGCTGCCAAAGATTATTGCAAAACTGGCAGTGAAACGCTACCCGAAGTGGTCAGAACTGAATCCGGTACGAAAATATTTCACCCGGGTTGCTGTTTACCTTGGTATTGTTACCGGGTAAGTCGAACCTGTCAATCACGAGAAAGAGGAGAAATAAATGGAAATTCCAGGATATTATGAATTCTGCTGCCGGGTCAAGACCATCTCCGGTCACAAGGCCCTTGAAAAAATACCTGAGGCCCTTGAAAAACTAAATGCAACACGTCCTATGATCATTACTGATAAGGGAGTCTCTGGTGTAGGGCTCATTGACCTTGTAAAAAAAGCGATAAATAAAAAGGGAAAAGGACCAAAGGTCACTATTGCCGCTATTGAAGACGATGTTCCCCCTGATTCAGATTTGAAGGTGGTCAACCGTATTGCCGCTGTCTACCGAAAAAAGAAATGTGATGCCATTATTGCCGTGGGAGGCGGATCACCCATGGATACCGCCAAGGGTGTCAACATACTCGTTTCCATGGATGATACAGACCTGATGAAGTACTGTGGTGCCGGCAAGGTGAACAGAAAACTGAAACCTCTGATTGCGGTACCCACCACGTCAGGTACAGGCTCTGAGGTAACACTGGTTGCGGTTATTGCCGAGCATGAAAAGAACCTGAAGATGCTCTTTACTTCCTATTTTTTACTGCCCGATGTGGCTGTCCTTGATTCGCGGATGACAAAAACCCTTCCGCCTTTTCTGACTGCCCCTACCGGGATGGATGCTCTGACCCATGCCTGTGAGGCCTATACCTGTCTCGGGAAAAATCCAATAAGCGATACAACCGCACTTATCGCCATCAGGGAAATCAGCCAGAACCTTCTTAAGGTGGTGAAAAAACCTGGTGATATGCAGGGGCGTCTTTCCCTTGCCAATGCTTCGAATCTTGCGGGTATGGCCTTTTCCAATGCCATGGTAGGGATGATACATACCCTTGGTCACAGTGTCGGTGCTGTCTGTCACGTTCCCCACGGTGTCTGCATGGCCATACTGCTCCCCTACGGTCTTGAGTATAATATGCACAGAAATGGAAAACAGGTGGGCGAACTTCTCTGGGCGCTGGCGGGTGAGGAAGTTTACCGTGCCACGCCCGCAGACGAAAGGCCCGTAAAGACGGTGCAATTCCTTCGTGACATGAACCAGGACCTGCATGATGCCACAAAAGGTGCTCATGCCCGGTTCTTTAACGAGGTCTATAACAGGGAAGGAAAACCGATGGTGCCGAAAGAAGCCTTTGCCGATATTGCCAGAACCGCCATAGGCGACGGATCCGTTGTCTATAATCCCGAAGAGTTAACCTTTGATGATGCCATGATGGTCCTTGAGGCTGCCTGGGAAGGTCGTCCCCTGGACCTGAAAAAGGTAAAAAAAGGCGGAAAAGGCATGAGGCTCTGAGCCATCTCTTGAAATAACGAAAAAAGCCGCCTTTATGAGGCGGCTTTTTTCGTTTCAGCGTGATTTTGACTAAAAATAGAAGTTCACGCTGATGCCGTAAAGTGCGGTAATCAGTTTCAGGTCCGTAACATCATGCCCCGCCCCGAATATTTTGTAATTCAGATTGAGATATTTTTCCTGCAGGGCCTGGTTATCTGTAAACTGGTCGCTTATAGTATACTCGTTGTTGATGGTGGTACGGGAGATTTTAAAGGGTGTCGTGTACATAAAGGCAAGGTAGACCCCGAGGGTGAGGCGCGGTGAAATAAAGAACTGGGGTTTTAACTCCACCCGAAAGGTAACGACTGATTCCATCTCCTGCCTGATGATACCACCGCCTGAGTCAACAATATTGACAGCAGTAGTGGTATCATTGTCGATGAGTATGTTATTGTAGACCTGTTCGATACTGGGGGTATACATGCCCATGCTGACGCCGATACCGAGGGTAAAAAAGGTCAGGGGCGTCCAGTTGAAATCAGCCCCGATATAGGGGGCAATTTCTGACATGGTACAGTCCTTGGGGTGGACATCGTAGCCAGCAGCAGCAAAGGTAGCAACATCCGTATTGCCCGGGTACATCACTGTTACCGGTGCAGTTTCTTCGTTATTGTAACTCAGACTGTAATAGGAGACCCCCAGCTTAAAGTTGAGCCAGAGCCAGGGCCGGTAATTGACAAAGGCATCGAGAACCATGAACATGTGGCCTGATCGGGGTGACTTGATGTGGGGGCCGTAGCTTGTCTGGAAGTTGATGCCCAGGCCGTATTGGGCGATATTTTCAAAGGCGAACTGTTCCCTTTTCGCAAGAAGCTGCTCTTTAGGGAGTTCAATCTTTGCCGTGGCGGTAACACGCCCCGTTGCCACGTTGACCAGACGGGCGTTCACAACAAAACCGCCGTTCCCGTCAGTAATGCTTCCCCTGAGAAAGACCTTCACCCCCGCCATCTGCCCCGGTTTGACCAGGTCGCTGTCCTTAAGCATTCCGGACATGGAGAGTTCCATCTCCTTTATGCTGCTGCGCAGTGTCTCCCTGTCGATGAGAAAGAACTTGGTGTTGCGGCTCACCATGCGTGACAGGGCCTCGCGTACCGTCTCACCAAGTCCTTTCTTTTTTGCCGCCTCTGATGCCTCCATGAAGGGAAGAATCGCCACACCCTGCTTTGCAATGGTGACGGGATTTTCCTGCACGTGCTGTCGTGTCAAAAGAAAGAGAAGTTCTGACATCTTCTCATCAGTATCATCCGCCATGAGCGGTAAGGCGGTTAAAAGAAATAATAGTAGTGCCGATAGCCTTTTCATGGTTTCCCCCTCATTTTTTTTGATTAGATACATCGGGGGAAGTAAATGTCAACAGAGTTTTCTGTTAGACGGGGCAGGTGTTGGATATCTTGACGTTGATGACAACAGAAGACGCTTTTGCCGCGGCCATGTAGGCTTCCTGGAGAGCGGTGAAGATAAGAGCCCCATCACCCACAACAAGGGTGCTCATGGGACCTGGGGTGACTTTCAGACCATAACCTGACAGAATTTCCACGAAAGTGGTGATGACAGGGCCGAGATGTGCCTCTCCCAGGGGGTATATGCTGACTTCCATGCTGTGGTCATGTGATTTCAATTGTATTCTCCTTTTCCTCGTTTAGATATATTTGGTAGAAAGATTCAAATTCCCTGGAGGGAAGGGGGCGGTTGAAATAATATCCCTGGTACTGGTCGCAGAGCCTTTCTTCGAGAAAAGAGAGCTGGTGAATTGATTCGATTCCTTCTGCCACCACCTTGAATCCCAGGTTATGGGCCAGGTCGATGATGGTAGTGGTTATCGTTTCTGCCCGGCTTTCTCCGGGAAGGTTGTCGATAAAAGACTTATCGATTTTTACTGTATCGATGGGGTAGTCCTTGAGTTTGCTCAGCGAAGAATAACCGGTGCCGAAATCATCGATTGAGATGCTTATTCCCATGTCATGGAGGGCTCTGAGCTTGTGGATCGCTTCTTTTTCGTTTTCCATGATACCGCTTTCCGTAATTTCAAGTTCAAGACAGAGGGGGGGAAGTTCAGTCTCCTGAAGGGTTGCCTCTACCATCTCGACCAGGTCTTTCTGCCTGAACTGGGTAGGGGAAATATTGACGGCGACACGCACGTCTTTGAGGCCCCGGTCACGCCATTCTTTCATGGTAAGACATGACTGCCTCAGCATCTGGCGCCCGATTTCATTGATCATACCGTTTCTTTCAGCCAGTGGAATAAAATGGAAAGGCGACACCATACCCCGGGAGGGAGACTGCCATCTGACCAGTGATTCCATTCCAAGGAGAGTACCCTTGTTGTTTACCTTGGGCTGAAAGAAGGGAACAAACTCGTTGTTCTTTATCGCCCTGAGAAGCTCCTGTTCGAGATGGATTTTTTCAAGGATTTCATTGTTCAGGTCGTTGTTGAAAACCTGGTACTGGTTTCTTCCTCTTGCCTTTGCAGTGAACATGGCGGTTTCACTGTTTTTCAGCAGCTTAATGGGATCATCACCGTCGCTGGGGTAAAAACAGATCCCCATGGAGGCGGTAAGGTTGAAAAGTATCCCTTCCAGTTCTATTTCATCATTAAAGGGAGTCATTGTTTTTTTTACGATTTCGATGACATCATCTGAACTGGCAAGATCAGAAAAGAGTATCTGGAACTTGTCACCTTCATAGCGGGAGATAACATCGTCGTCACGAATGATTGCCCTCAATTTTTCCGCGATATATTTTAAAACCATGTCACCGAAGAGAGTCCCGTGCATCTCATTTATTTTTTTGAAGTGATCGATGCCAAGACACATGACAGCAAAGATGGTTTTTTTGTGCTTTCTCAGGGATTTGATCATTTCTATCTGCACCCTGTTTGTAAACATTTCCCTGTTGGGGAGGCTTGTAAGGTTGTCATAGAAGGTGAGGCGGTGCAGGTTTTCTTCGGCAGTTTTTCTGTAGGTAATATCCTTGAAAATTGTTTCGACACATTCTCTTTCTTCATCATAGCGGGCGGATATTTCTATCCAGCTCCAGGTGTTATCAGTTTTTTTAATGGGTATTTCAATGTTATTGATTTCTTTCAGGTTTTTGATTTTTTTTAACAGCCTGCCTTCCTCATCAGAAAAATTATAGAAGTAACTAATCGGTTTTTTCCCCATAATGTCGCCATGGTAAGAATCACGGGATACTTCAACAATATTGAGTGCCGCTTCGTTCATCTTTTGTATGATTCCATCGGGGCAGCTGATGGTGGCCATGCCTGCCATGGCATTTTCATAGAGATCACGGTATTTTTTTTCGTTTGCTTTTTGTTTTTTTGAAAGATCAATGCTGCTTTTAAAGAACATGAGGCAGGAGAAAGAGCTAAGGAGAAAGCCAAGAGTGATGGTGAGGTAAACCGGTATCAAATCCATAAAGGCGAGCCCGGCTTTGATTCTAATCAGGTGTAAGTAGATCGAAGTTATAACAAAAGCGAAAAAGCTGTAGAAAAAGATCACAGCAAAATACCGCCGTATGACAATGGGGAGAATCGAAATGACGCCCATGGTAAAGAAGACAACAGCAAGTTTGTTGATATAAGCTCCCGGTGTCATGACCTGTTCTATCGAGGCGGCGGTAATGGCGGCAAGGAGAGAAACAATCAGTAACTGCCCTGACAGGGCATGCATCCCCTTTTTCAGCAGGCAGAGTGACAGGAGTAATCCTGCTGAAACCGAGAGAGGGTAGATAATCATATCTTTATAGGGTGAAAAAATGAGAAAGAGAACAAGGGCCGGGGAAAAAATGAATAGAACAAAAAGAATAAGAAACAAAAGTGTTTTTGTTTTCTGCTGAATAAGCAGAGTCTCATTCCTGTAATTTTCCAGGAAAAATTTAGATATCCTCGCACACATGAAAAGATCCTGTATATTTATTGATAGCCTGTAGATTTTTTGTTCACTTGAGGAACGTTTTATTTAATGTCCATTAGAAATAAATTTCTTTTTAAATGTCAATAAGCTTTTGGCCCGCCTGTACGTATTGTTTTCCTGATATCAGAAGTGACGTCATTAATTGTTGACGTAAGATATTGCTTTTTAGTATTTTAACCGGACTATATCACCATTTCCGGCTGCGATGAAAAAAACAGCCCTCTCTCTAAATATCAGAACGTCGTAGAGGGGGACATGAAAAAAGGTAAAACAATGAACCAGGCTATCGAATCAACACTTCACTTTACCCACGAAGAAGGAAAAAATTTTTTCGATGATGTAACCCTTTTTGCCCTTTCCACCTGCGGGTTTTGTAAACGAGCTATATCATTCCTGCGCAGTAATAATGTTCGTTTCAGGTTTATCTATGTTGATAAACTTGAAATGGAAATAAAACAGGAACTGAAGTCACATCTCAGGGAAACATATCAGAAATCGGTCGGTTTTCCCTTTCTTGTTGTTGATGAAAAGGATGTACTGGTCGGTTTCAAAGAAGAAGAGTGGAAAAATCTCTTTTCCATAGAATAGGAGATATCGGTAATGAGCAGAGAGACAGGAAAAAAGACTGAGGCTGACGCTGAAAAATTTGTCACCATGGTGGCGGAAAAGCAGGGGTGGGTCCTTAATCCCGATAAAGAATTCCTGGCCATAATTATCGAGGGCCTTACCACAAACTTCAACCGCTATGGATACTTTGCCTGCCCCTGCCGTGACCACGACGGTGAGCGGGAAAAGGATAAAGACCTGATCTGCCCCTGTGACTACTGCGTTCCCGACCAGGCCGAGTACGGCCACTGCTACTGCGGCCTCTACCTGACCCGCGAATTCGCCGCATCAGGGGACATTCCATCATCGATACCTGAACGGCGGCCTGAATAGCCCCTTTTTATGCCTTTTTTTGGGCCGCGGCTCAGAGCCTCCCCTCTTTTTTTCAAGAAACCGTGATGTTTTATGCCTTTTTAGGGCCGCGGCTCAGAGCCTCCCCTCATTTTCTCAGAAAACAGTGACGTTGACCCCTGCATTAAAGTCAAAACGGTAGCCAAAATCACGGCTGATGGGGGGATAAATATTGCATACCGGCCCGGCAAAGAGACTGAGCCGTTTCATGATCTGCCATCCCGGAAGAATCCTGATCTTTATTGTCCCGTATCCCCTGTTGGTTCCGCTGTCATGTTCAAAGAGGTTGCTGTTAAAACCCTTTGCGGTGAGGTGGTAAGTGAAATCCGTGTCGAGGTAAAAACTTCCCCATGAAAAATGAAAACCAAAGCCAAAACCGATTGAGGCGCGGTCGAGATCAGTATCTGACCGGGGATCATAGCCGACCATAAAGATACCGTAACTCCATGTGCCCCGGGACCGTATGGCAATGTTGAGAAGGGTATTCATGGAAAAATATGTAGAGATGTCCCAGAACCCGTTGCGGTAGATGTTTATCAGGCCCACGGCAGCGCCCTCGACTGAGTCAGCGATATTGATAATGCCCAGCTGCAGGCCCGTAACGGTATCAGCCACGTTGATGATGCCGCACTGGGTGCCGGTTATGGCATCGCCCAGGTTGAATATTCCCAGCTGTGCCCCGCGATAAGTGCCGGTTTCGAGAAATGTTTTGTCCCCCTCGAGAAAGGAGGTGGCCATGTTGATGATGCCCAGCTGCAGTCCCCGGGTGTCGGGTGTGGCGATGTTGATCAGTGCCCCCTGCATTCCCCGTACCCCGGCGCCGCGGTTGATAAAGCCGAGCTGCAGGCCCCGTACCTTTCCCGGTGCCATGTTTGCCGCGTTGAGCTGAAAGCCTGTCATCTCTTTTTCCGCAACATGGACAATGCCTGTGGCAAATCCCCTGAGGGCGTAAGTCCTTCCGTAGAGGATATTCAACTGAAAGCCGTTGACCCTCTTGCGGGGGTGGTGAAAGATTTCCGCCGGTGAAAAGAGTGAAAGTTCCACGGGAACGTCACGGTAGGTGGGTGTGCCGTTCGGGGCGGGTGGGGTGTCTTCCTGCGCGAATGCGGGAAGGGCAAAAATGCATGCAAGCACAAGTCCCGTCAGCATGTGATAGAGGTCTTTCATTGAAATCTCCCTTTTGTGTTTGGGGGGAAGTTTACCCTATCCTTGCAGGTTATTTCTCTTCTGTCAAGTCAGATGTGATGGGGGGAAGTCAACTGATGAGCCTTCCCACATCGAGGGCGGTGACATAGACCATCAGTCCCATAATGGCAATCCAGCCCGCCAGTCCCAGGGGTACCTGCAGTGAGCGCAGACGGGGGTGAATCTTTTCCAGGAGGGTGAGCAGTATCTTACCCCCGTCGAGGGCGGGTATGGGAAGAAGGTTCAGGAGGGCCAGGTTCGCGTTGATCAGAATGGCGAAGTGGATGAGCCTGGTTAAACTTCCCTCCATCATTTTGCCCCCCTGTGCAACGATACCCACAATACCGGAGAGCTCACCGGGGCGTGAAAAGAGTGTCGGGACCGCCGCTGCCATGGAAGTTATCAATCCCGTCAGTTGAACAAAGGGTGCGGCAATGATACCGTAAAGGGAAACGTCACCGCGGAGAATGTTCGCCACGGAGAAAAGCAGCAGTGCCATAAGCAGGTTTGCCGCGGGACCGCCCAGGGAGAGGAGAATTCTTCTGCCCGGAGAAACAAGAAACCAGGCTGCCTCGTCAGAAACAGCGGGCAGCAGGTATCCCCCCAGGGGAATGATGCCGATGCGGTACTGTGTGCCTTTAACTTCTTTTTTATAGAGGGCGGGGCCGAAACCGATGCTGAACTGTGCCACGGGGATGCCCGCCATGCGCGCCGCTGCGAAGTGGCCCGCTTCATGAACAAGTATGATGATGCCGATGGTAAGAATCACTGCAATATACATGGGACCCTCTCCGGGAAATATAATGTCACTGTCAATGATAACAGGGTAATCATTACGTATAATTTGTCCAGTATATTGTTACTCTTTGCGTTTCCTGAATGGTGGTATTTTAACTTCCTTCAATATTGAAATATTCGGGTCTTTCATAAAAAAGAAGTTGCCCTGATAAATAATTTCTGGTGTATGGTTAATTGTGAGCGACAACTCAGTCATTTTTGTTTTTCGGGAAAGTTTTTTTCTTGCCATGTTACTGTTTTGTCGTGTAAATTATTCTCTTTAAAAAAACAGGATTACAGGTTATGATGCAGGCATTCCTGAAAAGAAAAAATAAATGGTTAATTAATACAAGGAGCGCGTTATGATTAATTACAAGGATCTCGGACTGGTCAATACCCGTGAAGGGTTTAAAAAGGCCGTTGACGGTGGATATGCCATCCCCGCCTATAACTTCAACAACATGGAACAGCTTCAGGCAATTATTCAGGCCTGCGTGGAAACAAGTTCACCTGTTATTCTGCAGGTTTCTTCAGGGGCCCGCAAGTATGCCAACCAGACTCTTCTTCGCTACATGGCAGAAGGCGCCGTGGCATATGCAAAGGAACTGGGAAAGAATATCCCCATTACTCTGCACCTCGACCATGGTGACACTTTTGAACTCTGCAAAAACTGCGTGGAAATGGGATTTTCTTCAATCATGATCGACGGTTCTCATCATTCTTATGATGATAACGTGGCGTTAACGAAAAAGGTCGTTGAGTACTGTCATCAGTATGATGTCACCGTAGAGGGAGAACTGGGGGTTCTTGCCGGTGTTGAAGATGACGTGGTTGCTGAAAAATCATCCTATACCCAGCCCGAAGAAGTGGAGGATTTTGTCGGCAAAACCGGTGTTGATTCACTGGCCATATCCATCGGGACCAGTCACGGCGCAAATAAGTTCACGCCGGCACAGTGTACACGCAATGCTGACGGTATCCTGGTTCCTCCTCCCCTGAGGTTTGACATTCTCGAAGAGATTGAAAAGCGCATTCCTGGATTTCCCATTGTGCTGCATGGTTCCTCTTCCGTTCCCCAGGATCTCGTTGAGATCATCAACAGTAACGGCGGGGGCTTAAAGGATGCAATCGGTATCCCCGAAGAACAGCTTCGCAAAGCGGCAAAATCCGCGGTTTGTAAAATCAATATCGATTCAGACGGACGCCTTGCCATGACCGCGGCAATTCGAAAGGTTATGAAGGACAAGCCCGCTGAATTCGATCCCCGCAAGTACCTGGGGCCCGCACGGGAGAGCCTCAAGGAGCTTTACAAGCATAAGAACGAAAATGTTCTCGGTTCCGCCGGGAAGGCATAAACCAGTATAAAGGGGCGGCAGTGATGCCGCTCCTCTGTGTCTTGTAACCTTTTAGCCCTGTGAAAAATTTTGAATGGTCATTTCTCTATATCGCCGCAGCATTAAATACCTTCTTCCTCAGTCTTGTTATTTTTAAGATAAGGAAAGGAAAAAGAATCGCCAATGCAATACTGGGTATGTTGCTGCTCATATGGGCATATGGTTTTTTTTATACATGGATGATAGAAACCGACCTCTATCGTTCCTTTCCGCATATTATTCTTGTTGGTGCCTCTAATTCTTTTCTCATGGGGCCGGGGATTTATTTTTACGTCAGGGCTCTTTCCTTTCCCGGTTTTTCATTCAGGAAAAAAGATGCGTATCACCTGCTGCCATTTTTACTGCACACGGTATATCTACTTCCCTTCTACTTAAGCGGTGCAGCGGATAAATTGAATTTCTGGGAAATGGATAAATCCTTTTCTTCTATTTTTTATATTTTTGTCTATTTCCAGGTTCTTCACCTGGTGATCTATCTTTTCTGCAGCCTCTTTGTGTTAAGAAAACATAGACAGGGTATCAGGGAGAATTTTTCAAACATTGAAAAGATTAATCTCTCCTGGATCCGTTACATTATTTTTGTCTCCTTTGCCGGGCTTGTTTTTTTCGGGGCAACAATGATGTTTTTTGTCTTCAGCCGGTACCGGGGGGCTTACATCAACAGGATAAGTGATATCTTTTTGATGTTTTTAATATTTGTCACAGGATACAGGGGACTTGTTCAGGTTGATATCCCCGGGGAGCGGGGAAACAGTCCACAATCCCCTGAAAAATATCTTCGATCTTCCCTGGCGAAAGAACGGGTCAGGGAAATTACTGACAGCCTTCAGGGCTACATGGAGCGGGAGGAGGCCTTTCTTGATAATGATCTCACGTTAAAAAAATTATCTGAAAAAACAGGATTTTCTATTCACCATATTTCCCAGGCCCTGAACCAGGGGCTTCAAATGAATTTTTTTGAATTCATTAACCGTTACCGGGTAGAGTATGCACAGGCTCTACTGAACACGCAGCGGGACGGAAACGCTACAATTCTTGAAATTGCCTATTCTTCAGGCTTTAACTCAAAATCTTCATTCAATTCTGTTTTCCGGGAATACTGTGGAATGACACCGACGCAGTATCGAAAATCGCTAATAAACGAAAAATAATTTGAAATTGTGTCCAGACTGAACGGTTTGGACGAAATATTTTCTATTTTGTCCTATTTTTTCCCATATCACAAAGAATGGAGAAAGGATATGGCAAACAAAATCCGGAAATTTTTCTTTTTAACTGTCGTGGCCGTCCTGGTTTTTTCACCTCTCAACCCTCTCGGGGCAGAAAAGAAAAAAAAGGATTCCGGGCGTTTCAGTATTGTACCCGTGGGAGCCCCCTATTATACCCCGGATACCGGGTGGGGCCTCGGGGTCTACGCGGTTATGGTTATTGATCCGGCAGCGGGTGCTTCATTTAATACACCTGATGAGATTACCTTTTATTGCACCGGTACTTTAAAGAAACAGGTTTCCGCTGGGGTTATGCCTGAAATATTTTTTGCCAGCGGGAAGCTGAAGATATCAGGTACTGTTGAGGCAAGCCGCTATCCCGCTTCTTTCTGGGGGATTGGTCCCGGAACCTCCTCTGAAAGTGAAGAAGTCTATACCCCCATAGAGGTGTTTGCAGATTGTAATATTCTCTTTCGTGTTACCGGCAGCTGGTTTCTGGGGCCGGCTCTGCATTTTCGTTACAGGCGTATGGAAACAGCAGAGGAGGATGGGCTGCTGGTAAAGGGAACTATCCCCGGGAGTACCGAAGGACAGGAGGCCGGGGGCGGTATCGCACTCTTCTCTGATACACGTGACAGTATCTTCTATCCCCTGTCAGGCTGGTATCTTGAATCAGTTGCCCTGTTTCACCATCATTATACCGGCAGCAGTGAAAATTTTATCAGGCTGGATTTTGATTTGCGCTATTACCTCAGGCTCTGCGGTGAACATGTTCTCGCCTTTCAGGTAGCGTCAGTATTCAGCTGGGGAAGTGTTCCCTTTCAGTCAATGGGAAGCCTCGGAGGAAACAGTTTCATGAGGGGACTGCTGCAGAATCGTTTCCTCGATCATTTCAGTACTGCCATGCAGGTAGAATATCGATTTCCCCTGTTCTGGCGTATAGCCGGGGTCCTCTTTGCCGCTGCGGGGGAAGTGCAGGGTAATATCGCTGATTACAGTTTCAGGGATATTGAATATTGTGGTGGAACAGGGCTGCGGGTTATCATTGACAGGAAAAAACATATCGCTGCCCGGCTTGATTGCGGTTTTGACAGCGATGGTACTCCCGGTTTTTACTTTCTGGTAAAGGAGGCTTTTTGAAATGAAAAAAGAAAAAATTTCTTTTAAAAAAGATAATTTCGCTTCAGGCAGGGTGTTACGGTTTTTTATCTTTACCTTTCTCTTTAGCTGGATTCCCTGGGGAGTCCTGGTATCTTTTAAGATTTCAGCTCAGTCTCCAATGGGTATGCTCTTTGTCGCTCTCGGCGGGATCGGCCCTGCAGTGGCTGCTGTTACGCTTCTGTTGCGGAGTCGTGAAGGAGTCGCTGTTGATTATTTCCGTCGCCTGAATCCCCTGGCTTTGCCTGTAAAATGGTACCTGATTATTGCGGCGATACCATGTTTTCTTCTGTTGTTTTCGGTACTTGTTTCAACTGTATGGGGGGGAAGTTTAAAACAGCTTCTGCCGCTGGAACGTTTTCTTGAAAATCCCTTTTCTCTTCTTTCCTTTGCGGTGTTTACGCTTTTCTTCGGGCCTTTAACAGAGGAGATGGGATGGCGGGGATTTGCACTTGACGGTTTGTTTTCCCGGTATAATGGCCTTGTGTCGAGCCTGATTATGGCCTGTGCCTGGGCCCTGTGGCATACACCCCTCTTTTTTATCGAGGGATATCCACTGCATGAGATGTCACTGGGAACTGCAGGGCTTGTCAGGTATTTCAGTGACTTTTTTCCGAAATGTGTTCTCTATACCTGGATTTTTTATCGCAGCGGCCGGAGCATATGGGCTGCCATATTTTTTCATTTTATGTGCAATTATCTCGGTATGGTGATAGAAATAGAGAGAATGTCAGAATGGATACAGGTTGGGCTGTTTTACCTGGTGGCATGTTATGCTGTTGTCGCGAACAAACATCTGTTTTTACCGTCACCAGGGGTTTCCAGGTGATGGCTCGGGAGGATCCGGGAAAATATTTCTGGCATGAGATTGAATATGTTCTCGGCTCCGCCGGAAAGGCATAAATATGCAAAGGCCGGTTCTTTCATGACTACAGAGTCCTGTCTTCTGTAATTATTTTTTATAATAAAGCGTGTTGTTTTTATAAGACATTTTCTGATAACGCAGTGGATGACTTGCATTATTTTTTTATTGAAGCATTTTTGTTGTGAATAATGCTGAAAATTCCTAAATAAATAAGGTAAGTGTTGTGAACAACGCTGAAAAAAGGTAAGTTATGAAAAATTATATGAAATTATTTTTATTTTTAATGATTGCAAGTAGTTTGTTGCTGACTGCTTGCGGGAGCAGTGATTTTAGCAATAACTCTGATGCTCCATCAAACTTATCTTATTCAACTATATCAGCTGTTTACACGCAATATGAAGTTATAGCAGACAATATTCCAACGGTGACAGGGACAGTGACTTCCTGGAGCGTGAGTCCTGAATTGCCAAGCGGTTTAACCTTGAATACTGTTACGGGTGTAATTTCAGGAATACCGGATACGGAACAGGAAGCATTAGAATATATAATAACAGCATCAGGTTCAGGGGGTTCAACGACAGCAGTTGTTTCAATAACTGTAAATCTAGCAGCACCAACAGCTTTATCTTATTCAACAACATCAGCTGTATATACTATAGATGAAGTTATTGCAAATAATACTCCCACGGTGACAGGAACAGTGACTTCCTGGAGCGTGAGCCCGGAATTGCCGAGTGGATTAACATTGAATACTGCTACGGGTGTTATATCAGGGACACCTGATACCGAACAGGCTGCAACAGAGTATATAATAACAGCTAATAACGCCTATGGGAGTGCTGAGATAATTATCTCTATTACGGTAAACTTTGAGGCTCCAACAGCTTTAACCTATTCCACTACATCAGCTGTATACACTAAAGATACAGTAATATCAAATAATACTCCAACTGTAACAGGGACTGTCACCTCCTGGGAGGTGAGCCCTGAGTTGCCAAGTGGATTAACATTGAATACAACGACTGGTGCTATATCAGGGACACCGAGTACAGAACAGGTTGCAACAGAGTATACAATAACAGCATCAAATTCAGGTGGTTCAACAACAGCAGTTGTTTCAATAACTGTAAATCTAGCAGCACCTACTGCCTTATGTTATTCGACAACATCAGCTGTATATACTATAGGTGCAGTTATTTCAAATAATACTCCAACTGTAACAGGGTCTGTTGCCTCCTGGAGTGTAAGCCCTG
>CAZHNW010000097.1:3559-16158 GCA_964534225.1 uncultured Leptospirales bacterium | reverse complement strand
GTCCTGTGCCTGCCTTTGCACCAACCTCATCGTGAGAACGTGGGGACCGAGGGGGTGAGGTCATTCATTACAGGCTCTGAGCCCACTTATATAAAAGGACATAACGCACGAAAGGTTTATAGTTTGGATAGGGTTTATTCTTCATCATCACCCTCTGCCTTTTCCTGTGAACCGATTTGCTTCACCATCCGGTCAAAATCACTTTCAAACAAACGGTCCTGCACGATACGGTACTTTTCGAATTCAGTTTCAGCGTGCGCTTTGGCTATCTCTGCGCTCACCTTTCCGGCATCCTGCAATATTTCACGATCAGTTGCCTCAATAAAACGGTTCAGGCGGATTTCCCAGTCCTGCATGGTCATAGGAATATGGCGCAGAGCCAAATCCTCTGCTATATCGAAGTAGGCGGAGACAAGCCCTTGCAATTGCACCATTTCGTCATGAGTCAGATAATTCTTGGCCACGCCAACATCGAATTTTTGTATTTTCCCCCGGGGAGCATCCTGCCATGTGGTCAATCCCATGTTCTCTTTCTCCGCATCTGCCCGTTTATAAATGACTTCAGCAGCAGTCTGCCCGTGAATGGCCCAATGGAGCTTGTTCTGTACAGTGGCAAAAAAACGCCTGGTGGCCTGGGCTGTCACATCATAGTCGATGGATGTGGCGTATAAATCGGTTATTTTCTGATAGAATTTCCGTTCGGATAGCCGAATTTCCCGGATGCGCTGCAACTGCTCTTCAAAGTACTGTTTTGTCAACATTGAGCCGTCGCTTTTTAGCCGTTCATCGTCCATGGCAAAGCCCTTGATTGTGAACGACTCGATAATAGTAGTGGCCCATTTCCGAAACTGCACTGCCCGTTCAGAATTGACCTTATAACCGACGGCAATAATAGCGCTCAGGTTGTAATGTTTTGTATCATAGTTCTTACCGTCTCCGGCAGTTATTCGAAAATTTCGAATAACTGAAATTTCCTGGAGTTCGCTGTCGGCAAACACCTTTTTCAGGTGATAGTTGATCGTATTTACTTCAACGTCATATAACAAGGCCATCATCTTCTGTGAAAGCCACACATTTTCATCTGCATACACAGCATTGACATCGCCATTCCCGCTTGAGGCAATAAAGGTGAGATATTCAGCGGCAGATGAACGAATTAACTTATTCTTCTTGCTCATTTCAAGCCCTCCGCGCTGCCGGTAATCTCGGCCAGCATGGACACGATCTCGCTTTCAAGGGCCTTTACATCTGCAGCGATTTCTTCCAGCGGCCGGGGCGGTTTGTAGCGGTAGAAATGGCGGTTCAGGGGAATCTCATAGCCAACTTTGGTTTTGCCATGATCTATCCAGGCATCGGGTACATGGGGCAGCACTTCTCGTTTGAAGTATTCTTCAATGCTTTCTTTGAGGGGAACATTCTCCGTATCACGCAGGTCAGTGTCCGCTTCGTCGGATGTGAATTTTTTGATCACATTGAAAAGTAAATTCTTCTCATTCATTTTGTTGATCTGAATGCCAAATTCCAGTTTTTCAAAAATCTGCCGAATATTCCTGGTTGGTTCTAAAATGAAATCAAATCGGCGTAAAATGGTAAGCGGAAGAATGACTTTGCGGTATTCATTGCGTTTATATGGCCCACGGAGCAGACTACAAATGCTCCAGATAAAGTTTGCTGTCTGCCGATGTGTTTGCCCTGACATTATTCTCTCCTAAATTATCGTTGATGAACCTGAAAAAGCGGAACCATGTTTGCTTTGTAGTCATGTACTACCGGCATAGCCGTCAGCTTTCAATAAACTGGCGTTTTTCACTTCGCATAACGACAGTCGACGGCAATCGACCAGCATTATACAAAATCGAGCGAAGCGAGATTTTGCATAACTAAACATGTTTGAAAAGCTTATAGCATTTACCGTCAAAATCGATTTTTAAAACATTGACTACAAAATTATGTCCATTTATAGAGCCGTCAAGACATTTACGACAAATGAAACATTGAATTGGTTCTGTAGAAAATCAATTTCTCTCAATTATTTTTCATCTCCCAACCCCCAGGTGCAGACACCACCCCCGCAGCGGAAAGCCAGAATCAACCCGTTCCACCCCTCAGGGAAGAGATTCAAAACTCCCCGAAAGACGGCATCAAACTTTCAGTTGTCTTTACAAAAAACCTGTACCGCTTAAGTATACTGAAAAAATAAAGAAAATCTCGACACTGAGGGTCAAGGTGAAACACCGAGAGTCAGGGCCGCAGCGGCAGGAATAAAATTTACGATACACCTCTCCCCCCACCGGGGGGAGAACGAGAGGGGGGCTTTACAGGCTCTGAGCCCACTTATATAAAAGGACATAACGCACTGAAGGTGATAATTTTTTCTTGACAAATATATCTTCTGCATGAAATCATTAGAACGCAGCTAAATTTACCGTGGAATATACAAAAAGTCGACCGGTCGACTTTTTCAATCCGTTACCCGCCACCTTACAAAGAAATACACTCATTATGGTTCACTACACAGGAATTGTTATAAAAACCCGGAAACATGGGTGTCATGAAATTTTAGCACTAAAGAAGTGTACTGATTTTTCCACACAGGTTTTTTCTTCAACAGCAATATGGCTGCGCAGTACCGCCGAAAGCATTACGGACCCCTGTTCGGTAAAGACACAGGGGTTTGTTAATGAATTCTTGAATATTTCAAAGGGGCCACAATTAGTGACCCCTTCATTTTTTCCTCATCAGTTAATCGAAAACAGAAAATTTCAGAGGGATGGAGAACCTTTTGGATAAAAAAAGACGAGGCAGTCCGTTGAAATCGGACTGCTTCGTCTTGATGCATGGATTAAAATTACAGTTTACCGCCCCGGCAAAGCCCCCTTTTATTCTATCAGATAACGAAGTATGAAATTATTATTACAAATCGAAGTATAATCCACGCAGGTAATATAGAGATAATCACCGATCTTGTGCAGACTGATATTCTCGGTCTGTGATCCCGTCAAAGGTCCTGTTCCGACGGCTGTGCGCTCAGTGCCATTGTAATGATATACCCTGAGTGCTCCTGATCCATCCGCATAGGCCAGGTAAATGGAATCCTCATTTTCAACAAAAATGGAACTGCCGTAGCGGACTGAAGAAGAGCTGTCACGGTCAAGGTAAAGCCATTCAGTGCCGTTAAAAAATTTTATATCGTTCTGCCAAAATCCCGTACCGGGGTCGCGGTAGTAAAGAAAAAGATAAGGCGTGCTGCCGCTGAATGAAAAGCTCATCTCGCTGGTATTCGCGCTTTCCGCGGCCCCGCCGCCAACTGTTTCCCAGAGGGCCCCCGGGCCGGGGGTATACTTTTTCACAAAGGTTTTGTAAGTATCAACATTATCGCAGTAAGCAATATACACTGTATCTTCGTGTAGAGCGAGTGACGCGCCGGTTGCGATACCCTCGGTCAGATATGGCTCTCCCACATTCTCCCAGTTCCCGGCAACATACCTTTTTACCATTACCCTGTAGGGAGATGCGTTTTCATGCAGGGCAAGATACGGCACAGAAGAATCGTCGACCGCGAGATCAAATATATCAAAGGGATGATCGAATTCACCAATCTGCTCCCATCCGGTACCATTGAATGAAGCTATGGAAAGTTTCTTTGATTGATAATGAAAGGATGCGCAGTAGAGTTTGCCTGTTATCCGGTCAACGGCGAGGTCCTGTTTTGTTGCTTTTCCGAAAACAGGCCCGCTGCCCACATTCGACCACACTCCTGTTACCGCATTAAAGGCCCTGACCTTCACCTCCATCTGAGACGTGATATGGTTAGGGTACATATATGATATATACATGATACTGTTATGAACTACAGATCCTGTAAGCGTTTCATCACCGAAGAAGATGGGATCAACCACAGCCTGCCCGATGGGGCCGTCAGCGACAGTCACAGTGACGGTAAAATCACGGATTGAGCCATCCTCTGCTGTCACTCTGTAAGTAACCTGTCCTGAAAAATCCTGCGCCGTTCCAGAAGCGGGGCTGATGCCTGCGCCGGTGTGGGTAACAGAAGGTGTCAGAGAACCAGGGTCAGTTCCTTCGGGAACGGTGACTGCGATAGTATAGTCATCCTCATTAATAAGGCCGAAACTTCCTGAATCGGCAAAATAGAAGCTGTTAATATTTTTATAGGGTGTGTTAACCAGGGTAACATTTACCGTGTACTGCCGGGTGGACCCGTCTTCAGCAGTCACCGTATAGATTACGGGGAAGTAAAAGTTCTTTTCCTCTTCAGAAGGAGGGCTGATGCTTTTCCCTGAATGCGTAATGGCAGGGGCAAAATTGAGGTATGTATTTTCATAAACTGAATATGGCAAAGAAAATGATATGGTACAGTCATCTTCATTTATAGTACCCTGATAGGTGACAGCGGTGACAGGGTCTGTCAGGCTGAAGGCGGTAATGGCCTTTGGTGAAGAAGGTGTAACAGTCCCGGGATCTCCATTATCGCTCCCCTTTTTATCCGAATCACAGGCTGAAGAGAGTACCATGGCAAAAAACAGAATGGTGAGAGGCACCGTTCTTTTTAGTCTTTTCATGAGCCGAATGTTCCTCTGCCTGTTTTCAGCCTCATAAGCGCTGCTTTTCATACAGAAAGCCTGATTGATAAAAGAAACCATATGTATATCCTCCCCGGTAGTAAGTATCATACACTATACTACTGACTCGCCTGTTTCACGGGTAGACCGGATGGAATGAACGGCTTTCCAAAAGGAACGAACTGCACCTCTGTTTTTCTTTTTTCCGTTAATTATTCTTGATAATTCTTCTGCCCCGCTTTTATATAGCTGCATGGACAGATACCAGACATGAAAAAAACACTTTTTCTGATACTGACAACCTCCTTGACTCTGCTATGGCCCCCTGTTTTACCAGCAGACCCTCTTTCAATTACAGAAAACAGCAAAAATTATTCCCTGAACCGGCACATCGAAATCCTCGAGGACAGGACCGGTGAACTGACCATAGAAGAAGTCAGTTCACCGTTATACGACAGAAAATTCATCACGACAGGTCCCCATACTCCCAACCTGGGATTCACCGATTCAACATTCTGGGTCAGAATAAAGATCACCCTCCCCGAGGAGTACGATTACCAGAATCAGAACTGGGTCATAAAATACGGCTGGCCCTACAGCACATCGATAACCGCCTATGTTTCTTCAGGAGTCGGCCAATTTTTAGAAAAAAATATTAGCAACCTTGCAAGAAACACTCCGGGGAAAATCAGATACCGTCTGCCCCTTCTCTGGCTCACCGGGCATCCAGGGGAGACGAAGACCCTCTATTTTCGCGTCCAAAGCCTGGGAGTGGTTATCCTCCCATTTTCCCTGAAAAGCGAGACAGACCTGCTGTCTGAAATAACTATTGAGAACCTGTTAATCGGGGCCTTCTATGGCATCATGCTTATAATGATCCTTTATCATCTCTTTCTTTACCTTGCAGTTCGCAACCGGGACTATATCTACCTTCTGTTTTTTATAACCGCGCAGATTATTTTTCAGTCCGCGAACAGCGGCATCTTAATGGGAAAAATATTCACTTACAATGAGCATTATATTGTTATTTTCATTCTCTTTTTCATGGCAGGGGGCTTCGCCCTTCTCTCGATGTCATACATTTACCTGCTCAACCTGCGGCAGTATCTTCCCTCCATGGAAAAGACTTTATACGCCGCCATTTCCCTCTCCATCATTGTGGCCCTTTTGAGTTGCTGGATTCCGCAAAAGCAATCGCTGAAACTGCTCTTTATTTCCTTTCTCTTCTGGATACTGTTACTCTTCATAATTGTGATTATTCGTCTCATACAGGGATCAGACATTGCCCTCTATTTCATTGTTATCATAGCCCTTTCTCTCACAAACAGTCTCACCAATACGCTGATACGTTTTGATATCATACCCCTTACATGGCTGACTGAAAACATAAGGCCGATGTTTACCATTGTCCAGTCCATAATCCTTTCGTACGCGGTCAGCCTCCGCATACAGAGGATAGAACGGGACCGTCTCCTCGCCCAGGGACTCGCCATTGAGAATCTCAGAAAAGCGGAAGTTATTAAAGATGAGTTTCTTGCCAACACCTCCCATGAATTAAAGACACCCCTGCATGGAATCATCGGCATTGCCGAGCTCATGCTTGCAGGAAAGAGAGAGACTTTCAGCACAGCGGCACGGGAAAACCTGTCGCTGATTGCAAACAATGGCAGGCGGCTCATGAACCTGGTAAACGACATCCTCGATTTTTCGAGTATCAAACACGGCAATCCCGCGATTCTATTGCAGCCGGTAGATATGCGGGGAGCAGTATCGACTGTATTTACCCTTCTTTCACCCCTTGTGGCGGGGAAAGCAATTTTATTACAGAATAGAGTAGCGCAGGATTTTTCCCCTGTATACGCTGATGAAGAACGCCTGAAACAGATACTCACGAACCTTGCAGGCAACGCTGTCAAGTTTACATCATACGGGGCTGTGGAAATCATCGCGAAGAGAGGAAACAGTGGGGATGCGGAAATCACCGTAAAGGATACAGGCAAGGGAATTGGTCCAGATGACCTGGAACGGATATTTAATTATTTCGAACAGGGGGATGGATCATCGTCAAGGGGCCATGAAGGGACAGGCCTGGGGCTGGCGATCACGAAAAAACTCGTAGAACTTCACGGCGGAACAATACATGTCGAATCCGAAAAGGGAAAAGGCTCCTCCTTCACCTTCACACTCCCCTTTGCAACAGCCGATCAAAAAAGTTTTCCCGTTGTCTCCCGCAAGACTGCCTCTTTTCAATCCCCCTCCCAGGGCTCCATAAAAAACAGGCATGCTGCTGATGCATCAGGGTGTCATCAAAAAGATGAAGATCCGGGGCCTTCCATACTGGTTATTGATGATGATCCTGTCTCGGTAAAAATTCTTACGGAATATCTCACTGAAAACGGGTATCGAGTACACGCCGCCTGTGACGGGTACGCGGGGCTTGCCGTAATCGAAGAGAAACATGTAGACATGGTCCTTCTTGACATAATGATGCCCGGTTTGTCAGGCTACGATGTTTTACAAAAAATAAGAAAAACACGATCCCGTAGTGAATTGCCGGTTATACTCATCACGGCAAAATCACAGATCGATGATATAGCCACAGGATTCGATTATGGCGCCAATGACTACATCGTCAAGCCCTTTCACATCGAGGAGATTACATTTCGCATCAACACGATAATGAAAATATATGACAGGATTGACACCATGGAACCGGGGCTAACGATAATCGAAAAATCAACAAGAACCTTCATTCCCTATACAGACATTGTTTACCTTTCTTCAGCGGGAAAAAGGACCATCCTTCACAGGACCGAAAGGGATGAAGACATTGGCAGGCTTCTCAAAGAAATGGAATTGAGGCTTCCCCGGCACTTCTCTCGTATACATAGAAAATATATTATCAACACTCATTTTATAAACAGTGTCACACACCAGGCAGGAGGATATTATAAAGTTCATCTGAATGACGAAGACGACACCTGTCTGCCTGTTGGCCGCACATTCATCCAGCATCTTCAGCACTATATGGAAAAAAAATAAACTGTTGTGACAGACACAAAATCAGCCAGTTTAAAAAACCCTCATAGAGAAAGATCCACGTGATTTCAAAACCCCCGCCGGCCGCCGCACATAACCTGTATCATTTAACTGTTTACATTTTATCAGGTTTAACAGCTTCTATCGAAGCTGAAACAACATAGTCAGTAATCGGAATACCTGGTGCCCACTCTTGAATAAATGATTTGCTTTCATCTTTTGGAACTATACGAATCTGTTCAAAGCCTGCTTCTTGCAGCATATTTTCAATTTCTGAAATATGTGATGCCCCGGCAATGCAACCGGTATAGAGAGCCATATCCTTTTTTATATTTTCTGGAAGCTCGACAAAAGCTACAACATCCGAAACAGCCAGCCTCCCGCCATTCTTCAATGTCCTGTAAAATTCTGAAAAAACGCGGGGTTTATCCGGGGACAGGTTGATAACACAGTTTGAAATTATTACATCTATAGATTCATCTGCAACGGGTAAATTCTCAATTTCGCCAGGACGGAATTCTACATTCTGATAATCACCTTTTTCTGCGTTAGCCCGTGCTTTTGAAATCATCTCTGGTGTCATGTCCACACCAATAACATGACCTTCATTACCCACCTGCTTTGAAGCAAGGAAACAGTCGAATCCACCTCCACTGCCAGGATCAAGTACAGTTTCTCCAGTTTTTATTTCAGCAATAGCTTGTGGATTACCACAACCGAGGCCCATGTTTGCTCCTTCAGGCACAGAGCTTACATCTTCCCTGGAATAGCCAAGGATAACTGACATATCATCCGAACTGTTAGTAGTTTCACAACAGGATGATGACGAGCAACAACAATGAGTGTTCTTTGATGTCGCCACCTTTCCATAGTTTTCTCGCACTGCACTGCGAATTTTATCATTCTTTAAAACGCTCATTTGAATCTCCTTTTCGATAAATTACCTGTCCTCATCTCTATAGACGATAAAGTTTCAAAAAGGTCGCAAACAAATATCAACAATCCGTGCAAGATTTAGATTTTTTTTCGTAATCTTGAAGTCGTCCATTATGGTCATACTCAAATTGACAGCAATCAGTTAACATTTTTTTCAGAATAGTCCGTCCCCGGTGAACACGAGATTTTGAACACGATAATGAAATACCCTGAGTACGAGAGATATCCCTGTGAGACATTCTATTAATATCAAACAGGATAATTGCATCTTTATAATGTGCTGGCAATCTGTTTATCATTGGCATTAGACATTCAGATAATTCCTGCAAAACCCTGATACGGGTATCTTCGATCGGCTCCGGCAAATCTTCAGGAAGTTCAGTTGCGTATCTCTTCACTCTATAGTAGTCAATGATTGTATTTCTTGTAATTTGATATAACCAGCTTTGTATCTTTTCTTTTGACTGGAGAAGATCAATTTTATAATGAATCTTCAAAAAAACATCCTGAATTATATCTTCCGCAATTACCGGATTTTTAACTCGAATTTCTACAAATTTTAAAAGTTGTTCTCTATATTCTTTCCATATGGATTCAATATTTAAAGTCATAATATCACCTTGATTATTCTTTAAAAATATGGCTCATTTCGGTTTTGTGGAAATACTCTTTAAATCCTGCCCCCCCCAAAGGGGAGCTTTTAAGACGGCAGTGGTGATGTTTAGAGACTGCCATAAGCAACTGTAATTAATACTTTATTTTTCTCAAGAAAATTTTATACCACCTGGGGGCAAAGCCAGACCGGGGGTGCGAGGGCATTACGTCCCCTTTTTTCTGGAATCTCCCCCGAAAAACCGGTACATTATAAATGAGAAAATTTTTCTCATTTTTCACAGGGGATGACATCATGAAAAGACACAGACTTTCCCTGTTATCACTGATGATTGCCGTTACACTGGGATGTTCCAGCGGCCAGGTGGACTTGAGCGGACAGTCAACTCCCTCACATTCTCCCCGGGAAAAACAAAAAATCACCACAAGCACCGCTTTTCGAAATGCCAGCCTGCGGAGGGCAAATTTTTCCTATACGATGATGCAGAGAGAAGACTTCAGCGGCTCAGATCTCAGCGGTGCCCGCTTTGACCGGGCAGACCTGAGAGAGGCAAACCTGGCAGGCGCGGACCTTACCGGGGCAAGCCTTAAATTTGCTGACCTGTCCGGGGCACGCCTCACAGGGGCAAATTTAAAAGGGGCCGACTTTACCGGGGCCTGGTTAAGGGGGGCTGAAATCCGAAAGGCAGATTGTACCGGAACGATTTTCACCAACGCTGACCTGCGCGGCGCCGACCTCAGTTTTGCCGTAATGAAGGATGCCTGGCTGGGCGGTGCAGAGCTCGAAGGAACCATCATAAGCAAAAAGTGGCACGGCATCATCGAGATCAAAGGGACACCGTCAGGGGCGGGTATTATATGGGTCGAATAGTCAGAGGCTCCAGGAAAGGATCTGCCAGCTTTTCACTTTCGCCTCTTTTTGCAGGCGCGGTGCAGGGGTAACACACCGCGGGTTCCCCACGGCGCGGAGAATGTGCCGGTCAGCCCAGGCGTCACCGTAGTACCATGCCTCATCGAGACTGCCTCCTTTCTCACGGCAGTATTCTTCGGCGCGGCGCACCTTTTCATGGCCGTGGCAGTAAGGGCGCGTCAGTCTCCCTGTAAGGCGGTCAGCATCCACCTCGAGTTCGGTACAGAGGACGTCATCAAGGTTCAGGTAGTCCGCTATTCGGCGGCAGACGAACTGTGTTGACGCGGAAAGAAGCACCACCCTGCGGCCCTTCTGCCGGTGCATGGCAATTTCTTCAACAGCGGCGGGACGGATATCAACTTTGATGCGGTCTTCAAAGAGCCGGTCATTGTCAGCGGTAAATTCATCCAGGGATATGTCTTTAAACATGATGGCCATCTTTTCCATGACGCGGCCGGCGCTGATCAGTCCCAGTCGGTAGGGAATAATGGCGCCAATAAAAATACGACGGTGTTTCCGGGTAATGAGGTGGTTTTCCTTCATGTACCGGTAGGTATGTATTCCGCTCGAGGTCTCCAGTATAGTCTGGTCAAGGTCAAAAAAGGCTATGGGGGAAGTTTTATCACTCTTCATTTTTAAAGGTACCTGTCTCATCAAGAATTTCATGAACATCTTCAGGTGTCGGCGCCGTTACCAGCTTTTTACGAATAGCCGCGGCATCGCGAAAACCGTGAAAATATTTTGCCATATGCTTGCGCATCAGCATCAGGCCCCAGTCACCGTAGTAATCAAGGTTCATCTGGAGATGCCTCTTTACCATGCTGATGCGCTCCTCCAGTGAAGGCTCCCGACCTGAAAAGATCCAGGGGTTGCCAAAGGCGGCGCGGCCGATCATAACGGCGCTGCAGCTGCCCTCGTTGAGGCGTTTCATTGCATCCCCGTGGCTGTTGATATCCCCGTTTCCTATCACGGGTAGTTCTGTCATGGCGGCGATCTCCTCGATGGCATCCCAGTCAGCAGCGCCGCTGTAGCCCTGGGCTCGCGTTCGTCCGTGAACGGCGATGCAGGTGATGCCGGCATCCTCGAGGCGCCGCACAACGTCGCGGTAGGTTAACTCACGAGCGTCCCATCCCAGACGAATCTTTGCCGTCACCGGCAGGGAGACCCTTTTGGCCACCGCGGCTGCGACTTCCGCGGCCCCGCCGGGATCACGCAGCAGGGCGGACCCGGACCCGACACCGGCCTTGACCACCTTGGTGGCAGGGCACCCCATGTTGATGTCGATAAAATCAGGGCCGCAGGCCTCGACGATTTCGGCGGCATCGGCCATGACAAGGGGATCGCTGCCAAAAATCTGTATCCCCAGGGGGCGTTCACCTTCGGAAAACCTTAAAAGTTCAAGGGTCTTCGGGTTCTTTCGCACGATCCCCATGGCGCTGATAAGTTCCGTGACAGTAAAGCCCGCGCCGTTTTCAATGGCAATACGTCTAAAAGGTGAATCAGCATAACCCGCTACCGGCGCGAGGACAAGGTCTTTTTCTATTGTACAGGTTCCGAAGGTAAACATCGCTCTTCCTGCTACTGCGAAACGGGGGACCCGCTTTTGCGCGCCGTGATAATCGATGCGATACCAAAGGTCTTTTTCTTGACTTCAACTTCCCCGAACCCCGCCTCTTTAAGCATTGCCGCAAGATTTTCAGGATCGAGAAAAGTTGCGATGGTGGAGGCAAGGTAGCGGTAGGCCTTTTTTTTCCCGGAGATCAATCCCCCCACACGGGGCAAAAATATAGAGAGATAAAAACGATAAAAAATGTTCACCAGGGGATTAGAAGGCCGCGTCAGCTCGAGAATCCTGAAAGCGCCGCCCGGGGCGAGCACTCGAAAGGCCTCATTCATGAGGCTTGCGGGATCGGGTATATTGCGGATACCAAAGGCGATAGTGGCCATGTAAAAAGAAGAGTCATGGCAGGGAAGTTTAGAGGCGTCGGCGGCAATAGCCCGGTCGTCGAGCCAGTTCTTCTGCTTTCCCTTTGCCAGCATGGGGAAGCAGAAGTCGAGGGAATAGACAGTTGCACCGGCACGGCGCAGCTGCCGAGAGAGATCGCCGGTACCGCAGCAGAGATCGAGAACGGGCTTATCTGTAAGGTCGCCGGAAGACCTGACAAGGTAACGGCGCCACCCGCTGTCAATGCCACCGGAAAGAATGCGGTTGAGAAGATCATAGGTGGGGACGATATCATCAAAGATGCCGCGGATGAACTTCTTGCGTTCTGAGGGGTCACCCTCCTCGTGGCGGTAGTTTAGATCGCTCATGAGAATTCCTTTAGTACCCGGTAGTCTGAATCACGCTGTACCGGAACGAAACCGGCATTGCGGATTAAATCGATCATCCCTTCCATGGTGGCTCTGGTAGTGATGCCCGTTGCCCTGACAACCACCTCTTCGGTGAGAACTCCCCCCATGTCATTGGCTCCCATGGCAAGTGCGAGTGTGACATGGTAGTCCTGGACGATTCCACCATC
>CAZHNW010000097.1:0-3549 GCA_964534225.1 uncultured Leptospirales bacterium | reverse complement strand
TGTGAGCCATCCCGCCTGTATGTACCGGACATTGTCGAGAAAGATGCGGGCAACGGCCGCGATCCTCAGGTAGTCAAGGCCCGTGGCGGGGATTACATCCTCCATCTCCGTGTTGCGGGGTGAAAATGACCAGGGGATAAAGGCGCGAATGATGCCGGTTTCATCCTGTATGTCCCTGACCACGCGGAGATGTTCGACACGCTCTTCGAGGGTCTCTCCCATGCCGTAGGTCATGGTGGCGCTCGATTTCATGCCGTTATCGGCGAGTGACCGCATAACATGACGCCACTGATCAACACTGATCTTGTTGGGACTGACGATTTTTCGTATCCGGTCAACCAGGAGGTCCGATGCCCCCGGAACAGAATCGAGGCCCGCCTCTTTCAGGCGCGCGATAACATCGGTTTCGGCAAGGCCGCTTTCGCGGGCCATATGAACGATTTCAGTGGGTGAAAAGGAATGAAGATAAATACCGGGAAAGGCTGAACGCAGGGCCTTCAACATGGCGATAGATTCATCGAGACCGTACCGGGGGCTGACCCCTCCCTGGAGCATCACCTGGGTTCCACCTGCGTCAACGAGTTCCCTGGTCTTTTCGATTATTTCCTCGTGGGTCAGGTCAAAGGCCTCGATTTTACCCGCACGGGCATGGTAGGCACAAAAACGGCACCGCGCTTGGCAGATATTGGTATAATTGATAATACGATCAAGGATAAAGCCGACACGGTTTTCATCATACCTGGCAGCGAGGCACTCTGAAGCGGCCTGTGCCAGGTCGAGAAGATCCCAGTTGAAAAGTTCACTGGCTTCATCAGGGGATATTCGGTCACCAGAAAATATTTTTGATCGCAGCTCATTCATGGGTATCCATTGATAGATACTGATAATTTATGACAAGAAAAAAATACTCACAGCCGATCCATACAGATGCGTCTCATCAAGGAAACCGATTTTCAATCCCTGGTCTCCAGTGTACTGACTGTTGCACTTCCCTCACCTTTCAAAAGAGGCCAACGGCTTTTTAAAAAACCAGGGCTGCGGGGATTTGCCGTTGTCGCCGATGAAATTGCCAAGCTGGCTGACCAGACCGGGCAGAGCCTCGGCGAAATCGACAGCATCATCAACAAAAATATAACCGACATAGAAACGGGAAACCTCACGATGAACCAGACCGTTTCAGCCGTCGATGAAATAATCAAGAGCCTCAAGGAAATCGGCCAGATGACAGTACAGCTCATAAAAACATGAACACCCAGCAGGCCGTTAATGAAGAGGTCAACAGTAATGCCGTCGTGGTAAAATCACGGGCAGAAGAAATACTGCGCGCAATGGAAGAAGAAAAAAACGCCACCAGTGAAATCGTAAAATCTGTTTCTTCAGTAAATGAACTGCCCCAGGCCAAAAGTGAAGAAACCGACAGGCTGCTGCACCACGTTGAAGACATTGAAAAAATGTCCATAAAACTGAAACAGCAGATGAATGAAAAAGATGATTAGAATCCGATGCCGGCGCCCAGGCGAGTCTCCACCGCCGCATCATTCCTGTTTGCCGCTAACGGCATTAACAGTGTTAATTCGATTCACAATATTTTCTTGACGAAATGCCATTGACGCAGTTTCTTGCACTTTTCAGAAATTTTGATATGATTATAATACAAATAAGCATATCAACAATACCGGAACAAAAAAACATCATCTGCCCCGCATACAAAAATAATCAGGGAACATACTATCAGCAGAGATAACCGGTTCACGCATGAAAGCTGGCCTGCATGAATCATGCCCTTTCATGCCTTTTCCGTGAGGAGGAAAAATGGATTATACAAAAGAATACAGTCAAAAATGTGTATCAGCTGAAAAGGCAGTTAAAGTGATAGAGTCAGGTGATATTGTTGACTACGGGTCTTTTAACGGCAAACCCGTTGCCTGTGATGCCGCCCTTGCTGAGCGCCACAATGAGCTCAGGGACGTCAGCGTCTATGCCGCCGTGACGGTGCCACCGGTACCGGAGGTCTCAAAATATACTGAAAGTTTTACCTACAGCGACTGGCACTGGACAAAACTGACACGGATGCTCGGCTTTCACGGGCGACCCTTTTACGCCCCTATACTCTACCAGCGAGCCCCTTTTCTGCACCGCAACTCACGACCCCGGTCGTATCGCTCTGTATACTATGACCATCCCGATGCCGGTAACGTAAAATCCATTGCCATTGTACAGGCGGGTCCCATGGACAGGTTCGGCTACCTCAATTTCGGCCCCCAGTGTTCACATACCTGTGCCTGTGTTGATACGGCGGATGTGGTTATCGTGGAAGTCAACAAAAACCAGCCGAAATGTATCGGTGTTGAAAATTCTGTGCATATATCAAAAATCGATTATATCGTCGAAGCCCCGGACAACCAGTTCCTCTTTGCCTCCCCGGGAGAAAAGCACAGCGAGGTGGACAGGCAGATCGCCCACCATATCATGCGCTACATCCATGACGGCTGCTGCATACAGCTCGGCATCGGGGGCATGCCCAACCTTGTCGGTGAAATGATCGCCGAATCAGACCTTAAAAACCTCGGGGGCCACACGGAGATGTTTGTCGATGCCTTTGTAAAAATGATCGAGGCGGGCAAAATGAATGGAAGTAAAAAAAACATCGACCATGACCTTTGTGCCTACACCTTTGCCCTCGGCAGCCAGGAAATGTACGACTTCATGGACAACAATCAAGGCCTCATGGCCTACCCGGTTGACTACACCAATAATGATGAAATCATCGGCCAGATCGATAATTTCGTCAGCATCAACAATGCCCTCCAGGTAGACCTTTTTACCCAGGTCAACGCTGAAAGCCTCGTCATAGACGGAAGATACCAACAGATTTCAGGAAACGGCGGGATGCTCGACTTCGTCATGGGTTCACATAAGTCCTATCGAGGAAGAAGCTTCATATGTATGGCATCCACCTACACTGATAGTGAAGGCAGGGCTCAGAGCCGTATTGTCCCGTCCTTCGAACCAGGAACAATCGTGACCGTCCCGCGGCAGGCCGTTGACTTCATTGTAACCGAATATGGAGCAGAAAGAATGCAGGCATGCTCTACATGGATGCGTGCCGAAAAACTGATCAACATTTCCCATCCCGATTTCCGTGATGACCTGATCAAAAAAGCAGAAGAAATGAAAATATGGCGCCGAACCAATAAAATCGAATAAAATCTTTATGAGACTGTTATTCGTAGTAGTTTATTGCCTTTACCTTTTCAAGAAGCCCAAGAGACGCAGTCTCGTCAAAGTAAAAGCTCAGAGCCTTTTTAAGGCCTGGCGTAAAGTCAAACTTTAAAAGCTCATAGTAGTGCCTGATATCGTACTGGATATCGGGATATTTCTCCCCTGCAGAGCGCACCACTTCGTCCTCGTTGGTGCGCAATTCCTGGAGAGAAATACTGTAAGAAGCGATAACACGTTTTATCTTTTCATTATCATTTTCAAGGGCTTCCCTGTGGACAACAAAAATAGCAAAAACAACGGGATGTCCAGTTTTACGCAGCCAGAGGT
>CAZHNW010000096.1:0-16913 GCA_964534225.1 uncultured Leptospirales bacterium | reverse complement strand
AAATGCCGATACAGAGAAATAAAAGGTGGCAATAAAAACATTCATCGCCCGCAGGGAAAAAAGATGGAAAATACAGGCAAAAAATTCATGAAGGCAACGCACTTCGACAACCTCGACATCTCTGATCAGATGATGGGAGAAGAAGCACCGCCCCTGCAGTGGCCGCCTTCCCCGGCAAACCCGATCATCGACCTGCCGGTACCGGACGATGCTTACGCTGCCAGCATATCATTTCGTGAAGTAATGGAACACCGCCGCAGTCACCGGCGCTACCTCACTTCCCCCATAAAACTTTCAGAGCTTGCCTGGCTCCTCTATGCATGCCAGGGCGTGCAGGAAATCTATCCCGGTTCCGCCACCCTGCGAACCGTTCCCTCAGCCGGGGCGCGTCACGCCCTGGAGACATTTATTCTCACGGGCAATATCGAAAGCCTTCCCGTGGGAATCGCCCGCTACTGCGCCCTGGATCATACGCTCGAAATCATACGGGAAGATGAAGACGCACCCCACGAAATAGCCGCCGCATTCCTCGGGCAGGAAATGGTCTATACCGGTGCCGCCACCTTTATCTGGGCTGTTGACATCAGGCGTATGACCTGGCGCTACGGGCAGCGCGGCTACCGCTATATCTTTCTCGATGCGGGACATGCCTGTCAGAATCTCTACCTCGCCGCAGGGCCTGCTGGCTGCGGCTGCTGCTCCATGGCCGCCTTTGACGACAATGCCCTCAACAGTCTCCTGGGCCTTGACGGCAGCAGGGCCTTTGCCGTCTATGGCGCCTCCGTGGGGAAAATCCGCTGACCGGCGTCAGCCTTCTGCTGACCGGTACCAGGCATTTATCGATTCAATACCGGCATGATATCCCCTTTCATAGTCACGCCTTAAAATCTCCCTGTCCGTTGTTGTGCGTCCCGTGCGAAATTCAGCGGGGGGGTTAACTTCAACCACCCGGCACTTTTCAGGCGGGTCATGCAGGAAGTCAACAGCATCGTTGTAGGATACATGACGGCATGCCATGGCGCTGACAAAGGCCGGGTACTCTTTAAGAAAAAATCGCCCCGCCGCGGCGGCGATACGGGATTTCTTTTTTCTGTAATCTGCCGGCCGTGACCTGATGACCATGACATTTTCGGCACCACGGCGGAATGCCTCTCTTACGGGAATGGAATCAGCCACACCCCCGTCAGATGCCGGTTCTCCCCGTGCAGTGAGAATCCTGCGAAACATTAACGGCACGGAACTGGAGACCTTGATATCATCTTCAAGAGTCTCTGCCGTCGGCTCGAGATAAAGGGCCTGCCCGGTGGTCATTGACGTGGCAACGGCAACAAACCGAGGTGCCTTCCGGGAAAAAAAATCGAGGTCGAGATGTATCTCCCGCATGGTAATATCCCAGAGCCAGTCAAGGTCCATGACATGTCCCCCGGAAAAAAAACGCCGGTAATCGATGAATTCCCTGCGCGCCGAGTAATTTACAATCATGTCATAGTTGCGATCAAACTGTCCACAGAGGTGGCTGGCGAGGTTGCAGGCTCCAGCGGAAACCCCCATATAAAGGTCAAAGGGATCAAAGGATTCATCAGCGAAGGCACGAAGCACCCCCGCGGAAAAAATCCCCCTCATACCGCCCCCCTCAACGACAAGAGCTGACCTGCCTGTCCCGGGTTCCTTTTCACTGACACTTTTCTCAATTTTATTTATCCGTTTTACCATCATTGCCGCTCTCTTCCGAAGAGATCAAAAAAAACCCCCGTGTTATACCATCTTGATAAAGTTACTCAACGACGAAGGAACCCGTGATGTTGACCCTTTCAATTTTGCCGTTGCCAGTTCTTTCAGGGTCAGCAGGGGATTCATCTTTATGTATGACGCGGGGCTGACCTTCATTAAATGAAAAAGGGCTTCGGCTGTTTCCTTCAGGTTGTTGCATTCACCGCTTGCATAGACGTTTCTTCTCCCCAGACGCTTTACCAGTTTTTCATAGACTTCGCTTATGGCACAGTGCCCCACGATAAAGACCTTTCCGGTAACAGCATCGATCGTTTCTGCATCAAAACCCTTCCCCATTATCATGGTCCACCCCCCGCGCCCGCCATGGTCAAGGGCCATGATCTGCAGGCCGTTAAGGGGATTATTGACGCACCCTTCGGGACAGGCGAGTTCCTTTCCCTGGATGATGGTCACGTCAGGATGGAACTCCTCAAGGAGCTTCCATGAATAGTATCCTTCAGGGGGCATGTCCCCCAGAATGTCAACTTTTGAAAGGTCGTCAATGTCTCCCTGGAGGTCAATGTCCGCGAGGGATTCAACTTCCCCCCCTAAACCCCTTTCGATACTTTCCCTGATATGAGGTACCTGCGCGATATCGAGGCCAAAAACGCGGGCCCCGGCAATGTCCGCCGCCACAATATTGCGGCTCCCGATGAGCAGGCGAAAGGGCCTGACCACCCTGTCTGCCAGGGCCGTTGCGGGGAAGTGCCCGTTGATGGTCCCCTCGATCCCCTCGATGAGGGTCACATCAGGTCGGATCATGGCAAGGACATCCACAAGCTTGTGGGGCAGGTTGTAGTTGTGATCGAAGCCGCGGGATTCATGAAGGGGAAGTCCCCACTGGTTCTTGATGCCCAGGGTCACCACCCCCATGGAATGGGTCTTCAGTTTCGGCACGTTGATGTAGAGATGCCGGTCCCTTTCGCGTATCAGTTTCATCACCGTGGCGGGAAGGCGGCACTCCGTCAGGTCATAACCGCGTGGATTGTCCGGCGTGGCAAAGGGGACAGTCTCACTCTCCTCTTCATCAAGATAGACCGGCACCGCCCCGGTCTGCCGGCAGAGGCGGGTATATCCCGTTGCACGAAATACCAGGCGTGTATAGTTCGCCTGCGTGGCATTCTCAAAGAGATAAATTTTTTTTGCTCCCGCCTTTTGCCAGTAGAGAATGATCTCGCGAAGCACCTCCACGCGGGTGTGGGTATAGGCCTTGGCGTCCACCGCGTTAGGCTTGATATAGACCTCACCGCTGGCCCTGAGCAGGGAGGCGCCCCCCAGGGCATCGAATATTTCGGCTACCGCCTCCCTGATTTCTTTCTGCATCTCTTCGCCAAGGGGCAGAAAATGCCTGAAGCTTTCCGCCTGGTGTGCTGCCTTTATTTGTCGTATGATGACTTTTTCTTTCATGGTATCTCCCGTGGACAGGCCTGTTCTTTTTTACAAAAATTTTAAAACTTCCCCGCAAAAAACTTATCAAAAATATTTTAACTGCGCGGCTTCTATCCCAGAAACTCATCGAAATTAAAAATAAATTCCTCAACAGAAACAACCAGGACATCATTTTTCATAAATTTCTTCTTTCCCGTATACACCATTATACTTTTTGACATGGGGTAATCTTCTGAAAAAGACTTCAATCCGTTAAAATCCTTCGGCCTGAGATTAACTGAACTTTTGACTTCAACCGCGCTGAAAATATCTTTTCCATAGATTATAAAATCAACTTCATTTCCACTCTTGGTCCGCCAGAAAAATATCTTCGCATCAGAACGTTTATTTTCGACATATGCTTTAATATGCTGATAAACAAGACCTTCCAGTGCCGGCCCCCCGATCTCTTCAACTCTGTCAAGAGGTCCCGAGGGCCTGAGCTTTTTGTATAAACCTGTATCAAAGAAATAAAATTTTGGATGGACTGCAAGATTCCGGCGGGCCTTTTTTGTAAATACGGGAATCCTTTCTGCAAGAAGAAGATCTTCCAGAATAGTGATATATGATTCAACAGTTTTTCTTTCAATCTGACATTCTCTGGCAATATTACTGACATTGACCTGGCATCCCTGTGAAAAACTGACGGTTTCAAGAAACCTGCTGAAATTTCCGATATTTCTGGTCAACCCCTCCATCATTACCTCTTCTCTTACATACAGGTCAACATAGGCGTTGAGCGCATCCTTTTTATCAGCAGAATCATAAACAACAGGAATAAGACCGAATTCCAAAGCTTCTTCGATATTAAATTTTTCCCCGAGTTCATTTGCAGTAAAGGGATGCATGGTTTTCTTATACGCCCTGCCTGCAAGAAGATTGGTGCCCTTCTTTGTAAGTTTTCTGGCGCTTGAACCGGTAAGTATAAACTGCTTGTCTTTGTATGTTTCCATTAAGAGGTGTATCTGACTGAGAAGATCCGGTACTTTCTGTATCTCATCAACAATTATAACCTTCTTCTTTTTGTGTGCGGCAACAACTTCGCTTATCTTTTCAGGATAGGCACTGAAAATCCTGAAATCCTCATTGTCTAAAAGATCAATGTAAAGAGCATCCTCGAATGTGTCTTTCAGAATTGTGGATTTTCCTGTTCCCCTCGGGCCGAAAAGGAAAAAACTATTTTCAGGAAAAAGAAAATCCCTTTTTATTTTCATTTTGCCTCCGTTTTGGAATTGAAATCTCCAAAAAGACTTCCTTTTTGGAAACTATACTTCCAAATCTACAGCAAAATAGCCTTATCGTCAAGCAGTTCCATCCTTTTTCTGAATCCTTCTTATATTTTTCATAGAAGTCAGGATAAATATCCTTCATGCAGTCGGGGCAGAGACTGTGACTGAATTCGATATCTGAATGCTCCTGGAAATATGATTCGATCTGGTTCCAGTATCCCTGGTCATCACGTATCTTTTTACAGCCGGCACATATGGGAAGAATCCCTCTCAATGCCCGGATTTCTTCGATAGACATTTTCAATTCATATTCAAGGCCCTGGGCATTGAGTATTATGACGCCAACGGTAATGCAGATATTTATTGAAATAAATACAACATAACTTGTACGATAAAAAAACGGGGCTGTTAAGAATTCATCTGACGGGGCAAGGAACAGGTATGCAAATACTGATCGTATAATGAGCCAGAATGTAAAAAAACCGAAGGTCAGCATCAGAAACCAGTTCCTTGAGCCGGGAACAGGCTTCACATCATTGACAACATGGTATTGTTATTTACCAGGACAGGAAAAGATAAATTTCATCAGAAATAACTTCTATATCTTTATTAAAAATTTCAGCATGGTGCCCCGGGACCAGATGCACAGCCGGAAGAAACACGGCATCCTTAACCAGGCTGATCCTTGCCTGCCACATGCCCGCAAAGAATAGATTGACATAAATTATCCGCCTGCATTATGTATGAATATGAATAAACACCTCACCCGTAAAGAGGAGCCGTTATGTTCAACCAAAAAGATGATGCCGGATACACCAGCCCCATTGAGGGTATCACCATGAAAACCATTGCCCACGGTGAACTGACACTGATGACAGAATTCATGCTTCAGAAAGGGTCAAAACTTCCCCGCCACAGCCACCCCCACGAGCAGACAGGGTACCTGGTTTCAGGCCATATCGCCCTTGAAATCGGGGGGGAAGTTTATGACACGCGTCCCGGTGACTCATGGTGCATCCCCGGGGACATGGAACACGGGGCAGAGGTCTTTGAAGATTCCGTTGCGGTGGAAGTTTTCTCACCCCTGCGGGAAGACTACCTCCCGTGATTCCCTCAACATGGTACCGGTGAAAACAAATACGCATATGAAACCAAAGGCATAACACGCACAAAAAGGAGAGCATCATGATATACCGCCTGGGAGAGAACAAAGTCAAAAAAGGAAGTAACTGCTTCATCGCCCCCAATGCCACACTGGTGGGCGACATTACACTGGCCGATTATGTCAGCATCTGGTTCAACGCCGTCATCCGCGCTGACGCGGGGCCTGTAACCATCGGTGAAAAGAGTAACATCCAGGACGGCGTGGTCTGCCACGTGGAAAAAGACCATCCCCTCACCGTGGGAAGAAATGTCACCGTGGGCCACAAGGCCATGCTTCACGGCTGTACCATAAAGGATAACTGCATCATCGGTATCAATTCAGTTATCATGAACGGCGCTGTCATTGGAGAGAACTGCATCATCGGTTCAGGCGCACTGGTCACCGAAGGCAAAACCATTCCCCCGGGATCACTTGTCCTTGGCGCGCCGGGCAGGGTGGTAAAAGAACTCACACCTGAACAGGTACAAATGATCGCCGACTCCGCCGAAACCTATGTCAAAAACGGGGCACGCTTTCTCGCAGAAATGAAAGAGGGCTAGAAAAAGACAGGGATTTATAAATATTTAAAAGAAAATCCTGTTGATAATCGGCTGACCAACGGCATCATGCCACCACGACAAACTACCTGGCCGCGTCTCCGATAACCGTACTCAGGGCGTTCCTTAAGGCCCCGCTTTTGGTAATGGGAAAAAATGTTCCATAACCTGTTCCGCCGTTTGCGGTAATTGCATTGAGTTCCTGTGCCATCGAACCCGATGTATCGGAAAAACCGATGGCAATACTCTTAATTCCATAGTTTGTGTAGATACTTGATGTGACGCTGGCTAATTCATTTATTATGTCCTGGACATCCCCTGTCCCATCAGGATCCTCGCAGGTATCCGCTCCATCGCTTATCATAATAAGATATGAATTGCCGTCATTTGAATAAAAACCAGGCATTGCAGCGGAACGGTCCTGGTTGTAGTACCGCATCTGGTCAAGGAGCGGAGTACTGGTAAACAGCCCGGGAATATAATCAAGGGCCATATATGAAACAATCTCCGGACCTGAGGTACTTTTATCGGAGAGTGGAATGACCGGGTCCAAATCAACACTGCATCCCCTGTTACAGGATGCGGCAAGGCTCATACAGGGGAGGGTACTCATACCCGTAACGCTTAAACAGTCTTCATTATAACACCCCTGAAAGTACTCAAGGGTCCCGTCAGGAAAAGCATCGAGGCCAAAATGAAAGGCCCCTTCACCGAGGTTGTTTAAAAAAACCTCAAGCTCATCCCCTACCTCATCCCAGCGGGTATAACCTGAATTCCAGGATAGTTCATCCCGCATTGAAGAAGACTGATCGAGCAAAAAAATAATTCTCACCGGGGTATCTCCACTACCGGCAGCTTCCCCGGTATTTGAGGAATTACATGAAATACATAGAGAGACAAGAATGACTGCCAATACGCCACCAACAGTTTTCAGGTTAAACATTTTCCCTCCCCTTGATAAGACCGGTAGATTTTAAATGACAGGTATAAAATAAATAATTTCAAGAAAAACCGGTTCATGAAACAAAATTGTTTTTCAAAACCTGCATTTATTTTTCTTTCCTGATAAAATATTGATAATAAAATGCCTGCTTACAAGTCTTTTTTCTTTTTTTCGCGCATAAAAATCAGCCCGTTTTTTTGCATGGCAAAACCATTCCCCCGGGATCACTTGTCCTTGGCGCGCCGGGCAGGGTGGTAAAAGAACTCACACCTGAACAGGTACAAATGATCGCCGACTCCGCCGAAACCTATGTCAAAAACGGGGCACGCTTTCTCGCAGAAATGAAAGAGGGCTAAAAAAAAGAGTGCCCCTTTGGGACACCCCTTTTTTTATCATTCATGTAGAAGTTCTCTACCAGACAATTGCATCGTCAACAAGAACCTTTGCCTTGATGGTACCGTTTGTAATTGTTATGTAATCAGTGGAGTCATCAGGATTTGTCAGGGTACCTGAAAAGGTCCCCTCGAGATAGCCTCCCGCATCACCGTAGGCAGTAATGGTCAGTGAGATTGAATCAACACCACTCTCTATTTGATAAGAAATATCATTAAGGACTATTTCTACATAATCACCGTTTGCGTATGTAAGATTATACGTACCTGCAGTCTCGGCATCAGGAGCCTGTATGTAAATATAGCTGGCCGGTACATTATTGCTCGGATCTTCGCTATACAGACCTATATCACAGGCAGCAGGCATGGCGCTAATCATGAGCTCACTGCCATCAGTACTATACCAGGCCTGGGCTGAACTTTCAACCGCCACGCCGCCGGTATCTGTCGCTGTTCCATAATAACCTGCTGACCATGAGTAAGTATAAGAATCTTCAGCAATTGTAAAAGATATTTTTGCCGAGGGGGAGTCATCACCGAAACACCCGGCAAAAGAAAACAACACTCCCGCTAAAAGAAAGATAAAAAATTTTTGTACATTGTTCATTAAAAAACCTCCAGAAAATAAAAATACCAGTAGACCTTCTCTGATTTTTCACCAGATGAAATCTCCTGTGTCCCAAGCACTCAGGCTTTTGACTTAAAATAGAGTCTTATTTGGCACAGATCAGTGCCTGCAGAAAAAACTGCTGAGATATCCCGCAGAGGGGATAATTGATTTAAAACATAATATAATCATTTTAAACAGGATTGTAAACCCTTTTTATAAAAACTTTAAGAGAGATAAAGCCTGCAGTACACGGTCCTTAAAACGATTAAAGAAAAAACACCGGCTTTGCACCATCTTGAGAAATGACCTGCCGATTGTATAAAAGATCCATCGAAAAATGCTTGATCTTTCATCTGTAAATATGTATAATACAACTATACATATTTACAGAGGACTTTAATGAAAGCATCAATAGTTGATCTCCGGTATAAAATGAAAGACATCCTCAAGGCACTTAACCGCAGGGAAAAAGTTACGATCATATACCATGGAAAAGAACGGGGCATTATCTCTCCCCTGGAAACCACTTCATCAAAGCGGGTGGAGGAACACCCCTTCTTTGGCATGAAAAAAGACGACAAACAGCCTGTAGCGGAAATCATGAAAAACCTGCGAAAAGGCCGCTATAATGATCTTTGATACAGACATATTAATCTGGGTGCAGCGGGGGCACAAAAAAGCGGCTGCCCTTGTAGAAAAAGCTGAATCCCGCTGTATTTCAATATATACCTACATGGAACTACTGCAGGGAGCAGAAAACCAAAAACAGCATGAATATACACACAGCTTTCTACACGACTTTTCCTTTACAACTCTTTCCCTCAGCGAGAATATAGGACACAGGGCCGCAATCTATATCGAAGAGTATGCTCTCTCTTCAGGAGTAAGGGCCGGTGATGCCATCATTGCCGCCACAGCAGTGGAAAACGACCTTTTGCTTAATACCGGAAACGCTAAACATTTTAAAGCCATAAGTGACCTGAAGCTCCGGATTTTTAAACCATGAATCACACGATAGATAAAGACTTCGAAATACTTCTCCACGACAGTGACCACCATGGCCGTGTGCGCCTGGCGCGCCTCTGCGATTACCTTCAGGCAACCGGTGACTTCCACTCCCGCGACCTGGGCACGTCCATGGACCACCTTGCAGAAGAAAACCGCACCTGGGTCTATGCCCGTTTTCGTATCGAAATGGAGAGATACCCCCAATGCTATGAAAAAGTCACAGTCACCACATGGCGCTCCCGCATGGATGGCGCTCTTGCCTACCGTGAATTCGAGATAAAAGACAATGCAGGAAGTTGTCTCGGCGCCGCCACCAGCGCCGTGGCCCTCATCGATCTTTCCACCCGCAAACCCGTTGCCATTCCCCTTGAGTTTGCCGGACAATTTTCAGACCTGCCCGGAAGCGCCCTGGGGGGCGCCTTCAGCCGCCTCCCGGAATGTGACGAAACTTCCCCCCAAAAAATCTTTCCCGTGATGATGAGGGACATTGACCGTAACGGGCACGTAAACAATACCAGCTACATTACATGGCTCCTTGAGTCCTCACCTGAAAACCTTCTCCAGGAGGGCACCTGCCGCGCCCTTGAGATTCACTACCGCGCCGAGGCCCACTACGGTTTCGATGTCAAGGCCTGCGCCATGAAAGAAGAAAACAGCACCGGCGGCATTCTCATCAGGCACACCCTCCGGCAGGGTGAAAAAACCACCACCCTTGCCCGCAGCCAGTGGTCACCAGAACCTTAAAATCTGCGAACTTCCCCTTATCTAATAATTAATTTGACAATTCAACAATTTCATGTTATTACATATTTGTAACCATTACAAAAAGGAGGCCCGGAATGCCTGAAGAATTCAAAGCCGGATGCGCCCGGCCCACGGGAGGCCCCGTCGGGGAATCTCCCCCTGCTGAAGAAAAGCAGCAAAATGAAACAATCAAAAAGGAGGAACAACATATGATCAAGGTTGGCCAGAAAGCCCCCGATTTCGAAGCCCCTGCCTACTACAAGGGCAAATTCGTAAACGTTAAACTCTCAGAATACCTGGGGAAGTGGGTGGTCCTCTGCTTCTATCCCGGTGACTTTACTTTTGTCTGAGCAACAGAGGTTTCTGCGGTCGCAGAAAAATACAGCGAATTTCAAAAACTTGGCGTTGAAGTTCTCTCCATGAGTGTTGACAGTGTCTTTGTTCATAAAATGTGGAACGATAATGAGCTTTCAAAAATGGTAGACGGCGGCATCCCCTTCCCCATGCTCTCCGACGGGGGCGGAAAGGTCGGCACCACCTACGGCATCTACGATGAAAACAACGGTGCTGAAACACGGGGCCGCTTTATCATTGATCCCGACGGCATTATCCAGGGTTTCGAGGTACTAACCCCGCCGGTGGGCAGAAACGTCAGCGAGTCACTGCGGCAGATCCAGGCATTCCAGCTGGTGCGCAACAGCAAGGGAACCGAGGCGACCCCATCAGGATGGCAGCCGGGCAAGGCAACCCTGAAACCGGGGCCCGATCTCGTAGGCAAGGTGTGGGAAGTCTGGAAGACCGACCAGGCCTTCGACTGATTTTCTTTCAAAGAATCTACCGGGGCCGTCTCAAAGGCGGCCCTTTTTTCGCCCTCTCCATTTTTTATCGATTGACTTTTGCCCTGTTTCGTTCTATACCCTGCGCTACTTTCACATGCAAAACCTTGATGCAGGCATCGAGGCAGTACGCCCGGTGATAACAGCCGGCAGGCAGGTGGTGCCATGAAAAAAATTATGTTCTACTGCCTTTTTACTTCTGTTTTTCTCTTTCTCCTTTCTCTTCTGCTCTCCGCCGATCAGAACAGGCCGGGCATGGATTTCATCGCCGAAGCTGAATGGATCTATAATGTTTTCGCATGCGGGGAAGGTACCACACCACAAGGCCTCCCGGGCGCTCAGGATCCAGACTACTGCAAAAAATTTCGCACCGGCGCCGCAGGATACCGGGAAAACTACATCAAAAAAGTACGCCCCTTCCTGGCCCGTCTCAGGCCGAAGGACCTTCCCCGCCGTGTGGTTTATCCCTTTGGCGGAAACGACCTTGCCTCAGCCATGGCGACATGGCCCGACATGAAGGAAGTCACCACCATCTCCCTTGAAAACGCCGGTGACCCCCGCCGCATTATAACGGCATCCCCGGCGGAAAAAATGAAGGCGTTGAAAAACTTTAAAAAATTTATACGCCACATCCTCTCTTTTCACGACCACTCTAACGCGGATGTACGCCTCTTCGAAGAGGGCCTGGTTCCAGGACAGGTGACCCTCTCCCTGGTGGCGGCCTCCCTTTACGGGTATGCCCCTGTTTCCCTCCGTTTTTTCCGTCTCGAAAAAAACGGCCGCATCCACTACCTCACCCGTAATGAAATTTCACGTCTCGAGACAAAAAAGGCACAGCGTCTCCACCACCGCTGGAAACGCCCGCCCTTTTCAGAAGCCTTCTGCAACATGGAACTGGTTTTGAAAAAAATCTCAAACGTAACGGGATCTCGCCGAATCATACACCGTCACATCGCCTGGAACCTGGACAACCGGCACTTTGCCGGATCAGCCCTGGAAAAACACCTGCGCGCAAAGGGAAAGGTCTCAGCAATGGTCAAGGGGGGAAGTTACCTTCTCTGGTTCAACAGCTTTTCTGCACTGCGCAGGTATCTTCTCGAAAACATGGCTTTTATGTACAGTGACGCCACGGGCATACTTCCCCGCCATGCCCGGGCGGCTGGATTCGAACAGATCACCTTTGGCCGGTTCTACGGGGCCTTTCTGAAAAATAATGGCGGGAAAAATGCCGAGGAGATGAAAAGGCTTTTTGACAGGGAACCCCGCCGCACCCTTCCCTTCAGATACGGGCATGCGGACATACGGGGAGCCCGGCACCTTATTGTCACGCGTCCCCGAAAAAGAGAAAGGGCGAAAAGGCCTTAAACTTCCTGCACTTCGCTTTCAAAAATTTCAATACCCCGGGATTTTAATTCATCGATAAAGGCAGAAGGTTCCTCGAGGAGACGCTCCGCCGCATAAACCCCGCCGGGAAGCGAGTCGAAGCGACCCTGGCAGAGCCACCGCGCCGCCGTATAGGCAGGCAGGGAGGTAATCTCCGCGATATGTCCCACATAGGTGAAGTACTTGTAATACTTTTTGCCTTCAGACTCCCCATGGATATCGATACGCCCCACGGACCTGTCAATGCCCTTTGAGGCAAAGAGGTTCTCGATTCTGTAAAAGAACCGCGCAAGGGCGGCACGTTTCCTGTGGGTTGAGAAAAGACGCAGGGCACTCATGATTTTTAAGAGTTTCACGATGTAGTTCGGCTTCACCCCGCCGTGAAGGGTCGCCTCGTCAAGACCCGTCAGGTTGCGCGGCAGGGAGACTGACTCCGCGTGCCCCGTATAGTAGACAGGGGTCTTTCCGATTGGTTCGGGAAACTCAACTGGTTTTTTCGCCCCCCCGGTTTTCACGCGCACTTCCTTCCCCCCCAGGGTCTGAAGTGTTGTGCCGTTGAAAATATGAAAGAGATGGGTAAGGTTCGATGGTCCCGCCGCTTCATCTGAACCGGCACACCAGTGGACATTGATGCGGTTTGTCCCGGGTACATCATTATAGCCCCTGCGTGCCAGAATCTGTGTCAGCCCCGGGGAGTTGCCGAAACCGGTAAGGATCTTGACCCCTTTCCGTCGCGCCTCTTCCTCGAGTTCGATAACGGCAAGATAGGCATCGTAATCATCGGCAATGGAAACATAAGAAACGCCCGCCTTGATGGCACAGGCAGCCATGTCCCTTTCAAAAAGATAGAAGGGCCCCACGTAGGAAAAAACAACGTCGCATCCCTTCATCAGGGATACTACCCCTTCGTGGTCCGTGGCATCACAGTAGCGTGCTGTAAAACCCTCACCCAGACGTGCGGCGATCTCCATCGCCTTCACGTCGTTGATGTCAGCAATAATAACATCACTGAAAACATCATCCTTCTGCAGCAGCGCCAGAAGGGGAACAGCCATGTCACCACCCCCCCCAAGAAGAAGAACCTTCATAGTAAACCTCCTTTCTTAACCGCCGTAATGCCTGTCGTAATATTTTTTGCTGTTTTCCCTTTTGCAATAAGACCGGACACTGTCGGGAAGACTGTATTCAATGACATCGAGAATTTCATCCGGGGCCACGACATCCATGCACCCTCGTATACCGCTCTTTTCAGGCTCATCAAAAATATCCCCGATCCTGAAACGGGCGATGAATTCGAAATTCTCCGGGAAAAAGGCAAGGTAGACATCAGAGGTCTTTTCCCTCATATTGTAGAGGGCCCCGTCGCTGGAAATGGTTTTCTGAAGCTGCTCCCACTGGACCTGCATCTGACGGGTAATGGTCCCATCACGATCATGCCAGTCTTCAAGATAAAAAATCTTTTTACTGCCATAGGCTCCATAGAGACAGCCATAGGCAATATGCAGTGCCGCCTTCAGTTCCCTGAAAGGGATGGTCTCAAGAAAATAGAGAACATTCTGGTTAAAGGGGAAATTCCCGCTTTCCCACTGCCGTGTCAGGATTTTATTCATATTATATACAATTCCCCGGATTTTTTATCAGCATACAGGGATATCACAATAACATACCACAATAGTGACCCAGTATATGGGGAAAAACCATTAATGTCAAAAAATTTATCACGAGCTATTAATCACATGGCCCTCTTACGAGGACTGCCTTCTTCACGGGGAAACATCCTCTACCCCTTTTTTCAGAAACAGATATCTATTTCATTATCCCCTGGGTAACACTTGTTATTATATGCTTTGTCGCTCTCCTGAAAGAAGAAAAAAAGATACCACCTGAATGATAAAAGGGGACACCCCGGAAGGATATCCCCTTTTACATACAACAAACTTACATCTATTCTTCAAGTAAACCGGCAAAACCGGGTCTCTTGCCTGTTAACGGGCGGCATGTATCTTTTTTCCCGCCTCTCTTCACAGGTAGAGTAGATAACAATGTTACGGGGTGTCAACAGAATATTTACAAAATTTATTTTTTTGCCCCTTTCCTCGTTTTTGGGAACAGCGGGATTTAAAAAGAATTCCCATAAAACCGGAATGAACCTGATACATAAATTTTTTTCAAAACTGATTAATTTTATTGACGATGAGGGGGATGTGTTTGTATATTGTAATTGGTCGGACCATCGGGCCATAAAGCCAATGAGCGAAAAATAATAGAAAGTTTAAATAAATATTTAAATAAAAGAAGAAACCGATGACAAAGGTACTGAAAACCCTTAATCCCGTAAACCGCAGCAGGCTCCATGAGGATATCGTGGGGCAGATACAGAAGAAGATCATAGCCGGTGAACTCGCCGTGGGAGACCGACTCCCGGCGGAGCGTGAACTCGCCGCAACCTTTGATGTCAACCGGTCCACGGTGCGGGAGGCGGTAAAGAAACTCGAATTCCTCGGCCTGGTGGAGATACACCACGGTGACGGTATCTATGTAAAAAATTATCTCGAAAGCGGCAACCTTGAACTCCTGCGCACCCTTCTCTACATGGATCATGGCATCGATATCACCATTTTGACTAATCTCCTGGAGATACGGCGTATTATTTCTCCTCCCATGGCGGCCCATGCGGCGGAGTACTGTACAGAGAAGCATGTTGCTGAACTGGAAGATATCCTCGCTGACAAAGATGACTCCATGCTTGAAAAGGACCTGAAGGTTCACCATCTTATTGCCAAGGCAAGCAATAATCTGCTCTATGTCTTTATTCTTAATTTTTTCAACCAGGTCTACCGTGACTATGGGTTTCTCTATTTCGAAAACGAAGAAAACCTGGAGCATTCCCGAAGGTTTCACCGGGAAATTCTTACGGCCCTTAAAAATGGAGACAGCAAAAAGGCCTTCAAGGTGATGCACGATGTGATGGTCTACAGTGAAGAGGCAACCTTTGCGAAATACAGGGAAATTGCCGGCCTGGCAGAAGAGTGAGAGGTGTTATGAAACTCGAACGTTTTATCGACAACTACAATGGAAAAGTATTCGATCTTCTCGTTATCGGCGGGGGGATAACCGGTGCGGCAGTGGCCTATGACGCGGCAAGCCGGGGGCTTTCTGTTGCCCTTCTCGAAAAAGAAGATTTCGGCGGGGGCACCTCGTCGGTGACGTCAAAGCTGATACACGGGGGCCTGCGGTATCTTGCCACCATGGAATTTGGCCTTGTCAGGGAGTCTCTCCGGGAGAGACGCATCCTTGAAAATATCGCGCCCAACTTTGTCTATCCCGTTCCCATAATGATTACCACCAATAAAACAAAGCTGACCAATAGAAAGTGGATCATAAAGCTGGGCATGATCGCCTATGATATCTTTTCTTTTGACAAGGGGCATACCCGCGATAAAAGTAAAAGGATTCCCTGCCACCGGTCAGCCAGCCCGAAAAAGGTCCTTGAGGCTGAACCGAATGTTCTCCGTGAAGGGCTCACCGGTGCTTCCATCTACTATGACTGCGCCAGTATCAACCCCGAAAGGCTGACCCTGGCTTTCATCAAGTCTGCGGTAAAGTACGGTGCCGTTGCAGCTAACTATGCAAAGGTTGAAGAGTTTTTGATAGAAGAGGGCAAAGATTTCCGTACCATTAAAGGAGTACGCGCCCGGGACCTGTCGCGGGGTACAACCGTTGATGTCAGGGCAAAGCTCACCATCAACTGCGGCGGCCCCTGGGCTGACATGATCCTCGGCCTTGCCACAAAGGATGCTGACGCGGCGCCCCTGCGCCGTTCCGAGGGGATTCATTTTATTACAAAAAAACTGGTCAATAAACATATCGTCGGTTCAATGACCCCCGAGGGGCGGCATTTCTTTGTCATACCCTGGCGGGGACATTCCCTGGTGGGCACTACTGACAAAGAATATATCGGCAATCCCGATGAGTACCGCGTGACCCGGGAAAATGTCGAAGAGCTTTTGAGGGAAGTCAATAACAGCTTCGGTAACGATGAAAAGATAGCCTATGAGGATATTCTCTATACCTATGGCGGCCTGCGCCCCCTGGTTGAAGACCAGACCGAAGAGGTCTACGAGTCATCACGAAAATATGAAATCTATGACAACAGGCAGGATGGTTTCGAGGGGCTCATTACCGTTGAGGGAGGGAAGTATACCACCAGCCGTAACCTGGCACAGCATGCCATGAAGATAATCAATAAAAAGATGAAGTGGAAGTTAAAGAAGATGATTACCCGCACTGCCTTTCTCGCGGGGAGCGAAATCGATGACATGGAAGGCTGGGTTGCACAGATAAAAAGGAAGTACAACGATTATCCGGAGAGGACTGTTGATTATCTTGCCCGCATCTACGGCACTGAATTCGAGGCCCTCATGGACATTGCCGCGAAACAGAAGGAATGGGCAGAGCCTCTGAATGCCGACGGTGAGATGCTGGCCCAGGTGATCTATGCCATACGCAGGGAGATGGCCCTGAACCTGAAAGATATTCTTTTTCGGCGCACGGGTCTGGGTACCCTGGGGCATCCCGGAAAAGAGGCTTTAAAGAAAATTGCAGAAACAGCAGCTGAAGAATTAAAATGGGACAGCCGGCGCCTCGAGGCGGAGCTGGCGGAAGCGGAAGAAAAGCTGAAGGTCCCCTGAGAGAGAGGGCGCAGCAGAACCGCCTCTCGAATTTTAGACCTGTTACATTGCCGGTATCCCCGGATGTGCAACAGTCTATTGATGACAGACGAAACATAACTGGAGGAACAGCATGGCAGAAAAAAAAGTTTTTGAACCGGAATGGATGGAAGATGCACCTGTTGAAGGGTCATACCGA
>CAZHNW010000095.1:0-17446 GCA_964534225.1 uncultured Leptospirales bacterium | reverse complement strand
TTTCACGGCCGGTCTTTTCACGGCCTTCAAGTTCCTTCATTTTTGCCGCAAGGACCTTCTCCTTAGGCAGAAGTTCCTTCAGCTTTGCCATTTCATCACGGGCCGCCTGGATTTCCTTTTCCCGTGCAGGAAGTTCCCTTACCTTTTTCTCCGCCTCTTTCAGGTTTTTTTCCGCCGTTACACGGTCCCGCGCCGTCTCTGTAAGAAGGGATGTCAGCTCCTGTGCCGAATTTTCAAGACGTTCATATTCATCCACCAGGGCAAAGAGAGGCTCTCCCTCTCTGAGGCGGTTAAGTGTTTTTTCAAGGGCATCGATGCGGCCCTTCTCCTCTTCTTTCTCCTTGAGGCGCTGCTCCGTCTTCTCACGTTCCCTGAAATCCTCGTCTACCTTTTCAGCCACTGACAGTTCCCTTCCCTGCTTCTCATAGATATTCTGCAGGTCCCGGTAGACGTTCTCCCCGGCGTCGATTTTTTTACGCAGTTCCTTTTCTTTTTCACTGAAAGTCCCGGGATCAAACTCTTCAAGGAGCTGCTGCAGGTTTTCCCTTTTCTGTTTCAGCTCATACTGTTTTTCATTCTTCATTTCCCGCGCCATGTCTGAGATGTTCTTATGCTCCGCGGCAGGGAATATCTTCTGCAGGAGTTCACGTTTCTCCTGGGTATCCGCCATAAGAAAGGCCTGGAACTCCCCCTGGGGAAGGAGAACGATGCGGGAAAATTCATCAGCGGTGAGGCCCAGCATCTCCTCCAGCTCGCTGTTTATCTCCGTCACCGTTCCCTGGCGCGGCTCCCACTGCCCGTTAAAAAGCAGGGAAAGCTGTACAGTAGCCGCCTGGCGGGTCAGGGTCTCCTTTCCCCGCCGGGAGGGGCGCATGTAGGCGGGCTGGCGGTAGACCCGCCAGAGGTTCCCTTTGAGGGAAAATTCGATTTCCACAAAGGGGACCTCCCCCGCCTGGAGGAGGGTACTGACAATGGATGTTTCTTCACGGGTGCCGGGAAGTTTCCCGAAAAGGGCAAACATGATGGCATCGAATATGGTTGTCTTCCCTGAACCGGTCTTGCCGGAAATAAGAAGAAACTCCGCCCCCTCCTGAAAATCGATCTCCTGCTTTTCACGGAAGGGACCAAAACCCTGTATGCTGAGATGGCGCGGCCTCACCGGTCTTCTCCCCTGCGGCATGTTTCGCTGAATTTCATGAAAAGGTCCCGTTTCGGTTCTTCCGGGTCTTTTCCATAGAGATAGCGGTGAAAAAGGAAAAAATCATCACCGATGTCCCGTTTCGCCCGGGCTATGTCAATGCGTCCCTCTCCTGTCTCTGCATGTTCAGGGAGATGCTGGCGCACGGAGAGTATGCGGGGAAAACGTTTGCGCAGAAGGGCAATGGCATTGCTCACCAGGAGGGGGTCTGTCAGTTCAGCCTCGATGTAAAAATCCCGGTACTTTTCAAACCCGTCATCATTGAGAAGAGAGGAAAAACTTCCCCGAATCCGTGCCATATCATAAAGGGGAAAAAGGGGCACTGGCTCAACACGGCAGTAACCGGCACCCACATCTACTGAAAGGACCTGTTTCTGGTCGGCGTGTTCAGAAAAGGAATACTTCATCAGTGACCCGCTGTAGTAGACCCTCTCCCCCGCCTGCTGGGGGCGGTGAAGGTGGCCCAGGGCAGTGTAATCGAGGCCGTTAAAAACTTCAGGCGATACCGCTGAAGAGCCCCCCACGAAGGTCCTCTCTGAGTCACTGACAACACCCTGCGCGGTGAAACAGTGGGCCACACCGATACGCAGGGCATCACCGGTATCAACACCTTCAATGATACCAAGGGCCCTGGCCAGGGCCCCGCCATGGTCGGTAAAGGCCCCGTCTTCACCGGCAAGGCTTCCCTGCTCGAGAAAGGGTATGGGAAAAAAAGCAGCCCTCTCACCGCCTGATTCAATTACGACAGGTGTCTCAAGAGACGAGACAGCACCGGCAATGTGGATGCCTGATATTGAAAGAATCTCACCGCAGTAGGAGAGGCGCCGGGCAGAGTCATGGTTGCCTGGTATGATAATCACCGGCAGGGGGGATATTTCCCTGAGGGAAGTTAAAAACCAGCTGAGAAGTGTGACCGCGTCAGCAGAGGGAAGACTCCGGTCATAGATATCCCCTGCCACGACCAGTGCATCATGGCTTTCATTTTTTATAATGTCGAGGACCTGTCCCAGGAGGTGACGCTGGTCCTCCAGGAGGGACTGCTCATGGAGAATGCGCCCCAGGTGCCAGTCCGAGGTATGCAGTATTTTCATAATCAGTAATACCGGTCTCTATTCTATTTCGATTCCAATAAGGGTAATATCATCGTACACTGAAAGCTTGTTGGCAAAGCCCACATGACGGGCAAGGGCACTCAATATGGCATCAATAATCATGTCGATTTTTTCTTTTCCATGTGCCTGTACAAGATCAGTGAGCCTTTTCTCTCCGAATTCCTCTTCTTCCCTGTTGAACTCTTCGTAGAGGCCATCGGTAAAAAGAAGGATCCTGTCTCCACCGGCGAGTTTTATCCTTTCAGATGTATATTCCGCCCCGGGAACAATGCCCACCAGTTTTCCCGTGTGGGAGAGGCGCCTGATGTCTCCATCGCGCACCAGGTACTGGTCAGGATGCCCCGCGGAGGTATAGGAGATCTGCATGGCCTCAAGATCTATATCAATGACAAAACAGGAGAAAAAGACATTCAGGGATTCATAGAGCTCGAAAAATGAATTATTCAGGTTCTCCATGAGTGTGCCGGTTTTTTTATAATGCTTCACCTTTTCATATTCGCCCTTAATGATCATGGTTACCAGGGCCGCCTGGATGCCGTGTCCCGCCGCATCGGCGATAAAAACACGGTAAAGCTTTGTATCAACCTCCTCGACATGATAGAAATCCCCCCCTACCTCATTCATGGGGTAGTAGTGAATATAGCACTGAAGGCCTTCTTTTTTTTCAATCTGCCGGGGGAGAACCCTGTTCTGAATTTTCTTGGCAAGGAGAAGGTCTGCCTGTGTCTGGCTGTAGGCGGTATTGAGACGGTCATATGCATTTTTCAGTTCATCCGTTCTCTCCTTTACCATCCTCTCGAGATTGGCCCGGATATCATTAATCTCTATGGCAGCATTGTTATAATGTTTTGAAAAAACAACCAGTTCCCGGTCAGAAAATGCGGGGAAGTAGAGGCCGTTCCCTCCTGCGGCAAGGTTTTTCGTAGCGCGGTTGATCTTGTTCAACGCCAGGTTCATTGTATTGTTGGAAAGAAAAATGAGAAACCCGATGGCCAGAAAACTGAGACTGATAAAAATAAAGATCTGTAGAATCGATTTCTCACTGTAACGAATCAGGATGGTCAAAATTATCATGCTGACCAGAACAAGCAGAAGGGTGAGAAAAGACTTATATCTGAAACTCATAAAATAGCGGGTATTGAGGGTCCTGATCCGGTAGAAAAGAAGACTCTCCATCTTTTCCTTGTATGAGCCGATGAGGTATTCCGTGATGTTAAAGGTAAAGTAGCCAATAATCAGGGCGGCAAAAACCCCCCCCAGGACAATGGGGCCCATGGTACTGGTATCTTTTTCATAAATAATGACGGCAACCATCAACTGGAGAATAACCAGTATCGTATACAATGTTGCGGCAACAAGATTGTTCCGTGGCAGGGAGATCAGGGCAGCATAGAGTCTCTGCAGGGTATCATTATCCAGCCTGTCATGATTAGTGTAGATATAGCTGCCGGTAAAATAACTGTTAACAAACCTTACTGATGAAGAGAAACCTTTCAGCCCCAGGCGGAAAAAGGCCCCGTAATGCATAAGGTGTGTTACAATAGCCACAGCGGTACCGATGAGAAGGGCAATCAGGAAAAAGAGAATATCTTTACTGCTGCGTGCGGGAATGATGGCATAAAACAGGTAAAAACCATAAAAGGCTGCAATCCATGAACCCGTTGTAGAAAAAAGGGCAATGGCAAAACCGAAAGATACCCTGTTCACACATTTTTTAAAAAGCCTGGTTATCATTTATTTTCCTGTTTCATACAGGCCCCGAATCCAGGTCCATGGAAACATTTTACCCTGTGCTTGAATTTCCCTGCATGCAGACATACTCTGTAACAACTTAAAAATAGATATATACATTGCCTCATTTTGTAAATAAATTTTTTATTTATAGAGATGTCTGCATATATTTACAAAATCATTCATACATCAAATAAAAGTATATAAAAATTAAATCATTTGTTGACATTTTTTCGAAAAAGACTATTATATGATAATGAGGTGGTTCAGGGTTTTTTTCCTCTTTGCTCAGAGAGAAGGCCATGACACAGACAGCATATCTTTACGATGACATTTATCTGCAACACGAAACAGGCTGGGATCACCCGGAATGTCCTGAAAGACTTACTGCTATTAATCAAAAAATTTCTGCTGCCCCCTGGTCCAAAAACATAATCAGGGTTACTCCGGAAATAACCGACATCTCCAGCTTAGAATCCCGTATTGCACGGGTGCACCAGACCTCATACATAAAGCGGGCCCGCAGGGAAATCGAATCTGGTTCGCCCTACCTCGACACCATGGATACAGTGGTATGCCCCGCCTCATTCAATGCCGCTCTTATGGCAGTTGAAGGATGTCTCAAAACAGCCTCCTTGATCGTAGAAAAAATGGCGGCAAATGCATTTTGCGCTGTCAGGCCCCCGGGCCATCACGCTGAGGCTGATTACGCGGAGGGTTTCTGCATCTTCAACAATATTGCCATTACCGCCCGCTTTCTTCAGAATGAATGCGGTATCAACAAAATCGCCATCGTTGACTGGGACGTTCATCATGGCAACGGGACCCAGCATACCTTCTACGACGATGACAGTGTCTACTATATCAGCCTTCACCAGTTTCCCCATTTTCCAGGTACAGGATCAATACATGAAAAGGGCAGGGGGCGGGGGGAAGGTTACACCCTGAACCTCCCTATGTCCATGGGCGACGGGGACAGCGAGTACCGACACGCCTTTAAAACACGCATCATCCCTGAACTTGAAAAGTATGAACCTGAATTTATTCTCATTTCCGCCGGGTACGATGCCCACCGCGCTGACCCCCTTTCTTCCATCTGCCTTACAACGGGAATGTATCATGAAATGACAGCAATGCTTAACGGTATAGCCCGAAATTTCTGCAAAGGACGCCTCATGGCAATACTTGAAGGTGGCTACAACCTTGACGCACTGGGAAATGCCGTTACAAAAACCCTTGAGGCCATGATAGCAGAATGACGAAATCTCTTCTTGATGGGGCCATTAAGGCTGCCCTGCAGGCAGGCCATGCCATACTCCCCCTCTACCACCAGAGAGAGAATATCTCCCCTGCCTTGAAAGAAGACAACTCCCCGGTAACCCGCGCTGACCACCTGGCACACCGGATCATTGAAATAAGTCTTATGGGCTTCGACAGGAGGATCCCCTGTATCAGCGAAGAGGGAAAAGACATTCCCTTCCCGGAACGGCGGGCATGGAAATCCTTCTGGCTCATCGACCCCCTTGACGGGACAAAGGAATTCATCAAAGGTAACGGGGAATTCACCGTTAACATTGCCCTGGTACAAAAGGGCAAACCTGTTCTGGGGGTGATCTACCTCCCCGTCCAGGGGGATCTCTACTTTGCTGAAGAAAAAAAAGGGGCCTTTAAGATTGACCTGGCTGCACAGAAACAGGCTAACATTATTTCTGATTCATATCCCGCCGCCTCAATTACTGGCCTTATCGGCAGTGCTGCTCCCCTGAAGGCAGCGGGAAATTGTCCTCAAAAGGGTAGTCCTGTAAGGGTGGCTGTCAGCAGGTCTCACTTCGATGAGGCCACCGGCAGCCTTATCGCAGAACTGGAAAAAGAATCAGGGCCGGTGGAACTCATCTCAGCGGGAAGTTCGCTGAAATTCTGTCTTGTCGCCGCAGGCGAAGCGGACATCTACCCCCGCCTCGCCCCCACCATGGAGTGGGACACTGCTGCCGGACACGCCATTGCCCGTGAAGCCGGCTGCCGCGTCTTTGAACATCCCAAAGGGAAAGAACCTCTCTACAATAAAAAAGAAATGATTAATCCTCCCTTTATCGTCACCGCCCCCTGGATAAAAGCCCTCACCGGTACATCTCCCGCATGATAATTTCTTCAGGGGACCGTCTCAGGGGCCGCGGCAGCAGTTCCCGGCCGGGAGCGGGATACCCCGCGGCTATAAGCAGGGGAACCAGGCGATCATCGGGAATGCCAAAGGCGGCACGCAGTTTCTCTTCACTAAAGCCGTCCATGGGATGCGTTTCAATGCCGAATCCCCGGGCGGCTATCATGATACTCATGGCAAAAAAGCCGGCATTCTTGGCAGCAAAAATCTTCCGCTTTTCACTTCCCTCGGGCCCGTACATTTTATGGGGGCCCTCCCGTGCCTTTTCGACATCATCAGGTTTCATGTATCCCTGGCTGACCCTGTCATCAAGGACCCTGTCAAGATTCTCCTCGAGGGCACGGGTATTAGCCAGTATAATCATCACGGCAGAGGCTTCTTCCGCCTTTTCCTGGTTAAAGGCTGCTTCACGAAGGGCCTTCTTTTTTTCCGGGGAAGTCACCAGTATCACCTCCCAGGGCTGCAGGTTGAAAGATGAAGGCGACAGGGAAGCTGTTTCAACAATATCGAAAAGGATCTTCTCCGGTATTTCACGTGAGGGGTCAAAAAAATTTATGGATCGTCTCTCTTTCAGGGCTTTTAACAGTTCCATGGCAGGTCCTCCTTCAAAAAGTATTAGGATTTTACTATAGGAGCTTATAACCTGAGGCGGGGTTACAGGAAGAAATCAGATATTTACAATTGACTTTTTCCCTTATTTCCGATAAAGACACCATGACAGCAAATAATGGTAAAATAAAATGAAAAAAATCGTATCAATCAACTTCCGCCCCGACGACACCCCTTCTCTCGAAACAGTAAAAAATCTCACAGAACTGATCCTGGATCACGGGGGGACACCGCAGCTTCCCGGCTATGCCATACTGAATAAAACCGGCATGGACTCATATGTCACGGGAGACCGGCAATTCGTTTCTGACGCCGACATGGTTGTCGCCATAGGAGGAGACGGCACCTTCCTGCGCACCGCCCGCCTCTTCCTTGAAACAGAAAAACCGATATTCGGTATCAACAGGGGCACCCTGGGGTTTCTCACAGAATTCAACCCCGGGGAATGTAAAAAATTTTTTCCCCTGGCCCTTGAGGGCGCACTTGACACAGGGAGACGGGCGGTCTTTGAGGCTGTTCATATCCACGATGGGGAAAAAAAGGACTCACTCTATTTCATCAATGACGCGGTTCTCTCCAAGGGGGCCTTCTCACGGGCCATTACCATGCGCCTGGAAATAGACGGGTCATTTCTCAACTGCTATTCAGGAGACGGCCTCATCATTTCCACCGCGACGGGTTCCACCGCCTATTCCCTCTCCGCGGGGGGGCCCATTCTCTCGCCAGAGGTCTCCAATGTCTACCTCTTCAACCCTGTCTGCCCCCATTCCCTCGGCATCAGGCCCATGGTCATACCAGCAACTTCCACACTCAAGGCGCGTATCGTCACAGAGATGAAAAATTTATTATTGACAATAGATGGTCAGGAAGCTATCCAAATTGAGGGCAATGACGATGTTATTTTCAGGTCTACGCCCCACTCCGTTGTATTGATACAACACCCGGAAAAAAGCTACTACGACATACTCCGGGAAAAACTCAACTGGGGCAAGTAATCCTCACCAGGGGTAAAGGTAATGCTGACAGAATTACATATAAAGAACTTCGTAATCATCGAAGATATTACCATATCTTTCAAAAGGGGCCTTAACGTCCTTACGGGTGAAACCGGTGCGGGAAAATCAATTCTCATCGATGCCATCTCCGGTATCCTCGGTGAAAAAATGACAACGGATATGATACGTACTGGATTTGAAAAAGCAACCCTCGAAGGGGTCTTTGAAATAAATACCATCCCCCATGTGCAAAAACTTCTCGATGATTACGGTATTGACTACGAAGATGACCTGATGATATTGCGCCGTGAACTCTACGCCAGCGGCAAGGGACGCTGCTTTATCAACAGTGTCCAGGTCCCCCTGTCAAAGGTGAGGGATATCTCCGAGTACCTTCTCGACATTCACGGACAGAACGAACACCAGAATATAGCCAAAATTTCACGTCACCGCGAACTCCTCGACAACTTTGGAGGATACAGCGAACACGTTACAGAGGTCCGCAAACTGCACGATCATCTGAAAAGCATTCGTGAAAAGCTCACCTCCTTCGAAATCGATGAACGGGAAAAACTCCGCCGGATTGAATACAACTCCTTTGCCATAAAAGAAATCGATGCCGCCGCCCTTGTCCCTTCCGAAGAGGTTGAACTGAAAAGCGAGGCAAAAATCCTGGCAAACGCGGAGAAACTCTTTACCGGCATTAACCAGGCGTCAGAATATTTAAACGGTGAGGGCGGGGTCTTTCAGCAGCTGAAAAAAGTCGAGCAGAGCCTCTCCTCTGTTTCTGAATACGATACAGAGCTGGCGGCCATATTCGGCAACGTCACCGAAGCCCTCTACTCCCTCGAGGATGTTGCTGTTTTCCTCAGGGATTACCGCACACGCATCGACTTCAGTCCCGAGCGGGTCAACCAGATCGAGGAGCGTCTCTCCTTTATATCCTCTTTAAAGAAAAAGTATGGTGACACCATTCATGAGGTCCTTGAATACGCTGAAAAGGCCCGCCGCGAGCTTCACGCCATCACCTCCAGCGAAGAGGAGATCGAAAGGCTCAAAGAAGAAGAAAAGAGGGTCATGGGGGAAGTTAAAGAAAAGGCACTTGCCCTTTCCGAAATGCGTAAAGAAGCGGCACAGAAACTTGAAGAACTGGTCATGAAAGAACTTTCTGACCTTGGCATGGAGGGAACTCAATTCCGCGTTTCAATAAAGAGGGAAGTCAGTGAAGACGGAGAAATCAAAGCGGATAACAAAAGGTATGTCCTCTATCCCCATGGCCTCGACCGCATTGAATTTTTTCTCTCCGCCAACGAGGGAGAAGAACTGCGCCAGCTCAGAAAGGCCGCCTCCGGCGGTGAAATGAGCCGCATCATGCTGGCATTGAAAAATGTCATTCTCTCTGCGGATATCGTTGAAAGCCTTATCTTTGACGAAGTGGACGCCGGTATCGGGGGACAAACTGCCGATGTAGTGGGAAGAAAACTGAAATCCCTGGCACGCAACAGGCAGGTTCTCCTGATTACCCACCTTCCCCAGATCGCAGCCCTCTCTGACAACCATTACTTTATCGAAAAAGGAAAGGTCAACGAAAGGGTCACCACCAGCGTACGGGCCTTGAGCCGCAAGGAAAAGGTCCGTGAAATCGCCCGCATGCTCGCGGGAGAAAAGGTAACGGATGTCACCCTTCAACACGCTGAAGAACTCATCAACATGGCAGAATAAGACCGCCGAAAAGGAAACCATGAACGCGGGAAAACCTCTGAAAGAGACAATAGACCTTACCGATGTACTGACCCTGATTATTCAGGAAATCCAGGCTCGGACAAAACTCTTTTCATTTCTCGAAACCGAAAAATGCACTGTCTGCGTGGCCTCAAACAGAAAGAACAGCCGCGGCGGCATCTATGGCAAGCTGGTACCCCTCTACTTTGAAAACGGTACCGAAGAGGTTTCCTTCCGGGGAAAACGGTACAGAATGCCCGTGGTACAGAGAAACAACATCAGGCAGAAATATATTATCTACTTCTACATGCCGAAATTTTTCGACCTTGACGCGCGCGAAAAACTTCGTGTCATCTTTCACGAGCTCTATCATATCAATCCCGCCTTCAACGGTGATATCCGGCGCATGACAAAAGGCAAGGCCGCCCACGGGCACTCCCGGCGCCACTTCGACAGTCATTTTCAAAAAGAACTGGACCAGTTCTATGCATATGTTGAGACGACACACTATATCCGGTTTCTTCGCCTCACCTCGCGGGACATTTTTCATCTATTCGGCAAAGTAAAAGGAAGACGTATGAAACTTCCCCGCCCTGTCACAACAGGCTGATAGAGAAAATCACAGAGGATTACTCTTCCAGTTCACAGGATCCCCTTTTCTGGGGAAAAATCCTTTTCACCATTATCCCGTCCTCGAATCCGCTTTCCGGCGCAATACATGCACGGTCAAAAACCTTGATCATACTCCTGTTTTCCGGAAGGATATAGGCGATAAGCTCACGTATGCCCCGCTCCTGGGCAATGCGTATCAGGTAATTGAGCATAAAGGTGGCCAGGCCCTTTCCCTGGTACTGTTCATCCACGACAAAGGCTGTTTCATAATTATTATGTAACTTGTCAAAGGCAAACCGTGCCTCGGCAACTATCCTTTCACTCCTGTCCTTTTCAACGACACCAACAATGGAGAGAATTGATTTATAATCGATGTTAACATATTTCTGCATTTCCCTGTGAGGCATCACCGGTTTTTTTACAAAATACCGGAAATACTTCCCCTCATCAGAAAACTGGTAAAAGAGGCGGCGCATCATATCCTCGTCAGATGACTTAATAGGACGAAACCTGACCTCGAGGCCATCCTTGAACATGGCTGCCGTCTCCAGGTCAAAAGGATAATTCTTGGCATTTTCACTGACATAGATCTGGTCTGAATAGGCATAGCCAAGGGTCTTGGCTTCTTTTAAAAGGTCCTCGCGATGGTCGGGGTGGGCGATATCTATCATTGCCAGAACCCTTTCACGAATTGACTTCCCGAAAAGATTGGCAACACCATACTCAGTTACAACATAGCGGGTTACCCCCAGTGTTGAACGCACCCTTCCTGCATCAGCATCATCATGGTTTATCACGATATTACTTTTACCTTCACGATCGGTTGACCTGAGTGCAACAATGGCCTTTCCGTTACGTGAAAAGGTAGCGGCAACAGCAAAATTCAGCTTACTTTCATATCCCGAAAGAAGATTGTCACCGGAATGAAAGATAACCGATTCCCCGGAAACGTCAATTTTTTTCACATTCATTATACTTACCAGGCGGTGTACCCTGCGAATAACAAAAGGGTTTGCCAGGATTGCAATAGGATGAAACTCAAAGATCGGGTTTCTGTCAATATAGTCATAGAGTTTACGGCTTCCATAACAGTAGCTGCTTGTGACAAGGCCGCCCGAGAAACGGCTGCGGTCAAGGGAGATTGCCCCTGATTCCACCAGATCGATGACCCAGTCTGATACCACATGTGTCAAAATCCCCAGCTTTTTCCTCTCTGTGAGATAGCGGGCCACGGCATCGAAGACACGCCCCACATGAAGAACAACTGTTGCTCCATCTCGTATCAGGTTGGTAATATGCCAGCCAATACGGTCAAGGGTGGCATCAAGAGCACGCTGAGGCCTTTCAACGGGGGGCAGGTCGCTTTGGATCAGGTAGTCCACCTGGTCATAGTGAATGGCGGTTTCACCGTACGTCACAGGCACACTTTCATTAATCTCAGCAATGACAATATCAGCATTTTTCATAACGATTGACGCCACATCAACAGCTATACCGAGACGCATAAAACCTCTCTCATCAGGTGGCGTCATCTGTATTACCGCAATATCCACGCCAAGGGCTCCTGTGGAAAAAATTGCAGGAATTTCTATCAGGTTAGCGGCAATAAAATCAATATTGCCTTCCTTGACCTCCTTGTTGATACTCTCCCCGACATTGAATGTTTTCAGCCTGAAACGTCCTGTTTTAAAATTGAGATTTTCATCCTCATCGAGGACCGTAATGAGCTGAATAATCTCAAGGTCCTGAAGGTTCAAATTTCTTGACTGCGAAAGCTCCTTAATCGTTTTCATCGGCGCCGCAGGGCCACTGGAGAGAAAAATCCTGCTTCCCGGTTTGATCATGTCGATAAATTTATTGATCTCAATGACCTTGTTCTGGTAGCTGCGGGGAGACTCTCTGTATTCTTTTTCTTTCATTTTATCACTCCCTTCCGGTTGTCACATTACCATAAATAATTTTACCACCTATGTCAACAGTATTTGAATCCACCTGCTGCTTGACGAATACCGGGAAAAGAATATATAATACATCATGGTGGTTTATTATGAAAGACCTCTTCTCAGATTCAGACATTTGCGAAACATACCGTGACGTCTATGACCTCCTGGTGACCCGTCATATCATAAGACATCATTCGTCCAATGGTGATGATATTCGCACCCTCGCCCTTGAAGGCCTTGACCTTTCCGGCTGCCAGACTGTTCTCGAACTGGGATGCGGATACGGTTTCTTTGTCGAGGCCCTGCAGTTTCGCCTGCACCCGGGGGCTGAAATTTCCGGCATAGACCTTGTTGAAAGTAACCGGGAACCATTTCTCCATTCCGTTCACGCTGCAGGGTACAGGGGGAAGTTTATTCACGGGTACGCCTCAACCATTTCGTCTTTTCCGCAATCTTCAGTCGACATGATCGTTGCCAGCTATTCCCTCTATTTTTTCCCCGAAGTGCTCGATGCTGTGTACCGCGCCCTTAAACCGGAGGGACTCTTTCTCGCCATCACCCACAGCTCACATACCCTTGAAGAGGCGACACGTTTCCTTCCCCTCTGCCTCAAAGAAGCCGGCATCACACAGCCAGGAGACCTGCTTATCAACCGCCTCTTCCGCGCCTTCTCTTCAGAAAACGGCCTTGACCTTCTCGCTAAATATTTTCCCCGCGTCGAAAAGCTGAATTATGACAACCATCTCCAGTTCGACAGTGAAACCGTGGATGACTGTATTTATTACCTTGCTAAAAAGAAACATCTCATCTATAAAGAAATCATTGACTCCTTTCCCCTTCAGCTTCTTAAAATAGAAGCGTGCCTAGCACAGCGCATCTACCGACACGTCCAGGAAAAAGGAGTCATCACCCTTAACAAAAATGATGCCATATTCCGCTGTTACAGGGGAAAAGGGACAGGAAATGAAAAAAAAACGTAACTACTGCCAGTATTGTGGTACGACAATTATCACCAAAAAAATTGAAGGGCGCATGCGCGATGTCTGTCCCTCCTGCGGTTTTATTTACTATGAAAATCCCCTTCCTGTTGCAAGCAGCATTGTTGTCGATGAACAGAGAAAGCTCCTCCTGGTAAAACGCCGCAACAACCCCTACAGGGGGGAATGGTGTCTTCCCATGGGTTTTGCAGAATCAGGTGAAGAGGTTGAAGAAGCGGCGCTGAGAGAACTCACAGAAGAAGCAGGCGTTACAGGAGAAATAATCAGCCTCATTGATGTCGATACCGTGGATAATTATTTTTACGGCCCCCTTGTCATTGTCGCCTATGAGGTCAGGCGCAACGGCGGAGAACCGAAAGCAGGAGATGATGCTGTCGAGGCTGTCTACTTCCCCCTTGACGACCTTCCCCCCCTTGCCTGGGAATCAAACACAAAGGCCATAAACATCTACAAAAAAAAGTACTGTCATCTCTGGAACCTGGCGGATTCAGTCAAACAGTACCTCCCTGAATACGATTATGAGCATGGAGACCTGCGCTCATCAGACCGTCACCTCCATCTTCTGACCAGCCTCCTTCCTGAAATAATCGAAACCCACCGTGCAGAAATAACATCCTGGTGGATTCAGGAAGTTACTGCTGCCATGCCTGAAATGAAACAGTTTTCCGATGACATAAAGTGGCTGCAGCGAAATATCCTGAAAACAATTTCCTTCTGGCTCCTGAGAAAAACTGACACCCTGGGCCTCGAAGAATTTATTGAAAGCGGCATGATTCTGAGGCAGAGGAACATTCCTCTGGCCCCCCTGCTGCAGGCCCTGGCCCTGAGCAGAAAATCAATCTGGCTTCACGTTGTGCGACAGCAAATACTATCTTCTTTTCTTGACATCTATGCAACCCTTGAGATCAATAACCGCATAATATTCTTCTACGACAGGATACAGTACTTCTTGACAATTGGATACATGATTCCACCAGAGGCCGCATGATACATCTTGAAAAGGTAAGCCTTTTTACCCCCGCAGGGAAAAAAATCCTCAACAATATTACCTGGTCAATCCGGGAAGGGGAAAACTGGGTCGTCTTCGGCAGAAACGGATCAGGAAAAACCCGGCTTCTCGACATTGTTGCAGGATATCTCTATCCCTCGTCAGGAACAGTCACCCGTTTTTCACAGGGCCAGGGCGATGCAGATCTCAGGGAACTGCGAAAACGTATCGGCTTCACCAGCTCCACTTTGAAGGAAAAGATACCCCGCGGGGAAAAGACTCTCGACGTTGTCCTGAGCGGACTTTCCGCCTCCATCGGCCTCTATGAAAATATAAGCTCTGCTGAGACGGCCTATGCAATAAAGCAACTTGCAATGATCGGACTCCCTGGAAGAGATAATGATTTTTTTCACATACTTTCTGACGGAGAGAAACAGAAGGTTCTCCTTGCCCGGGCAATGATCAATGACCCCGCTCTTCTCATTATGGATGAACCTGTCATGGGGCTCGACCTCAGGGCGCGGGAAGATCTTTTCGATGCTATGAAAAAACTCAACACATTATCAGAAACATCCCTGGTATTCGTGACACACTACCCCGAAGAGATCATTCCCATCTTTAAAAAAATCCTGATGATAAATGATGGGCATGTATTTTTCCAGGGATACGTCGATCAGGGAATGACACAGGAAAATCTTTCCCGTATTTTTGAAGCAGAAACAGAAATCTCTCTTATAAATGACCGATATTACTGCCGTATTAGCAGCAGTCTATAAAATAACTTACACTTTTTCCATATTAGTGTTGCAATTAAATTCAAACTGTTATTATATAACAGAAATACCGTCATCTCTCGCGCCTCTGGAGGTCTGGCATATATGTCCGAACAGTCCAAGAAAGGCATATCCGGCAAAAAACCGGAGAGAAAAAATATCACGACGCCACCCCTGCAACTCTCAAAATTTCTTGAAGAAAGCCTTTCAGATGTATACTGGTTTGTAGACATTATAACAGGTGAAACCCTTTTTGTCAGTCCCGCCGTTTCCGCTCTCACCGGTAGAGAGCCTTCCGAATTAATAAACAAACCTTTCTTTGACAATTTTACTGCCTCCTCCTCCAGGCGTATTCAAAATCTTATCTCGATGGAACTGACAAAACAGGAGAAGATCCCTGACAGAGAACCAGGAATCCTTGCCACCGAGGCGGAAATCCGCTGCGGGAAAGAAGAAACCTGCTGGATCGACCTGCGTACATGCTTTATCTATGATGATAACAACCAACCCATCGCCCTTCAGGGATTATCACGTGATATTACCCACAAAAAGGCCATAGAAAATACCCTGCAGATGCGTCTCGAGCTCGACAACATGCTCATGGCCATCTCAACCCGATTTATCAATATTCCCGCAGAAAAAATTGATGATGCTATTCGTCATATCCTGCATATTTTAGGTGACTTTATCGGGATTGATCATGCCTGCATACTAAAAAATGAAGGCACCACTGCCTCAGCTACACATATCTGGTCAAAGGCAGAATCACCTTCTTTAGAAAACCTCACAGTCAACCTCTCAGATTATCCCGAATACCATGCTCAGCTCCAAAATTTCAACACTGTTATAATCAACACTCTCTCTTCACATAATACAAAGTCTCAAAAAAACATCAGCTTCACGGGAAAAAAACAAGGGGCCCTTGTCTACCTTCCCATGATTTTTGAAAACCGCATGGCGGGTATACTCTGCTTTGAATCAGACACGGAAAATATTTTTAAAGGGGAAGATATTCTAAACTTTTTCCGCATGGCGGGAGACATTCTCACCAATGCCCTTAAACGACAGGAATCAGAACGAAAACTGATGTTTGCCAAGGAAGAAGCAGAAAAGGCAAACAGGGCAAAAAGTGAACTTCTAACCAACATGAGTCATGAATTCAGGACTCCGCTGAATTCCATACTCGGTTTCAGCCAGCTGCTCCTTCAGGGGGGAATGAATTTCTCAGGAGAGCAGGAAGAGTTTCTTCTGTATATTAAAAACAGCGGCCAGCATCTTCTCGAAATGGTCAATGATCTCCTGGATCTTTCCCGAATAGAAGAGGGAAGGATAAGTATCCAAAAAATGACCATTAATATATACCGTTTCCTCCAGGAGTTCACGGGGAAACTCCAGGTGCTCCTCAACCAGAAAAATCTTACCCTGGAAATATTATGTCATCCCTCTATTAAAAAAATACAGGCTGATCCTGTCCGCCTCAAGCAGGTTCTTTTTAACCTTATTTCAAATGCGATTAAATTTTCAGACAGCGGGAAAAGGATCCTGCTTAAGATTGATCCGGATGATTCTTCTGTCGTCTTTGCTGTTCATGACCAGGGGCCGGGGATAGATAAAAAGGATCATGAAAGAATCTTTCGTAACTTCGAGCAGGTACACACAGGCCTTCATGAAGGTGCGGGACTTGGCCTTTCCATCTCAAAAAAACTTATTGAACTCCAGGGGGGCATTCTCACCCTTGAAAGCCATATCGGCAGCGGAAGCACATTTATCTTTCAACTCCCTTATGATGAAAAGAAACGCTATCCCGATTATTATTTCCAAAGAGATTCACAGCAAAAGAGGGAACACGAATTAATCAACTCCACTACACATTTTTCCTCTTCCCCCGCCCCTTCCATTCTCGTCATTGAGGACAACCGCATAAATATGAAGCTCATAACCACCATTCTCGAGAGCCGCGGGTACAGGGTCCTCACCTCCGAAACAGGAGAAGATGGAATAATCACAGCACATGAAAACTGTCCCGACATGATCCTGATGGATATCCACCTTCCCGGAATCAGTGGTGTAGAGGCAATGCATGCCATCAAAAAAGTTCACACTTCAGTTCCCATCATGGCCCTTACTGCAGATTTCATGAAGGGATCACGTGAAAGCTATCTCGAACATGGTTTCGATGACTATCTTTCAAAACCTGTACGTATTGCTGAAATGTTGGAAAAGATACGTCTCCACCTGGACTGAATAATAGAGCAGACAATAATGTATTCTCATTTTATAGACTTGACTTAATATGCTGATATAAGTACATTTGCTTAGATTAAAAACCAGCATCTCTTTCACTCATGGTATGCCCTATGGTCTTAGCAGATAGCCTGAAAAAAAACAGTATAATCGTAAAAGCAAAATCTAAAAATCGATGGGACCTCATTGATGAAATGATTGATCTCGCTGTAAAAAACAAGCAGCTTGACAGAGAAGACCGTGAGGCTGTCCGTACCGCTCTTGTCGAGAGAGAAAAATCGATGAGTACCGGTATTGGCAACAGTGTCGCCATTCCCCACTGTACAACAACCAGGGTTAATGATATTGTTTCTATTATGGCAA
>CAZHNW010000094.1:0-17696 GCA_964534225.1 uncultured Leptospirales bacterium | reverse complement strand
CGTTCTTGTCGAAGAGGGAAGCTACTACAGAAAAGAAGACTGGTCGGGTAAACCCCTGGAGGGCCTTCGCATGTGGCGCAACGGGGGGGGTACCATTGCCGCGGGACTTCCCTCAATATCTGTTACCCTGGGAAGATGTATCGGCGGCACCACAACGGTTAATTCCGCCACCTGTTTTCGCACCCCGGAAAAAATCATGGAGGCGTGGCAGCGCGACCTCGGCATCGACACCGTCTCCACCGACACCATGGAACCCTACTTTCAAAAGGTCGAAAAAGAAATCAATGTCAAGGAACTTTCATGGGATGTTCTCGGCAACTGTGCCGCCATCATTCGGCGGGGGGCTGAAAAACTGGGCCTCACCTGCCGCCCCCTGAAACACAATGTAAAAAACTGCCAGGGCTGCGGCACCTGCCAGTTCGGCTGCCTCGAAGGGGCCAAGCAGAGCACGGATGTCTCCTATATCCCGAAGGCCCTTGCAGCGGGGGCACGCGTCTATGCCAACTGCCGGGCTGACAGGATCCTGAAAAAGAAAGGGCGTGTCACCGGCCTGGTCTGTTCATTTATGAATCCTGCAACAGACCGCCCTGCGGGGAAAATGACCATTACCGCCCCCATTGTTGTGGTCGCCTGCGGGTCCATGATTACCCCCTCTTTTCTAAAAAAGAACGGGATACGCAACCGGCACATCGGCCGTCACCTGCAGATCCATCCCTGTACCCGTGCCGCCGCCATCATGGACGAAAAGGTTGAGGGCTGGAAGGGGGTCTCACAGGGGGCCTATATCGATGACTTCGAGGATGAGGGCATCATGCTTGAAGGCATATTTGTACACCCCTCAATTCTTCTTGCCGCCTTCCCTAAAATCGGGCATGAATTCAAGGAAAACGCGGCACAGTTCGCCCACCTTGCCGCCTTCGGCATCATGGTCCATGACAGCACCACGGGCCGTGTCTACCGCGGCATAAAGGACTTCATCTTCTCCCGTTACTTCATGAAAAAAAGCGACGCGGAAAAACTGAAGAGGGGCATCGCCTACACGGCGCGCATCTTCTTTGCCGCCGGAGCACGCAAAGTTCTCACCCCCATTGCAAAAATGCCTGTTCTCGAATCAGAATCAGATGTGGAAAAGCTCCTTGCCATGAAGATGAAACCAGCACTGATCGCCGAGGGATTCGCCTTTCATCCCCTGGGAAGCGCCCGCATGGCCTCGACACGCCGCCTCGGTGTGGTCAACACAAAGGGTGAATCCTTTGACCTGGAAAATCTCTACATCGCCGATGGGAGTATTGTCCCCACCTCCCTGGGGGTCAACCCCCAGGTTACCATAATGTCCCTTGCCACCATGATTGCAGACAACATCGCGGAAAAAATTGCCGCAGAACGTGAAAGGAGTGAAACATGAAACAAAAACAGACCACCATTATTCTACTGGGCCTTTTCCTCTGCCTTCCCGCATGGAGCGGACCGCGTACCCTGAAAATCAACTATAACAGGGCACAACTCGAAGCGGGAAAACTGCAGGTCTTCACGCAAAAATACAGACTCAAAGGTGGAGGAGAAGGGAAGCGTGTAATCGGGGTCCTTCTCATTGATGCCCCCCCTGAGAAGGTCTGGAAGGCCCTGGAGGACTGGGACTCCATGGGGACCTGGGTAAAGAGCCTGGTCTACTATAAGACCGTTCACCGCAGCGCGCCCATTACCGATACAGGCACGGGCATATCCCTTATTGAGGGGAAGTTAAAGGCCGCCTTTCTCACTATCACCTATACCCTGAAGGTAAAATTCTACAAGTCCCATTACTTCCAGGAGTGGCGCATGGTAAGGGACGCCGACGTGAAAAAATACCGCAGCCGAAAGATTCCCCTCAAGGAAAACAGTTCCAGCGTCAAGGACATCCGCGGATTTGAATACATTAAGGCCTATGGTGACGGGTCAAAGACCATCTACTACTACGCCCCCATTGTAGAGGTATCCATCCCCGTTCCCGGTTTCGTGGAAAGGTCAATCTCGAAGAGCAGCCTCAACGAATACATGCTGGGTATAAAGAAAAAGGTTGAAAAGAGCCGCTGATTAATCTCCCGCAGGGGGGCGCCGCGCCCCTGCGCCCCCCTGTAACCTTTCGCCCCCGGGACATTCAAACAAAATAACCTGCTTGCATAACAGGCATTCCCTGTTTTATTATACCCTTTGACTGCACTACATTTAACTCAGGAGCAAAAATCATGAAAAAAATCCTTATTGCCTTAAGCCTTCTCATCGCAGGCAGCCTTGTTCTCTCCACGGGCTGTAAAAAAGAACAGGAAGCCGATCCCGGCATGCCCACCGTAGGCAGCTCCGCACCCGTCACAGAAGACGGCCTCTGGATCAATGGCGACACCTTTCGTATTGCCGCAATGGGTGCCGTAAAAAAAGACGATGAAAAAAAATCAGCCCTCATTCGTAAAGAAATGGCCTGTACCGCCGCCCGCCTTACTGCCATGCACATGATCATGACCACCTTTACCGGTGCCGAAACCGCGGCAGTCACCTCAAAAGACCTGGGAAAGGGACGCTTTTCCGGCACCATTCGCAATGGTACTGTTGTCACAGAAACCTTTGACGAGGCCGAAAACACCTGCCGCATAATCTTTGAGGTCTCCAGTCCCGGCCTGAAAAAAAGCATTAAAAAATAAGGCCCGGAGATCCAGGTGTCGCAGAAAAAATTCAAAGTTGTATCCTCGTTTAAGGCCTCTGGTGACCAGGAAAAGGCCATTGACGCCCTCTCCCGGGGCATCGAAAAGGGGGAAAAATTTCAGACCCTCCTGGGCGTCACCGGCTCAGGGAAAACCTATACCATGGCACGGGTCATCGAAAAGTGTCAAAAACCCGCCCTGGTACTGACCCACAACAAGACCCTGGCGGCACAGCTCTACCGGGAGTTTTCCGCCTTTTTCCCCGAAAACGCCGTTGAGTACTTTGTCTCCTACTACGACTACTACCAGCCCGAGGCCTACGTGGTCTCCTCGGACCTCTACATCGAGAAGGACGCCTCCATCAACGATGAGATCGAACGCCTGCGTCTCAAGGCCACCTCTTCCATTCTGGAGAGGCCCGATACCATTGTGGTCTCCTCTGTTTCATGTATCTACGGCCTCGGCACGCCGGGTGATTTCGAAAAACGGCACATCCGCCTCAGGGTGGGGGACACCCTGGACAGGGACCGGTTTCTCCGGGAACTGGTGGGCATCTACTACGAGAGAAATGACATTGCCTTCCAGAGGGGTACCTTCCGCGTGCGCGGTGATATCGTGGAAGTCTACCCCGCCTATGCCTACCAGAATGCCTTCAGGATCGAATTCTTCGGTGACGAGATCGATTCGATATCCATGATCAATCCCGTAACCGGACAGGTGGAGGGACGCCTTGAAAGCTTCTTTGTCTACCCGGCAAAACACTTTGTCTCCTCCCCTGATGAGATGAAGGAGACCGTTGAACTCATCGAAGAGGAGCTGAAAGAACGCCTGGAATACTTCAAGGCCCGCAACAGGCTCATCGAGGCACAGCGCCTGGAAACACGCACCCGCTATGACATCGAAATGCTCCTGGAAATGGGCTACTGCAGCGGCATTGAAAATTACAGCAGGATCATTTCCCGGCGAAAGGTGGGTGAACGTCCCGCCTGCCTTCTCGATTACTTCAAGGGGGATTACCTGATGTTCCTCGACGAGTCTCATGTCACCATCCCCCAGGTGCGGGGCATGTATGCCGGTGACCGGTCCCGCAAGGAGAACCTGGTGGAGTACGGGTTTAGACTTCCCTCTGCCCTTGACAACCGCCCCCTTATCTTTGATGAATTCGAGACCATGATCAACCGGGCGGTTTTTGTCTCAGCCACCCCGGCAGACTATGAACTGGAAAAATCATCTGCCGTTGTCGAGCAGGTTATCCGCCCCACGGGCCTCATGGACCCTGTTATCGACGTGCGCCCCGCATCGCGCCAGGTTGATGATCTTATCGGTGAGATCAACCGTCGCGTCGAAAACAATGAACGCACCCTTGTCACCACCCTGACGAAAAAAATGGCCGAGGATCTTACGGCCTATTTCAACGATGTTGGCATTAAAGCACGTTATCTCCATTCAGAGATCAACACTATCGAACGTGTCGAGCATATCCGCGACCTGAGAAAGGGTGAATTTGACTGCCTCGTGGGCATCAACCTTCTGCGGGAGGGCCTTGACATACCCGAGGTCTCCCTTGTAGCCATCCTCGATGCAGACAAGGAGGGTTTTCTCCGATCCACCCGGTCACTCATACAGACCGCGGGACGTGCCGCGCGCAACGTCAACGGCACGGTTATCATGTACGCTGACAGGATGACCGATTCCCTCACAAAGGCCATTGATGAGACCGGGCGACGGCGCGCTATACAGGAAGCCTACAACAGGGAACATGGCATTACCCCGCAGACAATAAAAAAAGATATCGTTGACATAATTGAAAGAGAATATCTGAATGAAAACCCGGAAGTCAGCCTGGTCGCTGATTACACCTCCGAGTACCGCACCTCCAACCTCGACCAGCAGAAAGAGCTGCGGAAGCGGTTAGAAGAGGACATGCGCAGCGCCGCAGAGAACCTTGAATTCGAACGCGCCGCCGCCCTGCGCGATCAGATGATGGATGTGGAAAAAAAAATCAGTATTCTGGAAAAGGTAAAAAAATGACAGGCACCCCCCTGCAAATCACCGGAGAAATCGAAACCCTCATAGACCTTGCCATTCATGAAGATATCGCAGACGGGGACATTACCTCTGAGGCAATATTTCCCAGCGGGAATGTTTCCACATCACGAATCGTTGCCAGGGACAGTGGCATCATCTGCGGCCTCCCCCTTGTCCGGGAGGTATACCGGCGTATTGATACCGCCGTCACCATGGAGCCGGTCATTTCAGAAGGGGGGGAAGTCACCACCGGCGACGAAGTGGCCCGTTTCAGCGGCCCCACGGCATCACTCCTCAAGGGAGAACGCATCATCCTCAACTTTATGCAGCGCATGTCAGGTATTGCCACCGCTACTGCCAGGTTGCTTGCCCTTCTGGAAGGAACAGACATACGTATCCTTGACACCCGCAAGACACTCCCCGGGTTCAGGATTCTGGACAAGTACGCAGTAAAACTTGGTGGCGGCACCAATCACCGCATGGGCCTTTTTGACATGGTCATGATAAAGGATAACCATATCCGCGCCGCCGGTTCAATCGGCAATGCCGTTACACTGATACGCAAACGGTGGGGCACCCGCTATAAAATTGAAGTTGAAGCAACCACCCTGACAGAAGTCGAAGAAGCCATTGAAGCGAAGTCAGATATTATAATGCTGGATAACATGGACAATGCAACAATGGAAAAAGCGGTTGCAATAATCAACGGTGATTCCGAAATTGAAGTATCCGGCAACATGACAGAAGAAAGGATACGGGAAATCCGTCATATTAAGATAGATTACATTTCTGTGGGAGCGCTGACACATTCAGTGGCCGCCTTTGACCTGTCCATGAAATTCAACTAACCACAAGGGAGAAGAGTTACATGAAAAAAATACTCATTATCGCAACAATAATGCTTTTCAGCATCAGCGCCTGTTCCAAAGAAAACACGCGTGTACTCATGGAGACAACAAAGGGCAACATTACCCTTGAGCTTTACACCAGCAAGGCACCCGTAACAGTCAAAAACTTTCTGCGCTACGTCAAAGAGGGATTCTATGAAGGTACTATCTTTCACCGTGTCATACCCAACTTCATGATCCAGGGCGGGGGATTTACCCCTGAAATGCAGAAAAGGGAAACTCACGCCCCAATAAAGAACGAGGCGAAAAACGGCCTTTCCAACACCAGGGGAACCATCGCCATGGCAAGAACACGGGCAATACACAGTGCCACTGCCCAGTTCTTCATCAACGTAAAGGACAACACTTTTCTCAATCATGGTAAACGTGATTTCGGCTACTGTGTCTTCGGCAGGGTTATCAAGGGAATGGACGTTGTCGATGCCATTCGCATGACGCCGACGCAGGCCATGGGAATGCAGCAGAATGTCCCCGTCGAGGAGATTATCATAAAAAAAATTACAGTGCTGCCGAAGAAAAAATAAATTCAGATAACAGGCTGTCGCCGGTCTCCCCGGCGGCGGTCACTCTCCTGCCCTGCCCTGCGGTCACTCTCCTCCGGCGGGGAAAGATCAACAACACGGCGCCGGGATACACGGCGGTTAAAATTTCTGCGGGACATAATTTCTTTTTTAAAAAAACGTATCATTTTCATTACTCCCTCCCTGGTGAAAGTATACACCGTATAAAGGGGAGAGTCAAGTACCGCGCAAACCCCGGGAACCCTTCCTTCCCACAAAAAAACCGCCTCAATGATCATCATTAAGACGGTTTTTTATGGACTGTAATCAATTGTAACTCAGCTACGATTTTTCCTGTCGGTCATTTCCCGATGATAGTCACAGAGGCGGTAGAGTTTACCGGTATTAGGATTCTTTTTTGTTACTTTCTCTCCACAGCGTACACAGAGACCCTGTTCCCGCCGCCTGCGGTACAGCCTCATGTAGCGCTCTGTTCCCGAAGACTTGTATTTACTTACCTGAATCCTGTACCCCTTGTAAAGATAATTTCCTATTGCATCATCAGATGACGTTTGCAAATCCTGTAGCACCTTCTCCAGTGTCTTTATACTGACTTTTTTTGGATCCATATCTTTTTTTATACCTATCCTTAATCTTTTTGTTACTGTAACTGTAGGTCACTCTAAAAATCGATAACAATCTTTTCAATAAAAAAAATAACATTGTAATAATTTAAATCTGATCTTTCCTTCTTTGCCTCCACACGACACCCGTACAACTGCAAAGCAGCCCTTTTCAATGTCACTTGACATATAAACACCTGTTGAATAAACATGTATCACTAAATTTAAAAAGGGGAACCGCCTGCGGGGCGAAAAATGATATGATTGGACCAGATGCATTTACCATACTTCTCTATGCAATGACGGCAACGGCAGCTATTGTCTTTATTTCACTCTTCTTTATAACAGCCCCCTATGGGAGGCACACCAAAAAGGGGTGGGGCCCCCTTCTCAATGACCGTCTTGGTTGGATATTGATGGAAGCCCCCGCCTCCCTCCTCTTTCTCATGTATTTTCTCCTGAGCCCGCGGGGCAATGAAATGATGATGATTATTTTTCTCATCATCTGGCAAAGCCATTATTTTCATCGTGCTTTCATCTTCCCCTTTATGCTGCGCCCTGACAGCGGCATGCCCTTTTCCATCATGTTTTTCGGTGTTATTTTCAACTCCTTTAACACCTTCATCCAGGGAAACTGGCTTTATTTTCTCGCCCCGGCAGAACTCTACACCTCTTCATGGCTCACTGATCCCCGTTTTATTATCGGGGTTGTTATATTCTACACGGGTTTTGCCATCAACAAACACGCCGATGCCGTCCTCAGAAGTCTCCGCTCCCCTGATGACAGGGAATATAAAATACCCTACGGGGGTCTTTACCGGTTTATCAGCTGTCCCAACTATCTTGGAGAAATGCTCACATGGCTCGGATGGGCGGTACTGACATGGTCAGGGGCGGGACTTGTTTTCTTTATATGGACCGTGGCAAACCTGGCTCCAAGGGCACGTTCAAACCACCAGTGGTACCGGGATAATTTCTCGGATTATCCTTCAGAGAGAAAGGCCCTGGTTCCCTTTCTCTTCTAAGGGAGAGGGCGAAGGCATAAAGTTTCCACGGCACCTTCCCGGCAGAGGCGCTGCCACTGTTCACCCCGTATGCGGCCCACTTCCTCGACGGGCCATGCGGGGTCCTGGCCGAAAAAGATACAGAAAAGACCGCCCCGTGATGTCCAGGCGATGCTCCCGGGGGAGCATTTTTCTGTCAGCTTTGATTCCCGGTATGCCACCGGTAAAGGGCCATAAACTTCCTTTCCCCAGTACGTAAGAGCGATTTCTGCAGGAAGTTTTTTCATCACCAGCCCGGCAAATTCTCCCTCGTAGAGATCCGCTTCAATAATAAACCTTTCGAAATCAAGCAGTATGCCCGGCATCACCCTCACCACCTGAACCTTTCGTTTTCTGGATATAATAGTAATAAACCAGCCCCGAGGAAGTCAGGGCAATACCGATGATGGAAGGAACAAAGGCAGTCACCAGGGTCAAGATAAGAAAGGCAACATAAATAAGAAGAACACCGATTACACTCCAGGGGTAGAACCAGGCCTGGTAGGGGCGCTCCAGGTCAGGAAATTTTTTTCTCAGGACAAAGACCGAGGCAAAGGTCATGATGTTGAAAATGGTACCCGTGGCGGAAAAAAAATCAATAATCGCCTCGTAGGAACTTTTGGCCGTTGCCGCAAAGAGCAGCAACACTGTCGCCCAGAGGCCCTGCGCTATCAGGGCATTGTTGGGTGTCTTGAAACGGGGATGAATTTTCCCCAGCCTTTCAAAAAAGAGGCCGTCCCGCGCCATTGCCTGCCATGAACGGGCCTTCACCAGGACCTGGGTACTGACATTCCCGAAGGTGTTCATCATCACCGCGGCAGAAATAAGGATGCCCCCGGCACTGCCCATGGCAACCTTCATGGCGTCCGTGGCGACCCATTTCGAACGGGCAATTACATCCGCCGGCAGGATGTAGAGGTACGCCGCATTGGCCCCGGCGTAGAGGACCATGACACCGGCAATGCCGATAAAAAGGGAAAGGGGAAGATTGCGCCGGGGGTTCTTCACCTCCTCGGCGACATAGGTGGCCCCCTCCCACCCGCTGAAGGCAAAAAAGGAGTACCGCAATGCCGCCCCCACCACGAGAAGGGTTTCCCATGAAAATGTATCAGGCCAGAGGGGAGATGAAAAATGGGCCAGGTTGCCTTTGGCGGTAAAGGCGATACCGATGATGCCTCCCACGGCCACTATTTTAACCGAGCTGAAAATATTCTGTACCATGCCGCTGAAAAAGACACCAAAACAGTTTATCATGGTAAGAACCCAGATGGTTGTCATGGCAATGAGCAGAATATAGAGGCGTGAAAAGGGTTCACCGGTGACTATCGCATAGAGGGCGTTCAGGTATTCCGCAAAGACCAGGGCCACCGCGGCGATGGCTCCTGTTTCGGAAACAAAAAACATGGCCCATCCCCTGAGAAAGGCCCAGAGGGGGCCATAGGCAACCTTGAGATAAACATAGGGGCCGCCGGATTTCGGCATCATGGCAACCAGTTCGGCATAGCAGACAGCGCCGAATATGGTAACGATCCCCCCCAGGACCCAGACGACACCGAAAAGGGCGGTACTTGCCACCAGTGCCATAATGGGACCGGGGGTTCGAAAAATTCCGCTGCCGATAATGCGCCCGATAACGATGGAGACTGCTTCTATTAAACCAAGATCACGTTTATAATCAGAGGATTCACTGAAGTCAACTTTGCTGTTTATGCCCTGTTTCATTAACTGGAGGTTTATAGAAGAATTGTTACCCTGTCAACAGGGATACATGTTTGCAGTTTAATATTTCTCTGAAAAACAGACGGCATCAAACCTCAATTTCACCTGTTATACCTGTAGCCGGGTGAAAAAAGAAGCGGCCCCTGTCCTCAAAAGCCCATTTCCTGTCCCACTGGATAATTAAAGTCTCAAGGTAAAGCCGGTCTTTTTATTGACAGTTCTTCTGCATTCAATTGGAATGGTTGTGAGGGTTAGATATATCATTTTTTTAACAGATCATATATTTCTTATCTTGCATTTTAAATGCCACGAGCTGACATCAGTCAGTCCCAACCAGCTTTCATCCTACTTTTAATTTCCTTAAAATCAATATCTACATCCCGTGATGAAAGATCTTTGCATAAAAAAAAGCACCGGTTTTCATCCGGCCCGTAGTAAAAGGACAATTTTGAATTTATTTACCGGCCCCTGAATTCATTTCTGCCGGTTTTAACAAAACTGAAAATTTCAAAAAAGGTCATGCAATGCAATTTAAAAAAATAACGGGCGTTATTTTCGACATGGACGGAACCCTGGTAGATTCCGAAATCAATACGGAGCGTTCCGTCAAAGAACTGCTGGCAAAACACCGGCTTTCCGGTGAGGATATCGATTACACCTGTTATCATGGTATCACATGGCAGTCTATTGAAAGAGACCTTCAAAACCGCTTTCCCGCCCTGAAAGGGGTAGAGGTTGCAGAAGAACTTGAAAAGACCTTTCACCATCTCTTTGTTCATGAAAATCCGCCCTTCATTGAAGGAGCTGATGACTTTTTTCTCCTCTGCTGCAGGTCCCTCCCCACGGCAATTGCCACTTCGAGCAACCGGGAGGATCTTGAATACCTCATTAACCGCATCGGCGCCCGAAAGACCCTTACCGCCGCGGTTTCCGCGGAGAATTACCGGCACTCAAAACCTGATCCGGAATGTTACCTTCTGGCGGCGGAAAAGCTCGGCTGCAAACCTGAAAACTGCCTTGTCTTTGAGGACAGCATTGCCGGTCTCACCGCCGCTAAGCGCGCCGGCATGAGTACCGTTGCCATCATGAAGCACAGAGATGATGAGGGGGAAGTTAAAGGCATTGCAGATTTGAAAATCACCGATTACCGGGAACTCTCTGCCGGTTTTATCGATGAAATCCGAAAAGAAGAGGGATAGTCCCATCACACTGACAAAAAAGCATAAAGTCTGGAGGGTACGGGTACTTACCGCCACCTGGTTTTCCTACGCGGGATTCTATTTCTGCCGAAAAAATTTTGCTATCGTAAAAGTAAATGTTCAAACAAGTTTTTCCATAACCAACTCAGAGCTGGCCCATATCTGGACCGCCTACCTTGTTGCCTATATGCTTGGACAGTTTCTCACCAGTTACCTTGGACGAAAAATGGCTGCGCGGATACTGCTTCTTACGGGTATGGCAGTCACCCTCATATGCAACGTTATCTTTGGTTTCAGCTACCTCATGGGACCGGCGGGTTACTGGCCCATGATCATCTTTATGGTCATTAATGGTTTTGCCCAGGCTACCGGCTGGCCCGGCAACGTGGGTGTCTTGAGCAACTGGCTCAAAAGGGAGGAGCGGGGAAGAGTTCTTGCCGTCTGGGCAACCAGCTACCAGCTGGGCAGCATCCTGGCCAAGGCCTTTGCCTCCATCATACTGGGACTCCTCGGGGCACTCTGGTCCTTCTGGGGGGCCGCCCTTATCATGTTCGCTATCTGGATACTCTTCTTTTTTATTGAACGTGATGATCCCGAAGATATTGGACTGGATCCAATCATCGAAGAAGTTGAAATCGAGGTGGCGATTGAAGAAGACAGTGATATCCGGGAAAAGGGTTACTTCAAGGGCTGGAATTCTGAAGTTATTTTTACCGTCTTTTTCATGGGTGCTGTCTACTTCGTCTTTAAGTTTCTCCGTTACTCCCTTGACAGCTGGTCGCCCAAGGCAATACATGAACTTTTTCATATTGAAGGACATTATGCCGGTTTAATCTCAACGCTCTTTGACTGGATCGGTTTTCTCGGTGTTCTTGTTGCCGGGTGGGCATCAGACAAAATTTTCAAGGGACGACGGTACCAGGTTATCGTTATCATGACCGTGGGCATGTTCTTCTCTTTTCTTTTCATGGCTTACTTTGGTACACAATCGGTATGGCTCTTTGCACTGAGTCTCTCCCTCTGCGGCTTTATGATGATGGGACCGGACTCCCTTCTCGCCGGTGTAGGGGCCATTGATGTTGGCGGCAAAGAAGGGGCCATTGTGGCTGCAGGTATCATCAACGGTGTCGGTTCAATCGGTCCGATTTTCCAGGAAGAGATTATCGGCTGGATGCTTGACCATCACGGCCACCAGGCAACCTATGATATGATGATCTATATCTGCCTTGTGGGCATTATCGGGACACTCTACCTCGCCCGGCGGGCAAAAAGAGGGCAGTCAGAACTTTAAAGACAATGACAGGGGGAAGTTTTCTCAACTTCTCCCTGCGAAATCAGAACCAGTTCAAAGGGGCCGGAGAATAATTCTGATAGACATGCTTTACTTCAGTATACTCCTCGAGGCCGATTTTGCCCAGTTCACGGCCAAAGCCTGACTGTTTATATCCCCCCCAGGGTGCCTGGGTAAAGTAAATATTAAAATCATTAATCCACACCGTACCGAAGCGAAGGGCTTTACTTACCCTGCCGATGCGCTGGGGATCACGGGTCCAGAAACCGGCGGAGAGCCCGTAGATAGTATCATTTGCCCGCTCTATGGCTTCCTCTTCTGTTTTGAATGACTCGATGGTAATCACGGGACCGAAGACCTCTTCCTGAACGATACGCATATCATGTGTGCAGTCAGTAAAAAGTGTTGGAAGATAGAAAAAGCCCTTTTGCAGTTCCGGGGTTTCCGGGCGTTTTCCGCCAAGGAGAAGGGTGGCCCCTTCTTCAAGGGCAATTGATACATATCGTTCCACTTTTGCCCGGTGTTCTTCAGAGATCAATGGCCCCATTCTGGTTTCTTCTGAAAAGCCATTCCCGAGGGTAATCTTTTCCATTCGTTTTTTCAGGGCATCCACGAATGTATCATGAATTGATTCATGTACCATGACACGCGCCCCGGCTGAACAGATCTGTCCGGCATGAAAAAAAACACCGTTGAGTACAGAATCGAGGGAGGTTTCAAAATCAGCATCTTCGAAAATAATGTGGGGATTTTTGCCCCCAAGTTCAAGGGCCACCTTTTTAACATTTCCACTGGCGGCACGCATGATCGTCTTACCGGTCTCGATACCACCGGTAAAGGAAATAAGGTCGACATCATGGTTTTCCGACAGTTCCGCGCCCACGGTGACACCGGGCCCCAGTACCAGGTTCACCACTCCGGCGGGGAATCCCGCCTCTTCTGCAAGTTCGGTAATTTTTATTGTCGTCAGGGGAGTTATTTCACTCGGCTTCATCACGATAGTACACCCCGCGGCAAGTGCGGGGGCCATTTTCCATGAAGCCTGCAACAGGGGATAATTCCAGGGAGATATCTGGCCGCAGACTCCCACGGGTTCTCTTATGATATGGCTTGAAGTATCGGGAAGAGGAGAATCTATGACTTCCCCCCCCTCCTTATCAGCCAGGCCCCCGTAGTAACGAAAAATTCCGGCGATATCATCCATGTCCCAGAGGCTTTCTTTCATGGTTTTCCCGGTATCGAGGCTCTCGAGACGGGCCAACTCCTCCCGGTCACGCTCGACCAGGCCGGCCAGTTTTAACAGCAGGCGGCCCCGTTCACTCCCCGTGACAGAAGCCCAGGGCCCCCGGTCAAAGGCCTGGCGGGCCGCGGCAATGGCTGCACGGACATCATCCCGATCACCTTCGGGAACTTCAGCAACAACCGCGCGGTCAAAGGGGTTGATAATTTTTCTCGTTTCACCCTTAAGGGAGGAGACCCACTGCCCGTTTATATACATTTTCTTTGCCGCCATAACACCTCTCCTTTTCTGCTTTTATTTCTTTGAAATTTTTGTTCTGCTTTTCTTTGCGGTTTTCCTTTTCGCCTTTCCCCTGTGCTGATAAAAATCAGCCTTCGATGGTTCAAGGGGTGTATTCCCCAGGATAACATCTGCGGCCTTCTCTCCAATCATCATTACCGGGGCATATATGTTGCCGTTGGTAATGGCGGGCATAACCGAGGCGTCGACAACCCGCAGGTTTTCAATGCCGTGAACCTTCAGGTCTGCATCAACAACTGACATGTCGTCATAGCCCATTTTACAGGTACAACTGGGGTGATAGGCGCTTTCTCCCTCACGGGCAACAAAATCAAGGATATCCTCGTCACTCTGGGCCTCAATACCCGGGGCCAGTTCTTTACCGCGCAGGTGGTCGAATGCCGGCTGGTTGATAATGTCGCGGGAACATTTTATTGCCTCGACCCACTCACGACGCTCCTGTTCTGTTGAGAGGTAGTTGAAAAGCACCGCGGGATACTGCTTCGGGTTGTTCGATTTGATTTTAACATGGCCGCGCACATCACTGTTCATGGGCCCCACGTGAAGCTGAAAACCGTGGCCTTCACGGGGAGCAGACCCGTCGTAGCGGATAGCCAGGGGAAGAAAATGAAATTGAATATTTGGGTACTTTACCCTGTCGTTGCTGCGAATAAACCCGCCCGCTTCAAAATGATTCTGAGCCCCCACACCCCTGCGTAAGAAAAGCCACTCAGCGCCGATCTTCGGCTGGTTATAGAACTTGAGCGAAGGATAGAGGCTGACCGGTTCCTTGCAGGTGTACTGTACATAGAGCTCAAGGTGATCCTGCAGGTTTTCTCCCACACCGGGAAGGTCCTTGACCACATCGATACCGAGCGACCGGAGTTCGGTGCCGTTACCGATACCGGAGAGCTGTAAAAGCTGGGGTGAATTGATGGCACCGCCGCAGCAGATAATTTCACCGCCATAGACTTTTCGCGTGGTCAGGCCCTTGCGGTACTCCACGCCGACAGCACGTTTGCCGTCGAAAAGAATTCTCGTGGCATGGGATTTCAGGGTGATGTGAAGATTGCGTCGGTTTTCCACGGGATGCACGTAGGCCCGGGCGGCGTTGTAGCGCCTGCCCCGGTAGATGGTACCATCAAATTTGCTGAAACCCTCCTGGCGGTAACCATTGACATCGTCGGTAAGCTCATAGCCGGCCTCCTGGACCGCGTTAAAGAAAGCGTGAAAAAGGGGAGAATCACATTCCGGTGTTGAAAGGAACATGGGACCGCCGGTCCCCTGGTATTTGCTTGCCCCCGCCATGCGGTACTCATACCGCTTAAAATAGGGAAGACAGTGGGCATAATCCCAGTTCTCCAGTCCCTTGATGGCGCCCCACTTCTGATAATCCATGGCGTTTCCACGAATATGGATCATGCCGTTGATGCAGCTGGATCCACCCAGCACCTTCCCCCGGGGCTGGTAGATGCGGCGGTTGTGCATGAAAGGCTCAGGTTCTGACTCGTACCACCAGTTATACATTCTGCTCTGCAGGGGATAGGTCAGCGCAGCGGGCATGTGAATTCTGAAATCGAGACGATGGTCGTTTCGTCCCGCCTCAATGACCAGTACCCGGTTTTTCGGATCCGCGCTGAGGCGATTGGCCAGTACACTTCCGGCGGAGCCGCCGCCAACGATAATATAGTCATAATTCTTTTTACTCATGGTATATCTCCATTATTGTTTATTCCCTTTTACAGGTATATTTTTAAAAAATTCGAGAGGCCGGCAAAGCCCTGTTTTCAACGAACAGTTGACTTCCCGCGATTCAACTTCCCCCCATCTCTTTTTCTTTGTTTTTCTCGATACACTGCCGCAGCAACTGGTAATGAAATGCAATAAGGGTGGCTGTTTTTACCGGTTCCCCTGCGGCGATCTCTTTTGCCGTATCTTTCCAGTTTGAAACCGTCATGGCGCGATAATAATGATCATCGTAAAGGGCATAGTCATATGAACTGAAACCTGACTGCATGGCGCGAATGACCCATTCGAAGACCGGGTTTCCCGTCATTGAGGCAAGGAGTATGTTCAGTTCCCGGTCAATGGCACTTATTCTCTCCCGGTCGGGTGTTTCTTCAGATATCGCATTTTCGAGTTCAAAAGCCAGGTCAACCAGCTTCGCTTTATCAGCACGGCTTCCCCGGGCAATTGCCAGTACCGCTATCGCCTGATCGATGGATTCCCGGAACTCGATGGTATGATCCGGGCTGATGTCTTTCTGTTTCAAAAAAAGGGCAAGAGACTCACTTGCCCGGGTAACATCGGCCTGCTTTATAAATGTACCGCCGCGGGCCCCCTTTTTTACCTCTACCAGGTCCTTCTGCTGGAGTACCCGCAATGCTTCACGCACTGCCCCGCGACCGGTTCCGAACTGGAGCTGCATTTCCCGCTCACTGGGCAGGCGGTCTCCGGGACTGAGGCGCCCCTCAAGTATTGCCGCTTCGATTTGAAGAACAATATCCTCACTGGCACGCCCTACACGGGCCGGTTCGAAAAGAATCTGCTTTTTTTCCACAACCATATTCTTTCTTTCCTCAAATGGTACTACAATTATACTGGATTAACCCATCAAAACAACAACATTTCAACAAAAATGATTACTTATATTTTAAAAAATCATATTTTATTGCCCTAATGGTAGTACCATTAAAAAGAAATCACCTGTTTCTGTCAATATTTTCTCTCTGTTGACAATCAATATATGAACAAACCCTTTAATTTTTCCGTAAAACATTCGGCTGCCCGGGAGGAGAAGAAGGCCATAATAAGCCCGAGTTGAAAATTTTTTATAAATGCAAATCAGCTGTCCGCACTGGTGATAATGACTGTTTTATTTTTTTTTGAAGACAGGTTACTTCGAAAAAATAATTTTAATCCCCCTTTTAAAGAATAAAATACATTAATTATTTTTAAAAGGAACAGTAATATACTATAATTAAACCATAAGCATCATTTCCCTCAACGCTGGCACCATGAGAGTTGTTTATCATGTATTGTTTTTTAAAAAATAAATGCTGCAAAAAAACAATTCTAATCATTCTTTCTCCCATTGTTATAATAGTATCCTTGTTTTCGATATTCCTTATCATAACTTTCAATAGCCCCTGCATGCAAAAACAACTGGATATTCTTTCAATTGAAAAACGATACGAGGCCTTTGAAAAGGATACAAACTACGGGAATCCCGATGAACTAAAACGTTTCATCAGGACCATTGACCTCAATGCCAGTACACGACCAGAGCCATTTTCTCTAAATGATATTGCAATCCTGCCAATGGAGAAAAAAGTTCTGGAACCTCCCGATGGAATAAAAGTACGTCAGGAAAAACTGATATTACCAGCCAGAATCAAAACCGGGAACCCTGATTTTGATAAACCTGTTTTTTATCTATTAAGGAAGGGTGACTTGAACTCACGAAAATGTATCATTATTGTTCCCGGCGGACATGTTACTACCCGGTATTTTTCCTTTCTCAAGGATTCTTTCAACGAATTAATTAAAAGGGATTATGACATACTTTTTTACATTCCACCCTTTAAACTCTGCAGAAAAATCAATCGTGATGATAAAAACAATGATCTTATTATCTTAAACACAAGGCATAATATTTATTATATGCTGCTTGCGGTATCTGAACTGCGGAGTGCTATCAGTTGTTTAAAACAAATGCAGGTAAGTTCCATTGGCCTTTTTGGCGGTTCTACCGGGGGTTCAATGGTGCTGCTGGTTTCCATCCTGGAAAAAGTGGACCATGTATCTGTCATGGAGCCGGTTGTAGACTGGAGTTATACACTCGTAAAGAATCCTCACCTTGGGAAACTCAGGCAAAAAATGTATCGTGCAGGTTTTAATAATGATCTTTTAATCAGGGCTTATCGAACGATAAGTCCTCTCGCATATAAGCCCGGCAAAAACCAAAATAATATTCAAATATTGTATCCGAGAAATGATCAGTATACGCCGAAACATGTAATAGACCGATTTGTAAAAAAATGGAATATAAAACATTTTAACGAATACAAAAGAGGCCATGTAACGGTACTGATCAATGACAGCATGTTTAAAGGATACTTCTCCTTTCTCGATAACCCCCTGTGTCAGGAAAGTTGTCGCCTCCATTAGGAGGCAATTATGCGATATTCA
>CAZHNW010000093.1:0-17773 GCA_964534225.1 uncultured Leptospirales bacterium | reverse complement strand
AAGAATTTAACAATGGGTGGGAGTGCACAAGTGTGCTAATCCCCACCCTCAATTAACTAAGAACTAATATACTATCTCCTGTAGATTGTTGTCTGTCAAGCTATTATACCTTGTCAAGAAACGAGAAAAGCAGTCGCCAAATAATAGTTGATCATTAAAGGATGCCCTTCTATCATGCCGAATGAAAAGGAAAGGCAATGACCAGAAAATTTAAATTCGTCAACGAAGATTTTATCTTTCTAAAGGACCTTATAAAAAAGGCAGGTGATCTTGCAGGAAGTATCCAGAAAACTGATATTTCTATTTCGCGAAAGAGCGACACAAGCATCGTAACGCGGGCCGATATCGAAGTACAGGAACTGCTGATAAAAGAATTATCTCACCGCTATCCCGAAGCTGTTTTTATTCATGAAGAAAATTTTGACCGTTCCACCCGGCTCCTGACGGAAGACACCCTCTCCTTCATTATCGATCCCATAGACGGAACTGCAATGTTTTCAATGTATCTCCCCCTCTGGTGCATCTCCATCGGTGTCTTTTTCGGATTTCAGCCCATATACGGCCTGGTCTACAGCCCCGGCTGTGACATGCTTTACTACAATGATAACGAGCATGCCTACCTCAATGGCAAGATTGTTACCGTTGACCCGGATATTCCCTTTGAAAGAGAGACAAACCTTTTCTACGGCTCAGAAATTACCGGTATCCTTTCCATCGATTTTCCCGGCAAAATCAGGAACCTCGGTTCAACAGCCCTTCATGCTTCATTGACCACTGACAGCAGGCGCAACCGTGTCATTGCCTTTATCGGTGAAGCATTTCTCTGGGACTGGGCCGGCGCCATACCTGTGGTAAAAAAAGCAGGGGGGACTGTACGCTATCTCTCAGGCGGGGAGCCTGACTTTCGGGAAATTATCAACAATGACTACCGCTTCCCCGAGTACCTCATCGCCGCCTGTTACCATGATTTTTCGGCAGTGCAAAACATTTTTAAAAAAATCAACTGATTACTTCCCGATACAAAACCTGTCAAATATTGCCCCAAGAACATCATCCGGGGTTATTTCACCGGTAATCTCTCCCAGTATTTCAAGGCTCTCCTGCAGCTGAAAGGCAATAATTTCCGGGGGTTCCTGAAGTTCCACCAGGTTTCGACACTGCGCGGCAGATTCCTTCCCCCTTTCCAGGAGCCGAATGACCCTCATATCGGCAATAAAGCTGTCCCTGACATCAATAAATTCATTATGAAGAATTGAAGAAACAGCTTCTTCTACTTTACGCAGGCCCGTCCCCTTCAGGGCAGAAACCGGCACAGAGCAGGCCTCTACTTCCCCCTGCATGACTGCCACAGTCCCCGTATCGGCAATATCTGTCTTGTTAATCAGAACAATGGTTTTCTTGCCTTTAACTTCCTGCAAAATCTCTTTATCCCTTTCGGTGATACCGGCAGTCCCATCAAGCACGACGATGACAATAGAGGCATCCCTGATGTTTTTATGACTCAACTCAATGCCAAGCTTTTCTATTTCATCACGGGGAATATCGATCCCCGCCGTATCAATCAGGTTCACCTGCAGGCCCTCGATCTCAACACTTTCCCGGATCACATCCCGCGTTGTTCCGGGAACATCAGAGACGATGGCACGGTCCCTGTTAAGCATCAGGTTGAGAAGAGATGATTTGCCCACGTTGGGACGACCGGCAATGGCGATATCAACACCAAGCGAAGCCTTCTCTCCCACGTGACAGCGATAAATCAGGGTATCAATGGCATTGACAAAAGAATCCATTTTCTGCATGGTCTCTTCGCGGGAAACGAATGTGATGTCCTCTTCAATAAAATCTATGCCCGCCTCGATGTCCGCCTTCAGTTCGATTATCATGTCTCGAAGCTGATGCACCTCAGTCTTCAGGGCACCGTGCATCTGTTTCATCGCCGTTTCCACTTCCCATGAACTGCGCGCGGTAATGATCTGGTGGATCGCCTCGGCCTCGGTCAGGTCAACCTTCCCGTTAAAAAAGGCCCGGTGGGTGAACTCCCCCGGTTCAGCCAGACGTATCCCCTGGTCCCGGAGACAGTCAAGGATCCGGTGCACTATGATCTGATTGCCGTGGCAGAAGACTTCCACCATATCCTCACCTGTAAAACTTGCGGGACCCTGGTAGTAAACAGTAATGACATCATCTATAATGCGCTCCCCTGATCTGATGGATCCGAAAACCGCCCTCCGGGGAGCAAGAGAAGAGGCATGGGAAAAAATAGCAGAAACGGCCCTGAGAGAATCAGGGCCGCTTATTCGTATAATGGCGATGGGTGACTGAACCGGCGCCGTGGCCGGTGCACAGATAGAATCTTCCCGCATGGTTCTACTGGTTTGAGGGCATTATCTTTATCTTGCGATAGATACCCTGACCCTCGCTCTTTGTTGTGACCCTGCTGTCGTTCTGCAGGGCAAGGTGGATCAACCGCCGCTCAAAGGGATTCATCGGCTCAAGTGTCCAGGGCCTGCCGGTACGGCTCACCTTCTGGGCGATGTCACGGGACATCTTTTTCAGGGCCTTTTCCCTTTTGTCACGGTAATCCTCGATATCAAGAATTATCTTTTTATCGCTGCCGGTCTTGTTGTTGACCATCAGGTTTACCATAAACTGAAGAGCTTCCAGGGTCTTTCCCTTCCTGCCGATAATCAGGCCACTGTTTTTGGCGCTCTCAAGTTCAATGTAGACCTTTTCCTGGCCTTCCTTGACATCCTTGACAGATCCTTCCAGCCCCATTCTCGTGAGAATCTCCCTGAGTATCTCACTGGTCATATTACCGACATCGACAGAGGTTTCATTGTAGCAAACCCTGACCTTGGCCTGTTTTGAAACGCCAAAGCCGAAAATTCCGCTTTTCCCCTGTTCCAGTACTTCTATCGTGACTTTTGAAGCGTCACCGATTCCGAGTTCTACAAGAGCCCGTTTTGTCGCATCATCGACAGTTTTTCCTTCCATTTCGATAACTTTCATTAACTGCCTCCATAGGTCATATATACCATTATTTCTTTTCTTTTCCGATTTTATTAACAATAAGCTGATGAACTACCTGAAATACATTCTGCAATGTCCAGTAGAGAACAAGCCCTGAAGGCATTGACCAGAAAATAAAGATAAACATCAGAGGCATCACCATCATCATGATCTTCTGCTGCTGTCCTGCTCCCGTATCAACAGTTGTCAGCTTCTGCTGCAGAAATGTTGAAACAGTCATCAATATGGGAAGAACATTGACATTGAAGGTGCCCAGGGTTGTCACCGTATCCGGCATTGAAAGGTCCTGCATCCAGAAGATAAAAGGCGCCTGCCAAAGGTCCATGCCGTTTATAAGGGCGCTGTAAAGGGCAAAAAAGAAAGGCATCTGCAGTAGAATGGGAAAACAGCCCCCCATGGGGTTGACCTTGTTTTCCTTGTAGAGGCTCATCATCTCCCTCTGCATGACATCAGGCTTGTCCTTATACTTTGCCTTGATTTCATTGATTTTCGGCGTCAGAGACTGCATCTTTTTCATCGAATCGGTTGACTTGTTGGTAAGGGGCATAAAAACGATCTTCGTCAGTATTGAAAAAACAACCAGTGACCAGCCAATATTACCAAAAAGAAGGTTCAATTTCAGAAGTGCCCAGATAACAAAATAACGTATCGGCTCAATGATCATGCTGACATCAGCCGCATCGACAAGGGATTTATCAACCGCACCGAGGAGGTCCTTGTTTTTTTCACCCACATAAACAGTAAAGGTGCGGACCACCGCTTTACCCGGCTGCAGTGTATCCATGGAAACGTACATGCCGGTTCGAAAACCTGATCCTTCGCGGTTATCCATGACGGTACCGGAACCGGTAAAATTTTCAGGTTTCATTATCGCAAGGATGTACCTGCTGGCAACACCGACATAATCGATTGCCCCCTGGTGCTTTTTAAGAATTCCTGCTTTTGAAAAAAAACCGCTCCCCTTACTCTCTGTCTCGAAATCACCCTGGCTGGAATACACCCCTGACAGGTTGTTATATGTATTGGTATAATCAAGGCGAGGCCCCACAAGATCAGAGGGAGAAACAATGACAGCATTATTGGGAAGACTAAGGGCTGTCCACCCTCGATTAATAAAATGATACTGGAGGGAAAAGCTGTTATTCTTTTTTTCAAAGCTGTAATGTTTCTGAATTTCAAGGGGCATGCCATTAAGGGTAAGTCGTGTAGAAAAAACAACATCATTCCCTTTCCGGGCGACTTTCCAGAGAGAATTATCAAGATTATTTCCTGAAAGAAATTCGTTGTCATTGAAATGAACGGGAAAATCAAGAAGACCTTTTGCCCTGAAAGGGGATTTATCCACGGTAACATTCACATTACGGTTCTTGATAACCATTTTTTCTATAACGGCACCTCGGGAATTAAAGACAACACTGTAGCTTTCGTTTTCAAGCTTAATCCGGGTTTCTTTTCCCGTCATTTTTGCCGCTGCAATCTTTACAGGGGCATTGGTGCTCTTAAGGGTTTTTTCGGAGAGATTCTTTGCCCCCTTCTTATCTCCCTTCTGATTCTTATCAACTTTTTCAGCAGTAACCGCGGGTGAAGCCGGTTTTGTCTCTTTCTTCTGCTGAGGGTCCACAAGGAGAAACCACCCAATCCATACTGCTGCCGATAATAATACCGCAAGTATTGTTCTTTTTTCCATTGTTGTTCACCGTATGCTTTTAAATTTACACCCTGACAGGCAGAAAGCCCTTGCCTGCAGCAAAGAGAAGAGAGAGAGGGGGGAAGTAAAAAAACGATTTTATTTCAGAAAATCAGGCTACTTTCTAAAAAACATGAAAGAATCCGGTACAGGATCGTATCCACCATCAGAATAAGGGTGACAGCTGACAATTCTTCGAGCGGAAAGATAACCGCCCTTAACGAGTCCATGTTTCTGAAGAGCCTCTATGGTGTATGCAGAACAGGTGGGATAGTATCTGCAGGAAGGGGGAAACAGGGCAGAAAGAAAAAGCCTGTACCCCCTTACCAGTAGAATAAAAATACGGGCAATCGCCCTGCTTACTATTCCTGATATGAATTGAACTGTTCTCATTGATGTAGAACTCCTGCCCTTGAAAGCAGATCCGCAATTTCACTTTCTATTGTTGAAAAACCCTGATCTCTGAATTCACGCTCCGGTTTCACAATGATAAAGTAATTTCCTGAAATAAAAGGGGCCAGTTTTGAAAAAACAGAACGGATTCTCCGCTTTGCCCAATTCCTCTGATGTGCTTTTCCGAAACGTTTTGGTACTGAAATGCCGACCTTAAATTCCACATTTGCCTCTTCCGTTGTATCCACTTTTTCACCACGGTCAGGATTCAATACCATTATTTGTACAAAATTCCCTTTAAACCTCTTTCCTCTGCGGAAAACTTCCCTGAAACGTTTTCTGCCTTTAAGCGAAAATTCTCTCTTCACCTCTTCTCAATTTACTTGGGCAGCCTTTTTTCATCTGACACTGTGAGCTTATGTCGGCCTTTTCTTCTTCTGCGTTTCAGTACTTTTCTTCCCTCAGCCGTACTCATTCTTTTCATGAAACCATGCTTGCGGTTTCTTTTAATTCTGCTGGGTTGAAATGTCCTTTTCATTATTATATCTCCTCATACATTGTTCGTGTAAATAAGTTCATACTAAGAATCTGTTCACGTGGATAAAATCATATTTTTTCATACACAAAAACAGAAAAATGTTAATATTTAAAAAGCAGGGATCATAAATTTACAGTAAAAGTTAAATGTAAAAAAAGTCATTATTTTGTCAATTCTTAAAAGCAGTAATATTTATTAATTCACTATTCATCAAGCTCAAGTGCTGAATCAAGTTCCCTCAGCTTCAATTTTTCTGTCAGGATATCCTCACTTTTGATGAATTTAAAATATTTTTTAATACCCGTCATTTCAAAGAGCCCCCGGATGGTATCATTGGGATTCATAATATACATTTCGATTCCCCGTTCCTGAAAATCCTGCATCAGCTTGACAAGGATAGAAAGGGCGGAACTGTTGATAAAGGGCACTCTTTCAAGATTCAGGATTACATTTTTAGTCTCCGCGGAAAACTGGTTTTTGATAAAATCTTCAACGTCCTTTGTTTCAGGAAAAGTGATTTCTCCCTTTATGTCAATTATCTCGTATCCAAATTTCTTGCGTACCGAAAGACTCAGTTTCTCATGCATCATCTCAAACCTTCAATACTGTTATAAATAATGGTATGAAGAGAAAAAACTCACTTTACCATGTTTTTCTCATTTTCACCAGGGGCAAAATTGACTGAAAAGGTTCCACACCCTGCTTATTCACACATACAATATATAATAATTCTTATAAAAATACAACTCACTCAGAACTTTCTTTCCTCTTTTACCTTTCCACCGCACGTTAAACAAAACAGATACATCTATTTTTGAATAATCCCTGGAATAATATATTGCTACACAACTTTACTTATGGTAACATTAAAACACATGGAAATAACAGGGTATATAATTGACCATTGAAACAGGAATCATAACAATGAACAGACAAAATATCGACACCCTCTCCACTTTTCTGAACAACTTCCCCTTTTTTAAGCCCCTGCAGGCAGACAGGATACTCAGCTCCATAGAATTCCTTGCGAAGGTACCATCCTCCATTCTCAATGATATTGCGCCACGAACACTCATAGAAATTTTTTCGGCAAATGACCTTATCTGCCGCCACGGAATGTTTTCTGAAAAATTCTACCTGATACTCTCCGGCACGGCAAGGGCTATTATTCCCACAGAAGACAATCCGCGTTATGAACTCTATTCTCTTGAAGAAGGGGATTTTTTCGGAGAAGAGGTCATTACCAGCAGAGAACCCCGAAATAATTCCATTCTTGCCTCAACCCGACTTGTAACCCTTTCATTTCAGACTGAAGATCTCCAGAAAATCGCAGAAAATTCACCTGATATCTCCCAGAAAATCGACTCATGCTATATCAACCGGCGCCTTCGCCATGATCTGCGGCGTATTGCTCTGTTCAATTACCTCAACGATGATCTTTTCGAAATGGTCCTGAAAAAAGTAAACCTTCTTTCCTTTGAAAAAAATATCACCATCTTCAAAGAAGATGATCCGGGAGATGCCTTCTACCTCATCCGAACGGGGGAAGTGAATGTCTACCGTCACCAGAATGACGGGGAGCACCTCATATCCATCCTGGGGGAAGGGCAGTTCTTCGGTGAAATGGCCCTCCTCAGTGATGAACCCCGCAATGCCACGGTCATCACCAGTGAAAAAACAGATCTTGTTTCCATAAATGACCATGATTTCCATACCATTATTGAAAAAGACATTAGAGTCCGTCAGAACCTTCAGGTCGTTGTGGCTGAACGCGAGAAATACGGTCCCAGCGCTCTTGCTGATCCCAATATGCCTTATATATCAAAAAGCCTGATGACGCTGAACAGCGCAATAAACCGGCACCTTGATATAATCACCCAGTGCGCCGTGGACACAGAGAAGGGGAGTGCCCTTCTGGCGACTCTTCCCGGATCCCGTTACCCTTATGTCTATCCCCGCGACAGTGCATGTGCATCACGATTCCTCCATATGCTCTCCAACTCACCCCTTAAATCGGGAGACAATGCCTTTCGTCTCCTCGGGGAAATCTCGCGTTTTATCCTCAACTGCCAGCGGGAAGACGGTTACTGGGGCCAGAGATACGGCATTGCCGGCGACGACAAAGGAATCTACCTCCAGGAAGATAATGTTGCCCACGGTGTCACCATCATCTGCCGGTATCTCCTGGCCGCCCATTTCCGCGGGGTAAGGGTTCCTGACCTTGATGCCTGCCTTCAGGCCATAAAGAAAGGCTCTCTCTTTGCACAGAGAAACTACTACCGCAATGAAATACATCTCTACTATTCAACAACATCAATTCATGAATCCGCAATTGAAGAGGGATACTCCATCTGGGTCAATTATGCCTATCTCAGAATGCTTCAAAGTATTGAGGAAGTTGTCAGCAGCTATGAAATAAAAACAAGCTTTGAAACAGAGATGCGTCTCAAGGAGGGATTCGAAAAGACAGTTGAAAAAGTCTTTTCTCTTTCCGGCCGGTACGTGCGGCGCCTCAAGCCTGACGGGGAAGCTGACCTGCGCCCGGACATCACACTCCTGAGCCCCTTTTTCTTTTTAACGGGAGTAACCGGCAGGCACTTCACTGACAACAACACCTTTCGTAATGCCATCACCTTCATCGAGGAGACCCTCTGGGACCCGGATCTCGGCATGCTCCAGCGATACCTTCCTTTTATCGAAGACCCCGATACCCATATCCATGCAGGCAACGGCCCCTGGCTGCAGTACACCGCCATGCTGGCACAGTACTACTTCCAGACCGGAAAAATGGACCGTGGTGAAAAAATCATGGAAAAAATCGATTCATACATTTCGCGGGAGGGGTATCTCTGTGAGCACCTGACAACACCTGAAAGGTTCTATGAATTCAGGGAACTTGAATGGAAACCGGGCCATGACTATGACAAGGAGTTCGAGGCAAAAATCCTTGTTCCCAATATCACCTATGATCACATCGTTGAAGAACTGAACCATATGAAAAAGGCCTATGAAAATATCGAAGAGCAGATAAAAACCATCGCCCCCGGTGGCTTTATTACCTTTGCCACCCCCCTCATGTGGTCCCATGCCGAGTATGCCATGGCAGTCCTGATGAGAGAGGAGCAGAAACTGAAAGGCCTGAACTTTTCCCTCGTTCAATAAAGCGCTTCTTTCTACTTATCCTGCTTCTTTACATTTCTCCCTTCCAGGGAGCAGCCCTCATGCATTCATGTACGGATCCCCCACCGTGGTAGAATATACCTGTTCACAAGAATATAGAGAAGGGGCTGGAGAATAATCCAGAGAAGAAAAACAGTAACAGCCTTTAATTCCGATGACATGGCAACACTTCCATTTAAATAATTTAGAATATTCTAAAAAATTTCATTTTAACTGTCAACCCCTTTTTGAATCAGGCCTTTGCCCCTCCGAAAAAAGAACCCCTGTCCATTTTCTATTGACAAAGAAAACAGAAAACCCCAATATAAAAAAAACTGCGGAAAAAGCATGAAAGAAAAAACAAATACTCAAAATAACGAAAACTACATTTCCCTGCCCAGGGGAGGGTACCTCGTAGAAACCGAAATCGGCTATATCCAGTTCGGCTCTCCCCCTGAAACAATCAAGGACACCATGAAACTGCCCGGTGGCGTTCCCCGTATTTTTGTTTTAACCGATGAGATGTTTAACTGGATCAAGGGGATCAGTATCGCCGAGATCGAGTTTCCCCTCTACTATAATTATTTTATCAAGGGTAAAAAAACCACCATCATCTGCACGCGTGAACAGCTAAACCGCATCAAGCGTGTCCTCCAGGAATCGATATTCGGGCCTGAAACAATTGACCTTTCTATCGACTACGACATGACTTCCGGCGATGTTACCATACCGGACATCCGCCGTGAAATGGATTACTTCCGTAATAACAATAAATTCTCCAACCTCTTCGAGATAGGACTCCTTAAAGAAGGGCACTTCACCTATAAGGGCATTACCATTGTTCATAACGACGAGAAGGAGTTCCGGGTCTACCAGGGTAAAGAACTCCTTACCCGCATCCCCGGGAAAATGGAATACAGACCCACCTACGAAATCGGGGAGAGACTTCCTGAACCCTATATCCCCCCGCTCTTTGGTGTCACCTGCCTGGGTCCAAGCCACGGTTTTGATCCGGAACAGAATACATCAGGTTTTATCATCTGGCTCAACCATCAGGGCATCATGGTCGATCCCCCGGTCAACTCCACAGAATGGCTCGAAGACTCAAACGTGAACCCGAAACTGATCGAAAGTATCATTCTTACCCACTGCCATGCAGACCATGACGCGGGAACATTCCAGAAAATTCTCGAAGAGGGGAAGGTCAGCATCTACACCACCGAGACCATCATGATGAGTTTCCTGAGAAAATACTCCGCCCTCTCAAATGTACCCATCAGCTACCTGATGAAACTCTTTGATTTCGTGCCGGTAAAAATCGGCAAGCCCTGCTTCATTCACAGCGGGAAGTTTAACATGTTCTATACCCTGCATTCCATCCCGGCCATCGGCTTTCGCATGGAGTTCCAGGACCAGTCCTTTGTCTATTCTTCAGACCACAACAACGACCCGGCCATTCATAATGAGCTTCTTGAAAAAAACGTCATCAGCCGGGAACGCTTTGATGAACTTTCATCCTTCCCCTGGGAGAGTGACGTCATCTATCATGAAGCGGGAATCGCCCCCCTCCATACGCCGGTAAAACACCTTGATTCACTTCCCCCTGAAATAAAAAAGAATATCGTTATCTACCATATTGCCCGCAAGGACTTCCCCGAAGAAACAGACCTTACCCTTGCAAAATTCGGCATCGAACATACCCTCTACTTCGAGGCGCGTCCCCCCCGTTTCGAGCAGGCCTACCGCATACTGGGGATACTGAAAAACCTCGATTTCCTGCAGGAGATTACCATCGAAAAGGCCATGGAATTTCTCGATATTGTGGAGGAAGTTCAGTATAAAAAGGGCGAACGTATTATTAAAAAAGGAACAACCGGTGACCGCTCCTATATCATCCTCTCCGGCAACGTCTCCGTTGACAGTGGCAACCTTGACCAGCGAAAAATCTACAGCACCTACGAATATTTCGGGGAAGTTGCCGTCATCACCGGCGGGACCCGTGCCGCCGATGTAATGGCGGAAACCGACTGTGTCCTCTACACCATCACCCGCGACAGATTCATGAACTTTATCACCGGCACCGAGTTCGAAAAGACCCTGAACCGCCTGATAAAGATACGTACCAGCGAAACATGGAACCTTCTCAGTAACAGCAGCTTTTTCAGACACTGTACCGCTTCACAGAAGACATGGCTCGAATCAATCTTTACCCCTGAAAAACGCAGCGGAAAAGGTGTTCTTCTCAAAGAAGGAGACCAGATCGATTCAATATTCATCATACGACAGGGAAACATCATCGTCACAAAAGGCGGGGAGGAAGTCGCCACTCTCGGTGTCGGCGCCGCCATCGGTTCCATGCAAAAAATGCACCGGGGCGAACCTGCGGGATACACCTTCTCCCATGATGACAACATATCCCTTTTTGTTATGAAAAAAGATGACATCCTCAGGTTTGTCGACCATAATCCAGGCCTGCTGATGAAACTGACATATGACTTTTAGAGACAGGGTGTTCCGCCCCATCCTGATAAATCACCAACATCCAAAAGGAGATATCCCATGAAAAAATTTTTCACCCTCATACTGATCTTTTCACTGTCACTCTTCTTTTTCTCATCCTGCCAGTTGAAAGTACCCATAAAGGAAATGGTCGATGCCTACCAGTCTCTGAAAGATGCGCGAAAAATCCAGGCACCGCGGTACGCCCCTGATAAATTTAAAAAGGCGGAAAAGCTCCTTCTCGACAGTCACAGTTCATGCAAAAAAGAAGATGTAAAGGCATGTCGTCAGCAGGCCCTGCAATCCCTGAAAGAATCTCGTGCCGCCATGACAAAGACATGGCCTCTCCTGGCGGGGGATACCCTGGAAAAAGCAGAAAAAGAACTGAAGGCCTGTGAAAATCTCAATGCCGCCGTCTACGCACCTCAACTCCATTCCACCGCGGCAGCATCACTTAAAGACGCTGCCGCTTTCATGGAAGAAAAGAAATACCCGGTTTCCCATAAATCCTCACTCCGCTCCCTTGCAGCATCCCGTGAGGCAAAAACCAAATGTCTCGCCCGGGTTTCTGAACTGCAGAAACAGGTACAGGTACTGGAGACAAAACTCTCCGCCCTGAAAGCAAAATCAGAAGAGAAAAAAACTGTCGCCGACATCGCCAAAGCCGAAAAATCACTGGCAGAGGCTTCAAAGGCCATCGAAACCAAAAACCTGAAAGAGGCATCCGCCCTGATAGCCACGGCCACTATCAGTATCAATGAAATCGAAAAATCCCTGCAGCGAAAAAAACTGACGGCAGACATTGCCGCCCTCCGTTCAGGTGCCGATACCCTCAAGAGAGCACGGGGCAGGGATTTTGCCGCCCCTGAACTTGAAAAACTCTATGCCGCCATTGATGAGGCGGCTCTTCTCATCGATAAAAATGATACGGCCGCGGCAGGGGAAAAAATCAAAGAAGCAGAGAGTCTTCTGGCGGCTGCCCGAAAAAAGACAGAAGCCGGTATCGCTGGTGAAAAACTCCAGGCCCTTACCAAACGCCACGGCGAGCTTTCAGAAAAAGACAGTGAAGAGACTCAAAAAGAAAAACTCGACGAGGCAAAGGCACTTCTCGCTGAAAGCGATGCATTGATACGAAAAGAACTCTACAGCGACTCACTGCAAAAATCCCTTTCCGCCGAAGCCATACTCAATTCAGTGGCAGTAGAACTGGAAAAGGCCCTCGCCCTGAAATCATCAACTGATAAAGAAAAAAAGGCCGAAAAACAGGATGAGGGGAGGGTCTACACCGTACAGTATGATCCGAAAAACAGAGACTGCCTCTGGAGGATATCCCTGAAAGTCTATAAAGACGCACGCCTCTGGCCACGCATCTACCTTGCCAACCGCCAGCAGATCAAGGACCCGGATCTTATCTTTCCCGGCCAGCGCTTTGTGATTCCCCCGCTGAAAAGCGGAACAGATGAAACTGCGAATAACAGTGAAAAACTTCCTCCTGAAAAGGAAAAAACAGATGAAGCTTCGAAAGACAAGGCGACAGATAAAACCGACAATGAAGAAACGGAAGTCCCTTCAAAAGAGACTGAATAGATTTTCTCTTATAAAACAGCGTGCCGGTTCTGCCTTTCTTTTTCTGCTGATCATGATGATACTTCTTCCGCCCCTCCAGGGGCGCGACATCGATCTTGATGCCATCTACATCAGCAAAAAATATCCCCGCTTCAGCGCCCTGGCACGTCATCGCTTCGAGGCGTGGCGTCTCACCGGGGCATTCCCTGTTGACCGCAATGTTACGGGCCTTCACTGGACAGGAGGCAGAGAACTCCTCTACCTCAGGGAACTGTCACAGCTGACCATTATCTATCGCTTTGATCTTCGACGTCACCATAAAAAGGAACTCTTTCGCTACGGCGGTGTGATTACCGCATCTTCCCCCGCAAGGGGAGGGCGCTACATGATGACAAAGGGGCTCAGGGTGACGCGCCGTTCCATTCCCCTTTCTGAGAGATGTCTCGTTGACCTCAAAAAAGGAGATTCCCGCTGCCGTGCCGCCGATTATCCCTTTCGAGACTTCACCCTTTACCATAAAAAAACCGCCTTTGTAACCGAGAGGCCCCGTGGATTTATTGCCTTCTTCCCCGATACTGGAACCAGGCGCCTCATCATCCCCCGTCGACGCTACTCTTCATATCTTTCAAAAGAAAACCTGCGCCTTCTGAGGCAGTCTCCCGGGGGCCTCTATTCAATGATTATTGCAGGAAGTGGGGGAGCCTACCGGGGACTCCTCCTCTCAGGGGGAAAATCACGCCTCATCAAAAATTTGACCTCCAGCAGCGAGTTTCACTGGCTCTCCGAACAGCGGGCTGTCTACCGCACAGGAACAACGGGAAACTATTACGTTACCATTCATGATTTCAAGAATAAAATGAAAAACACCATTTCCCGCCGGACCCTTCACTCCGGCATCAGCGCCCCCTCAGTTCAGGGAAGCATCGCTTTCCTGGAAAACCAGGTCATCCAGTTTCATGACGTCAACACTTCCCGCACATGCTCAACAGGCCTCGAGGGAGACGATGTGGCCTTCAGCCCCGACGGCACCCTTTTTGCCTGCCTTATTTACGGGCGCTGCATGGTGGCCCGCAGGGAGAAAGTCCTCGCCATTAGAAACCGCCTTCGCCCGAAGATACGGTCCCTCCTGTCTTTCTACCGGGATATAAAAAAACAAAAGAAATATCACATGAACGATTTCAGCCAGACATACTGTGACATGAAAATCAAAACCTATAAAAACTTCCTGGAAAGATGAAAAACTCTGACAAAACTATTGACAGATTAACAGCAGGGGGCACTCTCTTGAAAAACAGACCGAAAGGAGAGATCAATGAATTTTTGCGCAGTACTCCTCATCGCGATCCTCGTTGCCCTGACTGTTAGAACCTACAAAACCTGGCATGCTGTCCTGGTTGCCCTGGTCATTATTTTCGGCATGACCGTTGGAGCGCATATCTACGGGCTGCACCGCTATCATCTCGATCCTTCATGGTCCCTCTTCGGCGACAGCCTGACACGCTCTATTTACCTTCATTTCATTTACTTCTGGTATCTTACCGATATCTGCTGTTCCTTTATTATTTTTCGATCATACCGTAATTACCTGAAAATCAACGCCGCCGCCTCCCTGCCGCAGGGATAACCCTTAACGGGTGATTCTTCCGCAAGGAGGGAGTCAATACCCTCATGCTGCAGTACCGCCGTCATATGATGTTTCCGTCAGTGGCCCCCATGAAAATCTGTTTTTGCCCCAATAAAAAAGCGCCGATAGAATATATGCAGGGATGTCCCTGTACCTGTAGAGAAAAATGGTAATCCATAGAGGTAGCTGACTGATGAAATCGCATATTTCTCCCTTTTTAAATATAATTTTTAATGAAAAGTTTAATTTTTTGACGACATCTTTTCTCTTATACATGCTCTTTGTTCCTGGTATCGCCCGGGGAGGCCCCTTTGTCTCCATCAGCTCCATTGAAGCCGATAAAAATTATCCCGTTGTTACCGTCAATGCCATCGTACAGAACAGGCAGGGAAGTGCCATTCAGGGACTCGATGAAGAAAATTTAATAGTTTACGAAGACGGCTACCGGGTCAACTATGTCAAGGTGAAAGACCTTTCGCGGCAGGAGGATTACTGCTACCTTGTCTTTTCCCTCGATTCAAGCAAAAGTATTTCAGAGCCCTTTTTTCGTTCCCTCAAACAACATGCCCGTGACATTATTGCCGTAACTGCCCACAGAGACCGTATAGGCCTCTACCGCTTCAACGACACGGTGACCCTTTTATCCAACTTTTCCCTCAAAAGGATGAACCTGCATGAAAAAATCAGGGCAATCGAGCGACACGGTAAAAAGACACATCTCTTTGATGCCATCTACGATGCCCTTCAACTTCTTGTTGCAGCCGAGGGCGGTGCTCACCGGGCTGCAATCTTTTTCACCGACGGGAAAGATGAAGGGAGCAGTATCACGGAAAATGACATCATCCAGAAGGCAGAAAAGGGGAAAGTGCCCCTCTACTTCATCTGCCCCGGATCATCTCACTACCAGAAAAGGATGGCACGCCTTGCAAAGCTTACAGGGGGGGAAGTCTATATCAGCAGTAACCCGAATAAAATTGCCGCCATGTACCGTGACATGCTCCTGAAAATCAGGACACGCTACAGGATACAATACCGCACCATGGCACCAGCAGACGGGAAGAATCATCACCTTGAACTTCGCCTCCATGCCGGTTCACTTTCCGACAGGGACACAGCCGTTTTCAAAATAAAACAAAAACTTTTCAGCTTTTTAAAAACATCTCACTCAGGTAATATACTTTTTGTTCTTATCATTGTATTGATAGCCCTTCTTTTGGCACTCCTTTTTATCTTTTTTCGCAGGGGAGGGAAGGCACTTTCATCGACAGGAGAATCAACTAACGAACAAAAATTCAACCATATGTATAGAAATATCGAAGGTGATTTTATTCCCCGTCCCCTTGAAGAAGACTATCACCTCAATGAAGAAAAAATCTTCGATGATGAGACATCATACAACAGTGCCTGGCTTCTTGAAAAACAGGAATTTTCAACAGGACAAAAGCATATGCTGACATCACAGGAGTTTACCATCGGCTGTGCCCCGGACACCAATATCACCATTGATGATGAGAGATTATCCGATTACCATTTTCGCATAAAACGGGAGAATGGCCGCTATTTGATTTATGACCTCATTTCTGATGCCGGTACATACCTCAACGGTAAAAAACTCCTTCGCCCCCGTGTGCTCTACGATTGGGATGAAATCTCAGCAGCAGGATACCAGTTTATCTTCCGTGGTACAACCCTTCAAAAGGATTAGTCTCAAAGACTTCTTGACAAATGATTCTGTGGGAAAAGTGTTGACGTAAGTCATAAATTCCTATACATATTAATGAAGGATGACGCATAGAAATCAAAGGTAAAGCTCTTGGAATAATCGTCAGCAGATCTATATGAACAGGGCAGAAAGAACACAGAATCCACCACGAATTCTCATCGTAGATGATGAGCCTCTTATTAGAAAAATCCTAATTAAATACCTTCAGGATAAAAACTATATTCTTGACACCGCAGAAGACGGCACGGGTGCCCTTGAAAAACTTTCAAGCACCCCCTATGACCTTGTCCTGACAGACCTGCGCATGCCCAAAATGGGGGGCCGCGAACTCCTGAAAATCATGTCAGAGAACTATCCGGATATACCCAAAATCGTTCTTACCGGATATGGAACAAACGAAGATATCATTATCGCCCTCAAAAATGGTGCCTATGATTTCCTTACAAAACCCATAACTGATTTTACTATCCTTGAGCATTCGATCGAAAGGGCGGTTGAAAGAAAACGCCTTAATGAAAATAACCTGAAATATGTGGATCAGCTTAAGCAGATAAATAAAATCATCTCCATGCTTAATAAAGGAAAAAACACAGACGAAATATTCAACACCCTTAATCAACACCTTAAAAAAATGATTCCTTTTAACTGCCTGACCCTTGCCATGCTCAATGGCGTTACAGGCCTTATTACAATCAAGCTTGTTGAATCAGACCGCGAAATCGACTTAAAAGAAGGGGATACCTTTAATCTTGATACAAAATCACTGCAAAAGGTCATCAACCAGAGAGAGGCGATCAATATTACAGACTTTAACGCCTTTCTCCTCTCACTCTTTGACTCCTCTAACGGGGTTTCCTTCTTTTCAGCAAAGATGAATTCAAGCCTGATTCTTCCTCTCATTATCAATAACTACACAAAGGGTTTTCTTATCTTTTCCTCTGAAGATAATAATACCTATTCCGCTGAACATACCACCTTTCTCGATTCGATAGCCGGGCAGATAGCCCTGAGTATACAACGAGGGGAACTGCTCTACGAGATCGAGCAGCATTCGCGCAATCTTGAACACCTGGTTGAACTCCGCTCACGGCAGATAATCAAGACACAGAAAACAACAATTTTTGCCCTGAGCCGCCTCGCAGAGGCACGGGACACTGAAACAGGTGACCATATAGAACGCATGAGAAACTACAGTGTATTTCTTGCACAACTCTATAAATATATCGGGAATGACACCGGTATCACCAACCAGTACCTGCGCGACCTCTACGATTCTTCCATTCTTCATGATATCGGAAAAGTCGGTATTCCTGACGGGATCCTTCTCAAGGAGGGGTTTCTAAACGAGGACGAATTTTATTGCAGGGATTATCAGGGGGATATATTGGGGGAGAGGGTAATTGAACGCAATCCTCATATATGTCATTCAGAGCATTCTATATTGAATGGAATTAAAAATAAAGATTGTACAAAATATTTTGAGAGACTAGTTAATGTTTGCATGGTTAATTCAAAGAGTATTATAATGCAAAGGTTGCAAGGTGCGGACGTGGA
>CAZHNW010000092.1:0-17861 GCA_964534225.1 uncultured Leptospirales bacterium | reverse complement strand
TTCTGGGAAAAGCTAAATTTTGCAGAGTATATGAACCATGATTACATTACCCATGTAAAGGGGGCTTAACCCCCAAAATTAAACTGCTACCCCAGAAAAAGGATATTGAAACTGGCGACATCGTTCCTGAAAAGCTTCAGGGCGAGTTCCGCAGTGCCAGGAGGGCAAAAAACGGCCACAGGAAGGAGTAGTATCAGTGCTGTTCAAAAGGGGAGATACCATGGCAGGATGTTAATTTCAAGAAGAGACGTTATCAACCGAGGATTTCATGCAGTTTGGCTGAAAGCTCTTCAAGGGTATAGGGCTTCTTGATAAAACCTTCAACCCCCTGGCGAATCGTTTCCTGGACTCTTTCATCACCATGAAAACCTGAGGTCAAAAGGACCCTTACGGCGGGATCCATATCACGCAGAATACGGTAAACCTCGAGGCCGGATATGCCGGGCATAACCATGTCAAGCATGACAAGCTTAATGACATCACTGTTTTGCCTGAAAGCCTCGATTCCCTCCCTCCCGCTGGAGGCGGTAATCACATCATAGCCGCAGCGGTGGACAAATTTTTTCGTGGTCGTGCGTACCATGTCTTCATCATCAACAACAAGAACCGTACCCGATCCATGGTAGAGTTTTCTCTCCCCTTTCTCTTCATGAGGAACTTCATCATCTAAACCGATAAACTCGGGCATAATGACCCTGAAACAGGTACCAGCACCCGGTTCTGATTCGACCTCGATAAAGCCGCGAAAACTCTCTATAATATTATAGGATATAGCAAGGCCGAGCCCTGTTCCGGCGATCTGTTTGGTGGAAAAGAAGGGATCAAATATTCTTGAAAGTATGGCAGGTTCAATACCGACACCGGTATCGGTAACTTCCACCACCCATGAATTTCCCAGCTGGATATCGCCGCTTTCGTTCCTGGCAATGGAAAAATTTTTCTCTTTCTTGACCGCCATTGTCAACTCTCCACCGTAGTCACAGCCGGCTTCACGCATAAAGGTCATGGCATGAGCGGCATTGATGCAGATATTGAGGAGCACCTGGACAAGCTGGATAGAATCGGCATAGACAATAGCGGGAACATCGGCATAATGGGTGCTTATAACGATACTCTTGTCAATTGTATTGGAGAGAAGGCCCACGACCTGTTCCACCACTTTGTTGAGATCAACCGGATCGATTTTTACTTCATGCTTGCGCGAAAGGGTCAGGATCTGTTCAACAAGGTGTGACGCGCGCTTGCTCGCCTCTTCGATATAACTGATGTTTTCGGAAAAGGATTCCTCTCTTGCTTCGGGGTCTGACAGGGACATCCTCAAAAGGGAAACGGCACCGACAATGCCTGCGAGAATATTGTTAAAATCGTGGGCAATTCCACCGGCAAGGTTTCCAATGGTTTCCATTTTCTGAGCCTGTTTCAATTCTTCTCTCTTGCGGGCCAGTTCGGTTATATCATCAATGCTGATAACAGCGCCGGATTTATCATCATATGAGACAGGGGAAACAGACATTTGTACCGTCATTATTTCCAGGCCATGCTGAAGGATAATGCCGTCATATTTTTTCCCGATTCCTGTTTCCATCACATCTTCAATATCAGCGGCATACCCTGCAAGAAGGGGAAAAACATCCAGAAGGGGCAGCCCGATAATGTCACTTATATCTTTACCTGTAATTTCTGACGAGGCCCTGTTCACCTGGGTAATACTTTTCTCCCTGTCAACGGCAATGAGTATCGAAGATATTGAATCAAAGACCGTTCGCAAAAATGTCCAGGTCTGCTGAAGATTCTTTTCCGCCTCTTCGCGGATGCGGATATCCCTGTCAAGATCAAAATTTTTCTCTACCAGTTCATCATTTACATTTTCCAGTTCAGCGGAAAGGGTCTCTATCTTTCGAAAGGTCTGCATAAACTGAATCGAAAGAAGAAGGCTGTTGGAGAGAATAATGATAAAAAGCCCCAGTTCCAGAAGCTGCCCAAAGTGAAGTATATGGTTCGCGTAGAGGATATCGTTTAATACAATAAGAAAAAGAAAAAAAACACCCACAAGCATGATCAGGGCCCCTTTACGACGCGCCCTCACCGCCCTGATCAAAACAAAAATAATATAGAAAATTGATACGATGGCAACTGCCTGGAAAAAAGGCATGGTATATGACGCAAGGGACATGGGCAGGATAACAACAAGTAGAGAAGGGATAAGTATAACAACGCGGAAAAAGCGCAGCACCCTGCGGGAAAATTCTCTGGTAAAAGCGGCGTGAATAAAATGGAGGAGAAAAAAAAGGGAAAAGTAGATACTGAGATATGTCAGTTTGCGATTTATCTCGAAGGATGTTGAAGCACTGACCCCGGGGAAGGGAATCTCCCCCGTATGCATGGCATAAAAGGCAATGAGAAAGAGGGTCACACTGAGAAAAAGAGGGGCCGTTTCTTCACGACGCAGAAAGTAAAGGCCGAAAAGATAAAATCCCATAACCATGAGACTGCCAAAGATAAACCAGTCAAGGCGGGTCTGGTAACAAAAACGCTGGCGAATCTTTTTTTCGCTTCCCAGGAAAAAAGGATTCCAGAGACCTCCCTTTCGATGATGGAAGTTGGTAACATGTGCCACCAGGAGAAACTCAGGCTTATCAATAGAAAAATAAGTATCAAAGGGGCCGTAGCGGGGAATATAATCTTCACCGGCAGCGGCATCTCCCGCAGCAGCGATTTTTTTTCCACTGGCAAAAAGCTCCACCGCTGAGGAGTGGTCCGCTGTCATGATCCCCAGTCTTTTTATTCCAGGGGGAAGTAAAATCCTGAGGGTACAGGTGGCATAGCCTGCTCCTCCTGCCTTTCCTGATGGAAGTTCAAGGTCATTCCAGGGGCCGGGTACCTGAATCGTGAGGGCTGTTTCCTCAGTGATTTTTTTCTTTGGATCGAGGAGCCGTTTCCAGTAGATGTTCCATTCGCCATCAAGGCGTATCACTCCTTCAGCAGGATTCCACTGCCTCAGGTCAATGACTCCCTTTCGGGCCGGGTTAAACTTCCCCCCCCTCACCTCTCCCCCACAGGAAAAAAGAAACAGGGACATAAAGAGAACCCCGAGAAAAAGAGGAGTCACCGGGAACCGCATACGCTTATGAAGAAAAATTTTTTCTTTCATTTGACTTTCAGTACATTCCCATGAAAAAACTGCTGAATAAAAGGCACTTTCAAAAAACCATCTCCATCAGGGCTTTGCCCTGACATAGTCCCGCCAGGGACGATCATTAATGAGAAGATCAACAACAGATGCCCTTCCCTGGTAATCAACAGAGAGAATAACCTTCCCCTTGCCTTTGCGGACCACTTCGTCGAGTTTCCCTGCATGGACCTCGGGTATAAAAAATTTTTCAACACCTGCGACAAATTCGCGGTGTCTGCATTTGCCCCTGAGAATAACATCACATTTATCGCGGTACCTGTCAATGAACATACCCCCCAGGGGGCGACTCGAAAGGGAACCATCAGGCTTTCGATTAAGGCAGACAAGAAGTTCACGGGGCCGGCTTTTTTTGCTGCAGGCATTTCCCGTATCAAGGTCAAGGCGATATACCAGGTAGTGGCCCGAAAGGAGATCGCGGGGATCGAATCCCTTTACGGGAATCGTTACGCGCTGCCCTGTACTCACTTTTATTCCCTTGTATACTGCCAGGGCGGCAAGGCAGAAAAGGGGAAAAACCAGGGCGGCCATGAGTTTCCGTTTGTTAACTTCCATCAGAAAACCCTCCTGAGCCATGCTTCGAGACGGTCACGTGTTTTGAACCAGAGAAGTGACACCCCGATTATAATCACGCCGGAAACGATAAGTCCGAAACCGGTTGTGGCAAGATCCTCGAATACCTGGAAATAGACGATGAGAAAACGAATCCCCATGAGAAGGGTAAACAGGTGAAAGAGTCTTCTCCTGTCACCGGCGATAGCATAGAGGGCCCCCAGGAGCAGCATGATAAGGGAAAAGAGAGCGCCGTAAAACTTCCCCGCACCCCCGAAAAAGATATGAGTGCTCAGTTCCTGGGGAACAAGGATCAGTAAAAAAAGCAGCCCAATCCCTGAAATCAGGGCTTTTTCTTTCAGTGAAATTTTCCTTGAAAAGAAAGTAAGCCCCATGGCGGGAACAGCCGTGACAAGAACAGGGTATGATACCCCCGGGACATGGGGATTGATATTACTGAAAGCAAAAAACTCATCCACGATAATAACAGCCAGCAGAAAAAAAGGAAGCATCCAGAGCGCCATGATTCTGCCGTGGCGCCGCAGGGGAGCAAACCATGAAAAAAGCTGCCACAGGAAAAGCAACACAAAGGGCAGCATAATAAATATCGTGTATAAGTTACTAAAATAATGATTCTTTGTCAGGTTATACCAGTATGAATGGTCTGAAAAGGCATAGAAAAAATATGTCACAACTGCAGCGGCACTCCAGAGATAGAGCAGAAAGTCACGCCGCGCCATCAACGTAAGGGGAAAGACAATAACCAGCCACAACAGAAGAGCCTGGTAGAGCTCACCCCCGGTATGAAAGACCTGTGAGATAAGACCGATACTGGCGAGGCAGAGAAGCGCAAACAGGGAAAGAAATCCTTCGTAGAAAAATTCTTTTTTACCCCCGGAGACGCGGTAGACAGCAACGGCCACGGCACAGAGAAAAAGAAAATTATTGATAAGCTTTACCATGGGTGGGATTTTATCCCAGTTTGCCGCCACCAGGGAAATAATCCCGATACCGATAACGGCAATCCCCAGGGAGATAAAACCGTAAAGGATCCAGTGGGTACGGTCATGTCCCTGCCGCTCCTGTTCATACCGGATGATATCATCTTTCTGGGATGATGAAATCAGGCCCTTCCCGGCCCATTCGCTGAGGTATTTCTCAATTTTTGTCATCTGGTTCAACCCTGCCTCATCGTTGCAGGTTAACTCTATCACAGTACACCATATACGTCAAATGGTTAATGATATTTAAAAAATAAAGGGGGGGGGGAAGTTAACCGACAGCAGCAGTTAAAAAGCTGCTGCCGGCCTTCGAATCAAGGCATTCAGCTGACTTTGAAAAATTCCATCTGCGACCTTAACGACTCCGCCTGCGATGAAATTTCTTCAGCAGAAGAAGCAATCTCCTCGGCCCCCGCCGCCTCTGACTGGGTGTTCTGGTTAATCTGCTCAATGGTCTTTGCCATTTCCTGGTTGGTCTGCATCTGTTCATTGGTGGCTACGCTGATACTTTCAGCCATATCCATGACACGCCGCGTGTCCTGCAAAACCTTCTGGCTTGCCTGGTCCTGCAGCTCGAAAGACTCGGTAATCTTTTTTACCAGTAGTTCAGTCTCTTCAATGTTGCTGATTATTGCATTAAGGGCATTTCCTGTTGAATCGACAAACTCCCTTCCCTGGTTGACTTCTACAAGGCCTGAATGAACAAGGTCAGCAATAGACTTGGCACTGGCTGCTGTTTCATCGGCAAGCTTGGAGATTTCCTCTGCCACCACGGCAAAGCCCTTTCCATGCTCTCCCGCACGCGCAGCCTCAATGGAGGCATTCAGGGCGAGAAGGTTTACCTGGTCTGAAATATCACTAATGAGCCTCACCCTTTCGGCAATCTTGTGAGTGGAGGCGTCGATATTGTTCATGCCTGAAATGGTGTTCTGCATCAACTCGTTCCCTGTTCTGGCCTGCTCTGTGGTATTCTTTGCCGTTTTTAACGCCTCGCCGGCATAGCCGATTACAGTTTAATTATTCTTTTTCAGCTCATTCATCGAGGTAAAAGTCACCGAAGCAAGCTGTGACTGGTTTGTGACATTAGTATTAATATTTTCAATTGAGCCTGAGACCTCCTCTATCGAAGCGGTGGCCTCTTCAACAGATGCCGCCTGGGTCTGGGAATTCATGGAAAGGGTCTGACTGGTGGCGGCCAGTTCTTCTGATGAAGAGGAGAGTTGAATGGCCGCTTCAAGGGCCTGGTCGATAACATCGCGCAGCTTTTTTCTGAACCGCGAAAAATTCATAAGGAGCATGCCAAACTCATCAGGGAGGATATCCTCTTTGTCCTGGGTCAGGTCACCCTCTGTCAGTTTCTGGATTATATCGATGGTATTTTTAATAGGTACCGAAAACCTGCGCGTAATCAGGTAAAGAAGAAAAGAGAGAATGCAGGCAAGAAAAATAATAATCACTATCATCTGGTAAATAATACCATTGAGAATGGCGACAAAGTCTATCTGGTCAACAGAATAGACAAGGCTGAAGCCGGCGACGGGGATATTATGCTTGAGTGCCATTACCTTTCGGCCCTGGAATGTATAAAAGAAAACCGTCTTTTCAGGTTGAGTAACTATCCTCTCTATGCCGACGATGCCGTCACCATCATCAACAATATCCTTGCCTATTATTTTACCGATTATTTCTTTTTCAGGATGAAAAAGAAACTTCCCTCCTTTGTTAACAATCATGAAGCGCCCTGAATCAGAAAAGGCTGCCTTCATCAAAACATCTTTGATGGTATCGATGAGAAGGGTTGCACCTGTAATACCAACGATTCTTTTCCCCCTTCTTACCGGTACGGCACACACAACGATCTGTTTGCCTGTCTTTTTATTGATAACAGGATCTGAAAAAACAGGTTTGCCTGTTTTCAAAACCTTTCTAAAATACCAGCGGTCACCGATATTCTTTACGGTCCCGAAACTGTTAGGGCTGTTCCCCGTTCTGTCAGCGGCAAAGAGCATTTCAATATTACTTCCCTTTGTATTATGTGCCTTCAAAAGCAGTTGCATCATCCTTCGCTTTTCCATTGATTGAATGGCATCGCTGATACTGAGAGCATTGAGTTCGGCAAGTGCGTTGCCGTAGAGAGAATCAATGGCCATGACATTCTGCGTTACCAGGGACCTGATCTTCGTTTCATAGCTTTCGTATGTGCGGTTGTAACTGATACGATAGGCGAGAGCCGAGAAGCCGAGAATAATGATAATAACAAGGGAAAGTATGGGAATAAGAAACTTGTAGAAAATCGTCAGGGGTGAAAATCTAATCCGCTTAACAAGGGCGAAAAGACGAATCTTGGAAAAATAATAGAAGAGGGCCCCCGCCACAAGGGCCTGGATAAAACCAACAAGAAAAAAATAAATACCCTGTGCAGCAGAGACGATTACTCCCTGATATGATCCAATAACAGCAGTTAAAACAGGGCCGCCGGTACAGCCGGCAACAAGAAGGACCATTCCGTAGATGGGAAATTTGGCCAGGAAATTTTCAAATGTCTCTGCGTCTGAATCATCCCCGGCGATATAGATTTTGAGTTTCCTGTTAAAATAGAAAAAGATGAGTGTAAAAAGAATAATGATAGGCGGTGCGAGAATCAGGATTATCCCCAGGATACCCATCAGCTTTTCAAGGCCGAGTAAAAAAAGAAGAGAAAGAAAATAAACAGAAGGGTGAAGCAGGTAAAGGATGATAAAAAGTTTGAACAGGTCGCGATGCAGCAGGTCAGTAGTATCGTTCATGAAAAAACTCCCCGGGATGTGCTCATTTATATTTCATTCTATCGTTAGATATAAAAAAAACAATATTAAAAAATTGTCAACACACCTCCTGAAAAAAATCATGACACATTTGTCTTGAACAATCCCCGCTGAATATACAGCTACTGCTTAGAGTTTTTCTCTAACAAAAAACATTTAAATTTAATTTCCCTGTTATGTGGCAGCAGTTTTTAAGAGCATTTTTACGGGGAAATTTATGCCTTTTCTTTTCGTGCTTCCAGTTCTTTTCTTATTTCATCGAAACTTTCCCTGGTGATGGGAAGAATTTTCACAAAAACAGCCGAGATAAGAAAACAGATACCGGGGGCAAGACCAATAAGGATTCGCACTGCCATGAGGGCACTGTCGGGCTGAACGATTTTCTGTACAGCCGCAACAGCCTCATCGGGGCTTGCCTTGATATAGCCGAAAATCTCAAGAACGAACCCGGTTCCCGCAATGGCAACAGCTGATGCAACCTTGTAGAGAAAGGTGGAGATACCAAAAAAGGCCCCTTCACGCCTTACCCCGTTATGGTACTCATCAATTTCAATAACATCAGGGAGAATCGACCAGGGAATAATCTGCGAGGCTGATATGCCAATACCGGAAAGGGCACAGACGAGAATCGTAAGAGCGACATTCCCCTCGGGAATAAAAATACATCCCGTCATGGCAATAGTAAAATAGATGGCCGCCATGATGTAAGCCTTCTTTTTGCCCAGCTTGTTACCGAGAAATATCCAGAGAGGAGAGGCCACAACAGCAACCACAAGGGGTATGGCCATATAGATGGTTGCATCGCCCTGTATCTTTACCACGTCAGCGATAAAAAAGTAGAAGGTGGCCATGATAATATCAAAACCGATCATGTTAAAGAGAAACATTCCGAGAACAACGCGAAACTCTTTCAACCTGAAGAAAGAGGCAATGGTTTCAAAAAAGCCCTCGAATTCCTGTTCAGACAAGCGGGTCCGTTCATGGGTACCCGTTGCAGTAACAAAGAGTATCCCGATGATCATAAGGCCGAAAATCATGCCCATATAAAAAAAACTGCTGCTTTTCGGGGTCGTTCCAAAGAGAACATCAACCACCAGGGTGACCCCGGCAGCGCCAATAAGGGTACCGACAAAGCTTGAGCCCATACGAAAACCTGAAAGGCTTGTGCGCTCATCATAGTTCTGGGTCATCTCAGCCATGAGAGAACCATAGGGTACCGCAACCACGGTAAAGGCGGTATTAAACATGATAAATATCAGTAGATAGTAAAAAAACCTGAACAGCTCAGAGCCCTGGGGAACGAACCAGAGGCCGGCAAAGCATATTCCCATGGGAATGGCCCCGAAAAAAATATAAGGCCGCCGCCGTCCCCACTTAGACTTTGTCGCGTCTGAAATGCGCCCCATGAGATAATCTGTAATGGCATCCCAGGCACGGGCGAGCATAAAAATAAGCCCCCCCTTGGCGGGAGAGACCCCTCCCACGTTGACAATGAACCAGAGCATGTAGAAGCCAATGGCCCCGTAGGCAATATTGATGGCGGTATCTCCGATACCATAGGCCAGTTTTTCCCTGAGGGGAATAACATAATTCTTTTTCACGCTACAACTCCCGTAGTCCCCTGCCCGGCATCTACCGCTGACCGGCAGGAGAGATAGTAATGATTGACAAGTCAGTCAATATCACCCAACCAGAAATGTCAACCAAAAACCGTCCCGCCAGATGAGAAAGAAAAACCTCAGGCAGAGAAAACCATGTCAGAATGAATCTCAGACCAAAACCGGGAAGGAAGAGAAAAATACCCCTGCTTCAAAGCGAGGATAAAATCATTACGTGTGTAAACAGGTACGGAAAAATCAGTAAAGATATCACCCACTTCTTCGATAGTGTGAGCATCACTGCCCGCAAGACCGAAAAGATTGTTCCGCCGGGCTGCTTTCACAGCCTCCCTGTTCTCATTCGTGCTGTTTCTTCCATTAAATATCTCGATATGACGAAGCAGTCCCTTTTCAAGGAGACGGGAATCAAGGGGGCGGGACCTTCGTTCAGGATGGGCGCCAATGGCAATCCCCCCGGCATTGTGGACATACCGCAGAAGCTCACGGGCATCAAAGCCCGCGGGTATATCCTCAAAGGGACCAAAGATAAGAAAATCACCCCCGGGAGTGTCATATTCCATGCCAAAAATCACCACCAGGCCATTATCCTGGACACCCTCCCGAAGGCTCTGCCGAATATCCATGCTGTTATGATCCGTAATACAGACACCATCCAGCCCTGCCGCCGCGGCCTTCGCGATGACCTCTGACGGCGCAAGACTGCTGCATGAAGAAAAAGAGGTATGGATGTGAATATCAAATCGCATTTTACGATTTATTGTATCGATAATTTTAATGTAAAGAAAAAAATTTAATGATGGAAAAAAACAAAAAAAAGGACCATACTTAAACCATAAGAGGAAAAACCGGTGAATAAAAAATGCCTTCTCATACTCCTTGACGGCCTCGGTGACAGGGCCGCGCCGTCGCTGGAAAACCGCACTCCCCTGCAGGCGGCGGCAACCCCCTTTCTTGACGATCTTGCCGCGGCGGGTTCATGCGGCATGTATCACCCCCTCGCCTGCGGTACCGCCCTTCCCAGCGAGATTGCCCATCTCCTGATCTTCGGGTACGCCCTGAATGATTTCTGTGGCAGGGGGGCCCTTGAGGCCCTCGGTTACGGCGTTGATCTCTCTCCGGGAGAAGCGGCATTCATGGCAAAACTCTCTTCTGTCACCGAAAGAGAGGGCATCCTGAAACTGGCCAATCCCCGGCCCGCCATGACCGACAGCGAGGCAGAAACTCTTTCACGCCTCATCGCTTCTTATCACGGGGGGGAAGTCTCACTCTCCTTTACCCGCACCCGCGGCGCCCTGGGGATACTTACCCTCACAGGAAAGGCATCGCCCTTTCTGACCGACACCGACCCCTTTCAAACCGGTGCTCCCCTCCCCGCCCTGGTTCCCCTGGAAGGAACAGAAGGCGATGAAAACACGGTAAAAAGCGCCGCCGCCATGAATGCCTTTCTGCGCCACTGCTATAACATTTTGGACAGGCATGAAATCAACGAGAGACGAAGGCATGAAGGCCGGGAACCGGTCAACTTCCTCATTACCCAGCGGGGAGGCGCCCTGAAAGATGTAGAGCCCTTTTATAAAAAATGGGGCATGAAGGGTATATCCATCGCTTCAGGGGCAGTCTACCGTGGACTGGCCCGCTACATCGGCCTCGATTTTCACCAGGCCGTGGACAGCGATGAACCCGGCAGAGACCTGGCCGAAAGGATCAGGCACGCCGCGGGACTTCTCGATGACTATAAATTTTTTCACATTCACACCAAGGCCCCTGACGAGGCGGCCCATCAGAAGGCCCCCCTGGAAAAAAGAGATGTCATCGCCTCCCTTGATCATGGCATTGCAGAGGGGCTGGCCCCTCTCCGCAACCGTGAAGACATTCTTGTTATTGTCACGGCAGATCATTCAACACCCTCGGCAGGCCCTTTGATACATTCAGGGGAAACGGTGCCTCTCATCTTTCATGGTAAAGATGTTCGCGTTGATGAAGTAACCTCATTTAATGAAATTTCATGTGCCCGGGGATGTCTCGGCACCCTCCGGGGCAACGAACTCATGCTTATGGCATTGAATTACCTCGACAGGGCACGTCTGGCCGGCACAGCGGACAGCCCGCGCCCTGCCCTCTTCTGGCCAGGAACCTGCGAACCCTTCAGGATCGATGAGACATGAAACCATCAGGAGAGAAAGACCAAAAAGATGACAGATAAAAAGTTATACGAAACAGGAATAATACATGGACGCTTCCAGGTTTTTCATAACGACCACATGGACTATATCATTAAAGGCCTAAACCTCTGCCGCCACCTGGTTATCGGCATCACCAATCCCGATCCCACCCTGACAAAAGCCGAAATCACAGATCCCTTCAGAAGCAGTCCAGCGTCGAACCCCCTCACTTACTACGAGAGGTTATGCTGCATCACCGCATCCCTTTCCGGGGCGGGCATTGCCCCTGACCGTTTCAGCATTGTTCCCTTTCCGATAAACTTCCCCGAACTCTATGTTCATTATGTACCACTTGACGGAACATTTTTTCTCACCATTTATGATGACTGGGGGCGCGCAAAGAAAAAACGCTTCGAGGATATGGGACTCGCGATAGAGGTACTGCGCGATGTTTCCATTGAAAAAAAGGGTATAAGCGCCACCGGTGTGCGTGACCTGATGAAAAGGGGGGAGCAATGGGAACAGATGGTTCCCGTGGAGGCGGCGGCCCTCTATAAAGAGTGGAACATCCCCGCAAGAATCCGCGGGCTTTAATAAGCCGTTATGTGACAGCAGGGAATTAAACTTCCCCCTATAATTAAAATATTAAGGAAAATTATTGAGTGCCGGCCCGGTATGGCAGGCCGGCACGGAAGTTCATCAATAGCGGTAGTGTTCAGGTTTAAAAGGCCCATCAACAGTGACGCCGATATAATCAGCCTGTTCCTTGCGCAGCTTCGTCAGCCTGACACCGAGTTTCGGCAGGTGAAGACGTGCCACCTCTTCATCGAGATGTTTCGGCAGGGTATAAACGCCGATCTCGTGGTCCTTTGTTCCCAGCTCGATCTGGGCGAGGCATTGATTGGTAAAACTGTTGCTCATGACAAAGCTGGGATGCCCCGTGGCGCAGCCCAGGTTTACCAGGCGCCCTTCGGCGAGAACGATAATCCTGTTTCCCGATTCACAGGTCCACATGTCGACCTGGGGTTTAATGGTGACCTTTTTACACTTCGGGTTATCCTCGAGGTAGTGCATGGCGATCTCGTTATCGAAGTGACCGATGTTACAGACAATGGCCCCCTCTTTCATCTGTTCCATGTGAGCCCCGGTAATAACGTCAAGGTTGCCCGTGGCGGTAACAAAGATATCAGCAGTGGCAACAGCATCCTCAAGGGTGGTGACCTCGTATCCTTCCATGGCGGCCTGGAGGGCACAGATAGGGTCGATCTCGGTAACAATGACCCTGGCGCCGAAACCGCGCATTGACTGAGCACAGCCCTTACCCACGTCACCGTAGCCGGCAACAACAACGATCTTTCCCGCCACCATGATATCCGTGGCACGCTTGATACCATCGGCGAGTGACTCCCGGCAGCCGTAAAGGTTGTCGAACTTTGACTTGGTTACAGAATCGTTCACGTTAATGGCAGGGAAAAGAAGTTCTTTGTCCCGGGCCATCTGGTAGAGGCGATGTACCCCTGTTGTTGTCTCTTCAGAAACACCACGGATACCCTCTGAAATCTTTGTCCACTTTTCGGGGTTTCTCTTTACACTTTCACGCAGGCGCGCCATGACAATGGAGAATTCTTTGTTGGTTATTTTCTCTTCAAAAAGTGACGGATTCTTTTCGACCTTGTATCCCTGGTGAACCAGGAGTGTGGCGTCCCCGCCATCATCAACGATCATGTGCGGACCTGAACCGTCAGGCCAGGTCAGGGCCTGCTCCGTGCACCACCAGTACTCTTTCAGGTTTTCTCCCTTCCAGGCGAAAACCTTCGCGCTCTTGGCGGCAACAATGGCTGCCGCGGCATGGTCCTGGGTGCTGAAGATATTACATGATGCCCAGCGGATATCGGCGCCAAGGGCCTTGAGTGTCTCGATCAGTACAGCCGTCTGTATGGTCATGTGCAGGCTGCCCATGATTTTCAGGCCTGCCAGGGGTTTTTCTTTACCGTACTTTTCACGTACCGACATAAGTCCCGGCATTTCGTCTTCGGCGAGTTCCATCTCCTTGCGGCCCCATTCGGCAAGCGAGAGATCCGCCACCTGGTATTCGAGATTCGGGTCTACTTCGAGGTACCCGTTGTTGTCTTTCAAATTCATTTACTTCCTCCAGAATTATTCTTATTATTGAATTTTCAAATTTATTGCATTGAATATATCACAGAACAGGGGGACAATCAAATCATTACCTGCGTTCCCCGTGATAGAGAACAACATTGAGATCCTGTCCCACGGGGAATTCTTCGTATTCACTGATTGTGAACCCCGCCGTCTCAAAAAGGCCTTTCATTTCATTTTCATCAAAACCGAGCCACCGGTGCCCGTAGCGGCTTCGCAGTTCTTCCCTGTCATGGCGGGCGAGATCAATGACAATGAGCCTGCCGCCGGAACGTATCACCCGCGCCGCCTCTTCAAAGGCCGCGGCCGGTTCAACGAGATGGTGCAGTACCATGTTAATCACTGCCGCGTCGGTCTCACCTTCCCTGAGAGGAAGATGTTCTATCTCACCGATACGCAGATCCGCATCAATGTTTTCAAGGCGTTGCCGTGCCATCTCCAGCATCCGGGGAGAACGGTCAACACCGATACAGTCATGGCCCCGGGTCTGGAGCTGAAGGAGAACCTCTCCGGTGCCGCACCCCAGGTCGGCAACCCTGTCTTCTTTACGGATATAAGGAAGAATGACCCGGGCGGCATCAAAATCCCCGAGGATATCGGCGCGAATATCCTCCCAGTCAGGGGCGATGGCGTCAAAATACTCTTTCTTACGCGCCGCCCCTTCACGCATCATCTCTTCGAGGCGGGCGAAATCCGACTCCCTGTTTTCTTCACGGTCAAGGAAGTCCGCCAGGCACTCAATGAGTTTGCTGCCTTCCCTCCCTGAAGCTGCCCGGTAAAAGACCCAGAGGCCGTCACGACGCGATTCAAGGAGGCCCGATTCGTTGAGGATCTTCAGATGACGGGAAATACGTGACTGCCCCATGGCGAGAACGGAAACAATCTCGTTAACATTCAGTTCTTTCTTACGAAGAAGATTGAGAAGGCGCAGGCGGGTCTCATCCGCAAGGGCCTTAAAATAATGTACAGGTTGCATAATAATATTACTATATCAAGATATGTTGATATAGTAATATTATTTACATGGAGGGTCAAGTTTTTTTTGTAATTTTCACTTCTGATAACTGCTTATTTGGGAAACAACCTTACTTCCCTGCCCCGACCCATGATTCGGGGGTGCCAAAAACAATGAAAGGCGAGGGATTGATGTCACCTCCCCCTATGGCCATGTGCCCCAGACCGATGTAAAGATTTTTATTTACCCGGCGGAGTTCATCACACATTGAATCAACGGGAAAAGAATTATATTTTTCATATATTAGATGAAGAGAATCCTTTTCATCATAAGCAGATTTTTTAATTCGTGTGTCGATTTTGCGGGTTCGACTGCGCTTTTCGGCCCCATTCTCTTCTGCAAGAAAAATATTATACCCCTCTCCCCCTTTATCACCCACGGGACGAAAGGCTTTCCCCACCCATTTGCCGGGGCCGAAAAAATGAGAGGTGTAGAATTCAACGGCACCGGCCATAATCCCCGATGGAAGGTTCATGGCCCGGTACTCACCCTGGAGATCCCTGATGGCGGGGGCTCTGAGCCGGTAAAAAAGCTGTACAAACTCCTTTTTTGAAAGTTTTAAAATATCTTCATGGGTTGCCTTCTCAAGACTTTTTTGCAGGATGTCCCCGGCGCTCCCCTTTTCAGGGCCGAAACCGTTCTGCAGGATATTGACACAGGTAACCAGGAACATGAGTGCCGTACATGCGATAACAATAAACAGTATTTTTTTTCCTTTATGCATGGCTTTCCTCCACGGATACGCGCCCCTCAAAGGTTTCCATGGCACGGTATCCCCCGGCCAGACCCAGGATCCAGTCAAAGAGACGAGTGGGCAAAAAAACCTTCAGGACTGTCATGCCATAGACACTGAGAGCAGGCATCCTCACGTAGGGTTTTCTTTTTTTTACCGCGGCCACGATCTTTTTTGCCGCTTTTTCAGGCTTGATAAAAGGATTGAGCCTGAAAGCGGTAAATCCTTTGAACATTCCTGTATCAATGATATAGGGGCAGACACAGGTAACGGTGACACCACGGGCCCCGGCGAGCTTCAGTTCCCTCCGCAGTGACTCTGAAATGCCCACCTCGGCAAACTTGCTGGCGCAGTAATCAGACAGTCCTGTCATGCCCAGAAGCCCCCCTGACGAGGCAACATTGACAATGACACCATCATCCCGCCCGATCATGTCATTAATAAATGCTTTGGTGAAATAGATATGCCCGAAAAAATTAACTGACATGGTCCTTTCGATTTCATCAAGGCTGAGATCGATAAACTTTTTTCCCACCACGATGCCCGCGTTGTTGACAAGAACGTCTATTCGGGAAAAACGGGCCCTGATCTTTTCTGCTGTTGCACCAACCATCTCCCTGTCGGAAATATCACAGGTCCATGTTTCGGCAGTGCCTCCCCCTGAGGTGATTTCTCTCTTTACCGAATCCAGGGCATCGCCGGAAATATCCACAAGTGCCAGTTGAGCACCCTCAGCGGCAAAAAGACGCGCCATAATTCTTCCGATACCACTGCCGGCACCGGTAATAATAACATTTTTCCCTGTTAGATTTTTCATTACCTTTTCTCCTTGTTGATCTGTTAGACCCTTTTATAAGAAAAAAAATGAAAAATCGTCCGGAATCATGATTCAGGATACTTTTTATTGGTTATGCTGCCGGAACTCCCGCGGGGTCATTCCGGCGATGCGGGAAAAGGCCTCGTAAAATGCCGACTTTGAGTTAAACCCCACCTCGAAGGCAATGGAAAGGACAGACTGTTTCGGGTATTCAAGAAGGCGTTTCTGTGCCTCCTCAATACGATAGCGGTTGATAAAGGTATTGAAATTGGTGTTATATTTACGGTTGATCAGCTGTGAAAGTTGATGGGGAGTAACGCTGAGGCTCTGAGCCACCTGCTGCAGAGAAACTGATTCATCCGCGTAGAAAGCCTCTTCCGCCATGAGGCGGTGAAGGTGCACGGAAAGCGACTCTACGTCGATACCGTTAAGGACATCACCGAGGTTTCCCTTCTGCTGCAGTTCACAGATAATCAACTGTATCAGGTTCGGGTACCGTATCCCGATGATACATGAGGCAATAAAGAGCAGGGAAATACCTGCACTGCCCCAGCGCACGGTGGATTGACTTCCTGCAATATACCCCGCCATTACCGCGGAGGCGGAAATCATGGTAAAGAGAATATAGAGGAGATTGACAATAACAACACGCTGACGCATCCCCGCCCGGTAATGACGCAGCATACGCAGGGCAAGAGATGAGAAGAGGGGTATCATAACCATGAGAAAGAAAATAAAGAGAGAACGCATAAAAATGACCATCCCCGTGCTTTCTCCCGGCACATTCAGCAGCAGAGGGAGAGGGCCGCGGGGCTGCAGAAAAATAAAATAAAGGTCAAGGGGAAGAAGAAAAACAAGGGGCAAAAGGAGCCACCGCCACCGGGGGTCAAGACTTTCAGGGGGGTATATGACAAAATAGTAAGCCCTGAAGGCAAAAATAACCGCCAGGTAGAGCGCTGTTACATAAAACGATAAGAGGCGGGGATATCCACTGTATGCCCCCGAAAGGAAGGCCCATATCTGAAACTGGAGAAGACTGATACACAAAAGAAGGAAAGAGAGATTGCGGTTCTCATCCCGGCTTCCCCGCAAAAGGTGTATCAGGCCGAAGACAAGAGAGAGTCCCGCCCCGAAAAGAAAGACCTGCAGGGATATGCCTTCTGCAATTTTCATAGTCTGGCAACCGGATAGTGAAATAATTTTTCACAAACAATTGCACTTATGAAATATTTTGTCAAGGAAGTAAAGAAAGGTATTCTGCCGGGCACAGCGGATGATGCCGCACCCGGCAGAAGAAAAAAAATGCGGGAAAAATTATCGTAAATTTTGAATGAGTGTATCCATATAACGTTTTACGGCATTGCTGCGTTCACGACGCTTTGCCTTTCTAATTTCACCCTTGATCTTGTTTTTTACCATTTTCTCAATAAAATTGCCGCCCCTGAGATTGACCTTTGTCAGTTTTCGAAAGGTTCTGCTGCGCACATAGGTGCTGCTGTTGTACCTGACCCCCTCTACAATCTTCTGGACTTTGATGAGACGCTTGGAAAATTTCAGTCCATTAAGAGTTCTAAGCAGGTAGTTGTTACTGTCATCACTTCTGAGCTGACTGCCGTTAACACCCCTGAAATAACGTGTTAGCTGGTAATCGTTGTAGAAGGCCTTATCCAGGCTGCTGGTGGAACTGCTCCTGCGGCGTGAGTGCCGGCGACTGCGCCTGTCCTCTGAACGCTGACTGTAAAAATTAAAATACTTTCACTGCTGTCCCATAGAAATGGGTAAAAATAAAAAAATGCTATTAATCTCAA
>CAZHNW010000091.1:0-18357 GCA_964534225.1 uncultured Leptospirales bacterium | reverse complement strand
ATAACAATTACCATTTCCTGAGAGTTGAAATAATAAGCCTTTTATTCTCATCCTTCTATTTAATTCATCTGTATCCGTCATTTTTTCAGTAATATTCAAATTTTCCCGCCAGATTTTTCAACATGCTCTGAGCCGCAGTAAAACTTAATAAAACTTTAGGCTAAATAAAAACACAATAGGCTCAGAGCATAAACATTAAATTTAAGATTGACATGATTACCTATGCTCAATCCACTGTTCCTCAGAGAATCAAGAACCATCAAAAACTAACCTGACGCAACAAATATCAATTAGTGATATAAAATTCCCACAATGACGAGGATATTATGACGCAAAAAAATATCGCAGTTCTTCCCGGTGATGGTATCGGGCCAGAAGTCATGAAAGAGGCCATAAAGGTCCTCGAAAAAATTTCAGAGCAATTCGACATTTCCTTCACCTATGAATATGCCGACGTTGGCGGTGCAGCCATTGATAACCACGGAGAACCCCTTCCGCAATCAACTATTGATACATGTAAAAAAGCAGATGCCATTCTCTTTGGTTCCGTGGGCGGTCCTAAATGGGAGTCACTTCCCCCTGAAAAACAACCTGAAAGGGGGGCTCTTCTCCCGCTTCGTAAAATGTTTAACCTCTATGCAAATTTGCGCCCCGCCATTATCTTCAAAGACCTGGCAGACGCATCTCCCCTGAAGGCAGAAATAATTAGTAACGGCTTTGATATACTTATCATGCGTGAACTTACCGGCGGAATATACTTTGGAGACCCAAAGGGACGGGAAGGTGATCGCGCCTTTGACACCCTTGCCTATTCAAAACCAGAAATCGAACGCATCGCCAGGGTGGCTTTTGAAGCAGCAATGAAACGAAACAAAAAGCTCACCTCCATTGACAAGGCCAATGTATTAACTTCAATGGTTCTCTGGCGGGAAGTTGTCACAGAATTTGCAAAGCAATACCCCGATGTCGAAGTAAACCATATGTATGTCGATAACGCCGCCATGCAACTGGTGCGCAACCCGAAACAATTCGATGTTGTCCTCTGCGGCAACATGTTCGGGGACATACTCTCAGACGAGGCATCGATGATAACCGGCTCCCTCGGCATGCTTCCTTCTGCGTCTCTCACTGACGGAAGCTTCGGCCTCTATGAACCGGCAGGCGGCTCCGCCCCCGATATCGCCGGGAAGGGAATTGCCAATCCAATTGCCCAGATCCTCTGTACCGCCATGATGCTGAAATACAGTTTTGGTCTTGATGAAGCTTATGGAAAAATATTCTCCGCCATCGAGGCAGTCCTGGCTGAAGGTTATCGAACCGGTGACATCATGTCTCCAGGAATGAAAAAAATCGGCACTGCTGAAATGGGTGACCGTATTGTCTCCTTCATGTAATACGCACATCTCATGTGAAGGTACAATAACTTATTCATGCCTTCACATGGGGATTCCAGAAATTTTCATTTGACAATCTCTCCCAGTCCAGTACCTTCTAAAATAGTCACTATAGCCACCCAGTTACCACCGGAGGAACGCTTCATGAACCAGAAACTCTCCATCGCCACCATGCACGAAATAATCCGAGAACTGGCGGAAATTGAAACAGAACTCGAAAAATATATCGACACCACCATGTGGATCAGTGATCCCCACGGGGCGGGTGAGCGTTTTGTCAACATTCTGAAAGGCCGTTTCGGACTGGTATGGCGCACTGCCCAGGAAGCTTTGCCTAAAACCTTCTCTGAGGAAAAACTTGATTACCTGGACCGCGTCATCCGAAAGGAACAATACTTCCAGTCCGATGAATACCGCATGGAGCGCCAGGATATCATCTCCTCCCTGGTGAGAATCATTCGCTACAAAATGCAGAACATTCACGACTTTGACCAGATTCGCGGCGGCATCAACCAGGATCTGCGCCCCCTCCTGGAAAACCTGATCCTCAACTTCCATGTCCCCAATGTCGTTTATGAAAACAGGCTCATTGCAGATAAAATGATAAGTTCCCTCTCAAAAATAACCAAACAGGTTATCCTTGGACAGCTCATTGTCCTTGGTGATGTCTTTGACCGGGGCGACGAACCTGATAAAATTCTCAGGATTCTTTGTGCCCCCGAAATCAAGCCCCATGTTACTTTTGTATGGGGCAACCACGACATACTCTGGATGGGGGCCGCAGCAGGTAACCGGAGCCTCATCGCCGAGGCGTTGCGCATCAGTTTTCGCTATGACAACCTAAAATTCCTCGACCGCCTAAACATTGACACGACCCGGCTCAGAGCCTACGCCGAAAAAATCTACCCGGGAGAGATAACCGGCAACTTCAAGGCGAAAATGGAGATATCCCGGAAATGCGAAAAGACCCTCGCCATGATACAGTTCAAACTCGAAGAAGAAACCATCAAAAAATACCCCCTTCTCGACATGGATTCACGGTTAAACCTGGAGAAACTGGCAAAAATGTTAAAAGAGGGGGAAGTTGAAGGCCTCACTGATACAGACTTCCCCACCATCGACCTTAACAACCCCCTTGAGTTGACAGGCGAAGAGAGAGAAATCATTGACGACCTGGTAGAACAGTTCACATCAAGTATGCCCATCAAACGCCTCATGGAATATCTTTTCCGGGAGGGGAAACTCTACCATATAAATAACTACATCCTCAATATTCACGCCCTGATCCCCTCTACTCCAGACGGGCAGTTTGATGAACTCTACGGCAAAAAAGGAAAAGAACTTCTTGACCATATCGAAAATATCGTCAAAAATGTGGGAGAAAACTATCTCAATGGCATCGGCCAGGAGGAATTTCAGCTGGCTGTCATGTTCTACCTCTGGTGTGGCTCCAAGTCACCCTTTTTCGGGAAACACGCCATGAAGACCTTTGAACGCTATTTCTACAAAAACAAAGAAACCCATAAAGAAAGAACCCTCCACTGGGGTGAAAATATTGAAAAGAAAGAATTTCTCGACCTCATTGAAAAAGAATTCGGCGCAGAGCGTGTCGTTTTCGGACATACACCGGTAAATATCGACAAGGGACAAAAAATAGCTTCAAGTGACGGCCGCGCCATCAATATCGATGGGGGATTTTCTGAAGCCTACCTGGGGCGCGGGCACAGCCTGATACAGACCCCCTACTCCATCTATGCAATAATTCTCCCCACAGAAAATGAAATGGCCGAAGCACGGAAAAAAGGGGAACCGGCAAAACTGAAGTTTGAGCAGATTGCAACCTACGAAATGCCCAAGATGGTAAGAGAAACCTACCACGGAAGAGAACTGATTAAAAGAAGAAATGGACTTCTGAAAATGATTGAAAATTATGAAGGAAGTTGACGAATTTTAATTAATTAGTTAAATTTGGTGAATACTATTTTTGAAAAATCTGGAGGAAGTCTATGAAACGCCTGACACTGGCTGCAGCACTGGCAAGCGCACTACTATTAATCCCCACAGCATCATTCGCTCTTGTAGATGTGAATCTCTACGGAGGATACACATTTGCAGGAAAACTGGAAGGAATTTCAGGAACACAGGACGGATGGGAAATGGGTCTGACTACCCATATCAATTTCGATGTACTGGTCTTTTTCCAGTTTGGCGTAGGAGCTTCTTACGAATGGACGAATATGGACTGGACAGACAAAAACCAGGTTGGCCTCGACCTCTACGGTATGCTCAATATTCCCTTTATACCTGTATCGCCCTATGTACGTTTCAATACAGCGATATGGGATAAAATCGAGGGACAAATCGACAGTACTGAATATTTTAAAACCTACTCCTTCGGTGGGGGGATTATACTGACGGTTCTGCCCATACCCGGTGTTTTTAAGCTACAGCTTTTTGGTGAATACATGTATAATTTCTCTGAACACAGTAGCAGAGAAGTAACGGACCATTCATTCTACCTTGGTGTGAGAACAGATTTTCTCTAAAACAGCTACAACCTGTAGAAAAGGGCCCCCCGGAGCGGGGAGCCCTTTTTTTTGCTTGAACAATTCAATAAAAGTCATATAAATGCCCAAACATGAACGCGAAGTTCATATTCTGGCGAGTGAACACTCTTGTTTTTTTTTCATTTTCTTCATTCACCCGGCCAATAACTACTTGATTTTATAATGCGAATGTTACACATTATTGCAACATCTCGGTAAAGAACAGAGTGCTCTGAGCCCGCAATGAAGAAAAAAATTACCGTTACAATAAAACTCTACTCCGGTATCGCAAAAGAACTCGAAATAAAAAATTTCGATCCCGCGAAGGGATTAACACTTTCTGTATCCCGCGGTACACGCTTAAAAAAAATCCTTAAAAACCTCGGGATCAGCAATCTTTCTCGCCTTGCCTATTTTCGCGGGGGAGAAAGAATCGGTCTCTGGAGTAAAGTCAAAGATGGCGATGAAATATCCTGCCTGAAACCTTCAGGCGGCGGATAATTATATACACAAACTGTTACCGTGTAAAAAAAATAAAAATTTAAGGAGTGGTTTCATGCAAGAGATAAAAGGAACCAGCAACAAAGTCCTTGAAATTGACCTGACCACAGAGACAACATCTGTCTATACGGTCACTGAAGAAGAAAGAAAACTTTACCTCGGTGGAAAAGGGCTGGGCCTGAAACTCCTTTATGACAGGCTCGAAACCGGGGTCGATCCCCTGGGCGAAGGAAACATGATTGCCTTCATGATGGGCGTCTACATGGGAACTGCCGCGCCATGTTCCGCACGATTCTCCGCCATCACCAAGTCACCCCTGACGGGAATCATGACACATTCATCCTGCGGAGGTCCCTTTGGTGACAGTTTTAAAACTGCCGGTTATGACGGACTCATCATCAAAGGAAAATCGAAAAAGAAAACTTATCTTGTCATCACCTCAGAAGGTGTCGAATTCAAAGATGCCTCTAAGCTCTGGGGAAAGGGTTCCATTGATACACAGGCGGAACTCAGCAAACAGGTTCCGCAGAGCGCATCCCTCTGCATAGGACAGGCGGGAGAAAACCTTACCCTCTTTGCCAATATTGTTTCCGGTGAACGCTACCTGGGACGCGGAGGAATGGGTGCCGTCATGGGATCAAAAAACCTGAAGGCAATCTGTACCGTGGGAAAGAGTTTCAAAATAATTCCTACGAATAAGAAGAAATTCGACAGGTCTCGAAAAAGGGCTCTCAAGTATCTCAAAAATTCACAAAATGTAGAGAACTATAAGCTTTATGGCACCAATGCAAATACGATGCCTGATAATGAGGGATGGATTCTGCCGGTAAACAACTTCACCAAGGGCCGTCACGATGATGCCTATAAGATTTCCGGTGAATACATTAAAGAAGAATTCGAAACAAAATATCATACCTGCAAAAAATGCCAGATCCTCTGTGGAAAGATGGGCAACTTTGGAGGACAGCAGCTCCCCATGCCTGAATTCGAAACATCTGTTCTCCTTGGATCAAACATAGGTGTTTTCGATGAAGTCCAAACCGCTCAGTGGAACCGCATCTGTGGAGATATGGGAATGGACACCATCTCAGCCGGGGGCACCATTTCCTGGGTCATGGAAGCGGCAGAAAAGGGCCTGATTGAAAGTGACCTGAAGTTTGGCTCAGGAGCCGGTGTCAGCGAAGCCCTTAAAAGCATGGCACTCGGGAAAGGATTTGGAAAAGAGATGGCAAAAGGATCACGCTGGCTTTCAAAAAAATACGGTGGAGAGTCCTTCGCTATCCATGTCAAGGGAATGGAGATGGCCGCCTATGACCCGCGGGGAAGTTTCGGCCACGGTCTTTCCTATGCGACAGCAAACCGCGGCGCCTGTCACCTTTCTACCTCTCTCATGGTGGTGGAAGTTTTTATGAACATGGCCAAGCCTTACAACACGAGCGCAAAACCTGTCCTGGCCAAATACTTTGAAAATCTCTACGCAGCGGTAAACTCAATGCATACATGCCAGTTTACCAGTTTTGCCTATACCCTGCAGCCCCCCATCGTCAAACTCACACCTGTCCCCCTCCTGCGACAATTCATGACCTATCTCCCGAAGGTTGCCCTCATGCTGATGGACCTTAGTGTATGGAACCGACTCTGGTCAGGCATCACCGGCATTAAACTCAACCAGTGGCAGATGCTCAAGGCGGGAGAACGGACACACGTTCTTGAACGCTACATGAACACACTGGAAGGCATATCCCGAAAAGATGACACCCTCCCAGAACGTTTTCTCACAGAAGGAAGAGAATGCGATCCCAAACAACGCACCGTTCCCCTTGAAAAAATGCTGGGCAAATATTATAAAGAAAGAGGATACGACGAAAACGGTATCCCGAAGAAGAAACTTCTCAAAAAACTGGGAATACCTGAAAAAAAATAAATTTAAAAACCCCCGCTCGCGGGGGTTTTTAAATAACTTCACCAGCAGAATCAGGACTCAAGGGCGCTTAAAAATGACTGCAGAAGAATAAGATATTTTTTCGCTTTTTTGCTGTCCTTAACAATAATATCAGATGTTTTTTTTCCGGTTGGCTCTTCCACGACAATACCCTCCATCTTAAAAAATTGAAGAGCGCTGCCATAGTTTGCCATGGAAATCGATTCCATCAACCTGACATTTCCGAGATGGAAAAGTTTAATACCATTCCTGCGCGTCTCGGTGAGAAGTTCCTTCTTCCCCATTCTCTCCCGGGGGAGATTAACGACAACATCAGCAAGGGTCATATAGGACTCAAGATAGTCCCTGATAACGGCAGCAAATAATTTTACTTTCTCCCTCATGCCGTCTTTGATGGTAATGGCCTGTTCGCCTGAAGCAATAAACTTTTCTTTCTCAAAAAAGTTGACCGCGGCGACAAAGCCTTTTCCATCCTGACGCATTACTTCAGAAAGAATAAATTCATTGTCAAAGACTTCCCTTAAAAAATTATAGTCATTAAACCACGCATCGCGGCTGATATTTTCCACGGCACCCTGTTTTAAAAGAGAAACTGCCGCGTAGGCGGGGGCAAGAAGATAATGTATAATTGTGTTCCTGTAAAAACTAATCTTAATCCTTTCCTCTTCACCTATGATGTAAATATCTTCAAGAGAACTGCCGCCGGTGGTTTCCACTCCCTCCATGCTCAGCTCATTTAAAATCCCATCTTTCTGGTATGAATCGATTACGCCGAAAGCGGCTTCCTGGAGACTGTCTGGCGAAACAATTTTCTCCGCCAAAGGAGCATTTATATAAAGACAGTATCGATGCAGCATTTCCATGTTATCGAGAAGCACGCTGCGGGAAAACCCACGCGCAGAAGAAGAGAGTATCCCCGCTGTTGTCAGGGCAAAAGGGGTAACCATCACCAAATCGTTGATCGCGTTGATGATACGCAGGGCAACCTCTCCAGTGAAATCACCAGCTGCGCCGATACTTCCCCTCATATCCTGATAACTGATGGGATCACCGAAATTCATGTAAACAGAACCATACTGCCTTTTCAACAGCTTTCTGCTTTTAAAAAAGCCTGAAGTTGATTCTTCCTTTTTTTCTTTACCCTTCAGTTCATTATGGTATGAATTCTCTTCGAGGATACGGTCATAGTTTATCGTAACAGGAACAAACATCAGGTCCCGGTTATATCCCTCCTCGATGGCATCGATAAGATATTTCAGCATTCCCATTCTCGGGGGCATGAGTTTCCCGGTACGGGTCCTTCCCCCCTCAATAAAAAACTCGATACTGTATCCCTCGTTAACAAGGGTCTTGATATACTGCCTGAAAACAGCGGCGTAGAGATCGAGGCCCTTGAATGACCGGCGCATGAAAAAGGCACCGGATCGTCTGAATATTTTTCCCATGGGAAAAAAGGTAAGATTTGCCCCCGCCAGTATATGAGGGGGAATAAGCTTGTTCTGATAAAAAAGGCTCGATATAATCAGGTAATCCATATGGCTCTTATGAGCCGGCACAAGTATGAGGGGGGCCTTTTGTGAGGCGTCTCTCAGTTTTATAAAATCATCCAGATTGTAATAAATACCATTAAAAATTTTACTGAAAACATAATGGAGGGAGCGCTCAAAAAAACGGATATAAATGATGGAAAAGTCCGCCGCGATTTCCCGGTAGTAGTTATAGGCCTTTCTCCGCAGCTTTGACTCTGAAGCATTATTCTCATCGATATGACGGTTAATCTCATCGAGAACATTCTTGTGATAGAGAACCTTTTCCATGGTTTCATGCTGAGTCTTGATAACAGGACCCAGGATACTTCTTTTCTCATTGTTATATATTTCAAGTATCCGGTTGCGCACCTGTCGCGCGACATGATGCGTATCATCAGAGGATACTTTTTCAATTTCTTCTTTAAGGTTCAGCGGCTCCGGTACGCGTACAAAGGCGGGAGTGGCACTTTTCAGAATGGTAAAAAAACCGGTAAGAAGCCCCCGATCACCGGTGGCGCGGGAGGTTATCAGGGTTCGTGTCCTCTCAGGATTGCGGTTCCAGAACATGATCTGAGGAAAAATCATTATCGGCTCTTCTGTCGTTTTCTGTATTTCCACCAGCAACTCAAGGGTATCTGACTTTATTTCGATATATCGGCGCACAAAAAGTTTTCCTGAAAGAAGACTTATAATGAGACTCTTATTGTCTTCGAGAAGATTGCGGATATACTCATCATCATCAACCTTCTCTCTCCCTCCCCTGCCTGAAAGATCAGCGAAAAAACCAGCAACCTTTCGAAAGAAGGTAGTAATAACCTGAAAAAAATAGGGCTTAAAACCGATGGCCTGTACCGGCCTTTTCAACCCCGCCCTTCTCAAAAGATGTGTAAAAATCAACAGGGAGGTATTTGAATTTTGAAAAGAAACATATACTGCTCTTTCTCCCTCACTGTAACGCTGCAGAGACGTCAGACTTTCATCATCAAAGGAAACACGACGAAAAAGAACACCTATAAACCTTTCGAGAATACGGTTTGATCTGCGCTCCAGGCTGCCATGAGAGATATATGATGTGAACCTTTGTTTTTCATCCATGTATTCTACTCCTGAATCAGTTCATCTTCTTTTGACACAATGAAAAAAAATTGAATAACACCGATCATTTCAAGAAGAGAACCTATATTTTCCGACACACCGATCAGAGCCAGCGAAATGTCATCCTCATGAAACCTTTCGTATACCATGATAAGGTCACCGAGACCTGAACTGTTGAGGTATCTTTTTTCTGTCAGATCAAGGGCGATTAGCCGGCAGGGACCTCTGACACCCCCCTGTATGTTTTCTATTAACTCTTCAGCGGGGATACCCGCCAGTGAACCATCATCGGAAACAGCTTTTACAACCATTACCTCAGCGGAAATATAATAATATTTAAAATCCACGAAAGGTCTCCTTTTAAAGGTGTAAAAAAATATCAGGTGATACAAAAAAAATTGATTTTTTTTCAAAATTGCATGCAGATCTTTTACAATCAAAGTTTATCGAAAAAGCATGGCACCAGCAAGTCTTTTTTGAACTAATCGACTGCGAAAGCAGATGGCGCAATATGGGCAATCAATTATACATGATAAAGGCTCTCACCTAAATTTTCTCTGTACCATAAAAAATTAATTGCAAATATCCCTGTCTTATGTGTATCTGTCTATGATAGAGTTTTCGGGGTGTAGCGCAGTCAGGTAGCGCGCTTCGTTCGGGACGAAGAAGTCGGGAGTTCGAATCTCCCCATCCCGACATACTATAAATCTTTTTGATTAAAAAAGTGTACTTCCTTATTTAAATAAACAATGAACTTCAATCAAGACAAGCAGCATAAACTATTGTGGATGACATCACATTTATATGCTTGACACTAAAAACATAGAATTTTTTAGAAAAAACTTCCCTTCAATTAAAAATGAAAGAAAGAAAATAGTTGATATCATTACTTCCACCATCAATGATCAAAAATTACCCCTGCTGACAAAAAATGAAGAGCTCTACCTGGTTATTGATGAAGCCATCACCAATGCCATGGAACACGGCAATAAATGGCAGCCGGAAAAAGTAGTCGAAGTTGTCCTTGCCCATGACAGCAAAACCCTGGAAATTACCATCACCGATCAGGGACAGGGTTTCGACCCCGCCCTGAATGGGAAAAATCCCCTTGAGACCGATATATTTCGAAAACGGGGCAGGGGCCTTTTCATTATATCCCGCTTTTGTGAAACAAGATGGAATAAAAAAGGCAACAGCATCACCCTCATTTTCCCCCTGAAAAATGCATAATGACTAATAAAAAATTTACACACAAAAACTTATTCATAACCCTTCTCACCCTTATTCTTTTTGCGGGCCTCTTCTCAGCCGGTAGGGGAGATACTGTTGTTGCCGGGGTAACCGACACAATAAAAGAAATCCAGCAGTTTATCGAAGGCTGGCGCATATTCTTCTCACGGCTTTCCGCCATCACATCCCTGGTCGGTTTCAAGACCCTGCTGCTCTTCATGGCGATACTGGTCATCTCCTCGGGACTTTCTTCTATTGGTCTTCCCCGGGGGAAAGTTTCCTTTATTCTTGCCCTTCTCGTCGCCGATACAGTCTGGATCGCATTCAGTGACAGTTTCAATCCGGGCAAATTCACTTACCTGGGACCGGTCATCAGGGCAAACCTGACCATCTGTGCTCCCATGCTGCTTTTTTATCTTTCTCCCCTCATATGGCGAAAAACGCGTTCCCTCCTGTCACGGGACAAAAAATCCGACAGTCATGCTGACGCGGAAGTTATTCTTGCCCGTTCCCTCGACCTTTACAAGTCAATAAAAAACGGAGACTCCTCAACCGGCGAAAAAAGCAGTGAACTACAGAAACTTCTCAAAAACATGCAATAAATTCCTTGAAGTATACCTCCGGGAAGATTAAGATAAAACTCTCTGCAGTTCTGGCTGCGGCATCGACAGGGTATTTTGTTACAAAGGCGTGCCTGCATCAAGGTATTACGCATTGTAATAAAAGCTGCAAATAAAAAAAAGGGCAGGTAACATGAGCAGCATTGCCACTGAACGCCTCATTAACAGGGCGCGGTACATATTTATAGTTTTTTTTCTTCTCGCTTCTGTTTCGGCATACATGAGCGGCTCATCCATCATGAGCTGGGGGGCTATTCTTCTTACTGATGCCATCTTTCTCACCCTTGCTATTGTCAACCAGGTATTCATTGCCCGCAACATCCTCTCCCAAAAACTCATCTACATCTCCGTCACCATTGAATTTTTACTGATATTCAGCCTGAAATTCCTGATGCATTTTGACCCGAAGGTTGGCTACGGCCTTACCATCAAAGAGCCGGCAACATTTCTCGTTTATTTTCTTTTTATGATAATTACAGCCCTGAGATACAATAAAAAGCTGAATCTCTATGCCGGTAGTCTTGCCATCTCAACCTATATCGCCCTCCTTCTCCTTGCAATCTTTCACGGTGGTATGCGTTTTACCCGGGATGTTGGTGAATTTTTCCAGATTGATACCCTTAGAGCATCAGCGGAATTGCCAAAAATTCTTTTCCTGGCAGGATTTACCTATTTTATTTACCGCATGGCTGAATTTACCAGGGAAAACATGGATCAACTTCAGGAAGCAGAAGAAAAAACCAGGGATAATTTTTTCCACATGCGTTCATTAATGGAAGCAGTAGAATCGACTTCCAGAGAGCTTCTTGAAGGAAGTAATGGTCTTACGGGAGCCTCAGAAGGGATATCGGACATCATCACACGATTCGGCCATCTCATGGAGGAAGTTGAAATCATTACCGGGAATATTTCCCAAAGCATTGAACAGGTTCGCTCCCGGTCTGACTTCCAGTACAATACAGTAGAAGCCAACTTTGAAAAAATCAGTGAAATTGCCACCCTGATGAAAGACATATTTCAGAAGAGCTCAGAGCAGAGTAAGCAGGCGCACCAGGCCCTTCAACTTGCACGGTCAAACGAAGAGGGACTTAAAAAGACTCTTACTGCAATTAACTCAATGAAAAAAAACTCACAGAAAATTGAAGAAATATCACATACTATAAGCGAAATTGCCGATCAGACATCCCTGCTTTCGTTGAATGCTGCCATCGAATCCGCCCGGGCTGGCGACCACGGAAAGGGGTTTGCCGTTGTAGCCGACGAGATATCAAAACTTGCCTCCATGAGCATTGATTCCTCTAAAGAAATTACCTTCATCATCAATGATACTGTAGGAAATATCGAAAATGTTTCAAAATTAATTGAAAATCTTTCCAGCTATCTCGGTGAGACCATTAATTTTGTCAAAATCAATTCTGAATTCATGCAGAGCCTCAGAGATGACACCGAGAGAGAACTCAGGGAAAGTCAGGTTCTCTATGACACAAACCAGGAAGTTGAATCCGCTGCACGCAGGGTCATAGAAGAGGCCGATATACAGGAAGAGGCCATTACACAGGTTCTGAAATGGTTCAGCCAGGCCAATGCATTCGGCAAAGAACTGACAGGAAACATCCGTGATCTCCAGTCACTCTCCAGCAGCCTGGAAGGTCGCTCAGAAGAACTCAGTTCCCTTATAAAAGAAGCAGATTCCATGGAAAACAACTGACAAAAGGGGCTCTGAGCCCCTTTTCATAAAATACAGGCAATCAGACTTTATAGCGTAGAGACATCTTTTTTTGCTGTACTTAATAAATTATTTGACTATATTATATAGTGCCTGTAAATCAGCAAATCTATCGAAATAAAAATAACGGGTGAAACGATGGTAGAGTTTATAGACAATGAAGATGATCGCATATTCGTACTGAAAGACGAAGTCATTTCATCTAAACTCCTGAAACTGGAGGACCTGATGAATGAATTTGTCAGGGATGACAACAGAAATGCAATAATCGACCTGAATAATGTCACCAAAATAGACTCAATGTCCCTGGCGGCATTGATAAGAATTAAAAATAAGCTGGCAAAAACAGGTCGAACTCTCAACCTGATTAACCCTGGAGAGGGTGTCATGCGGGTTCTCGAGCTGGCGGGGCTTGATGCGTTTCTCCTCGATTAAATCCCCCCGCATCTCCTGGAGATACAGAAACACCCCGGCAGTTCACACCTGCTTCCCCTGATCTTCATTTTCTGGACCTGCCCCGGAACAGAAACTCCGGCATCATGACATCATAAAAAAGGAACAGAAAAATATGAAAGCACTGAAAGAACAAAACCGTATCAACCGCAAAGGACCTGTCGTACTCATTATTCTCGACGGTGTCGGTATCGGCAACCACGGAGAGGGAGACGCCTTCTACCAGGCCCGCACCCCCCTTCTCGACCGCCTTATGAAAGAAAACATGCATACAATTCTCAAGGCCCATGGTACTGCCGTGGGACTCCCCACAGATGATGACATGGGTAATTCAGAAGTAGGCCACAACGCACTGGGTGCGGGAAGAATTTTCAACCAGGGGGCAAAACTGGTCAATAATGCCATTACCTCGGGTTCAATCTACGAATCAGATACATGGAAAAAACTGCTGAAAAAACCCCTTCAAGAAAAAACTTCACTTCATTTCATGGGCCTCTTTTCGGATGGAAATGTCCATTCCCACATCGACCAGCTCAAGGCAATGATCAGCCAGTCTGACAAAGAAGGAATCGAGAAAATCAGGCTTCATGTACTCCTTGACGGCCGCGATGTACCCTCCACCTCATCTCCTCAATATATCGAAGACATGGAATATTTTCTCAGCACATTCAACAATAAAGGACGAGATTACAGGATCGCATCCGGCGGGGGACGCATGGTAACCACCATGGATCGCTACGAAGCTGACTGGGACATTGTAAAACGGGGATGGGAAGCCCACGTGCTCGGCACAGCGCGCCCTTTTTCTTCCGCCATGGAGGCGGTTGAAACATTTTACCGTGAAGACCCGGCAGCGACAGACCAGAACCTGCCGGGATTTACCATCACAGATGACAATGGTCCCATAGGTTCCATCGAAGACGGTGATTCAGTCATCTTTTTTAACTTCAGGGGAGACCGGGCCATAGAAATTTCCCGCGCCTTTGACGAAAAGAATTTCGATAAATTCGACCGTGTGCGTCACCCTGACGTGGTCTATGCGGGAATGATGGAATATGACGGTGACCTGCATATTCCCCATAACTACCTTGTTGTTCCCCCTGATATTGACAATACCATGAGCGAATATCTTGTGACAACGGGCAAACGCCAGTTCGCCGTTTCCGAAACACAGAAGTTCGGTCACGTCACCTACTTCTGGAACGGAAACCGCAGCGGCAAGTTCAGCGAAGAACTGGAAGATTATAAAGAGATCCCTTCTGACAGGCTGGAATTCAACCAGCGCCCCTGGATGCAGGCAGCCCAGATTACCGACAGCGTCATAGAGGCTGTAGAAAACGAAAAGTACGACTTTATCCGGCTCAACTACCCCAACGGTGACATGGTGGGCCATACCGGTGACCTCGAAGCCGCCATCATTGCCGCTGAGACCCTTGACCTCTGCCTACGCAGGCTTCTCCCGGTAATAGAAAAAAACCAGGGCATTGCCCTGATTACTGCCGACCATGGCAATCTTGATGAGATGTTCGAACTCGACAAGAAGGGTACCCCAAAAAGAGACAGCAAAACAGGCGAAATAAAGAGAAAGACATCTCACACCCTTAACCGAGTTCCCGCCATCATATTTGACCCGCAGTTCAGTAATGAATACCGCCTGCGGGACATTGATGAACCGGGCCTGGGCAACGTGGCATCCACACTGCTGATGATGATGGACCTGGAAGTACCCGAAGGGTATCTTCCTTCAATAATAGAATGGGTTGACTGAGACCGTGTAACACCGGCAACAAACCCGTCACAACGGAGGCAACAGCAATGAAACAGGGACAGGTATACCTTACCATTTTTATTTCCATCCTTATGACATCAGCATGCTCAAAGGGGAAGGAAGTTGAACTTTCCATTACCAGTCACCGCGATGGTGCTGTGGTCTCCCGCCCCCTCCCCCTGGGGGTAAAGGGGAAGATAACAAATTTTACTTCCCTCTCAGAGGAAGAAAAGGCAAACCTGCAGATCTATCTTCTCGAACAGGGAGGGGGAGAAAAAATCTGGCATATCGAGCCGGCTGTCGTTGTCCGCAGTGACGGCACCTGGCACGGCCTTACCTGGCTGGGCAACCGGCGCCTGGGCAATAGCAGGGATTTCTCCCTCTGTGCTTTTTCTTCCCCCCAAAAACTGAAGCTCAATGACGGCAACCACCCGGTCAAGGAAAAACCGGCCCATAACGGCGAAACATGTATCACACTGAAACGACGTGACAGGTAAAAAAAGGATTGCCCTGAAAAGCGACTTTTCGTTACCCTGACCTGAGAGGTACTTATGACTGACGAAACAAAAACCAGGGCCTTTATCATTGCTGGAGGAAAAAGCCGGCGTTTCGGGGAAGACAAAACACTCTATCTTTACGAGGGGACTCCCCTTATCGAAAGGGTGCACAACGCCCTGAGCCCTGTTTTTGACAATATTGCCATTATTTCACCTGACACTGAAAAATTTAATTTTCTGAATATTCCCGTCTACCCTGACGCCGTTGAAAACTTCGGCGCCATCGCCGGGGTCTACACAGCCCTGCTCAACTCTGGAGGAGAGCGGGCCTTTGTCTTTCCCGCGGACACCCCCAATCTCAGCAGTGAATTCATTTCATACATGCTGGCGTTACCTGACTTCTACGATGTCATTGTTCCCTTTTTTGACGGGCACTACCAGCCACTGCATGCCATTTACAGTCATACCTGTCTTCCCCACATTGAAAAACTGATAGAAAACGAAAAAAAACACCTCATCGCCTTTTACGATGACGTTGAGGTAAGGGCTGTGGGGGAAGATGAAATTTCATACTATGATGACCCCCTCTCTATTTTCAGAAATATCAATTTCCAGGAAGACCTGATGTAGCTGTCAATTGAAACATTCGTGTAAATTACATTGATTATTTTGTTAATTTTCTATAAAATTACTTTACAGTAGGGGCTGGCTCTCTATATGTGAGGCATCATTTTTTTATTGGAAGGATTATGGATTCATCGGAAGTTCCCCACCATCAGGACCGGCATGACGGTAAACCACGGGAAGAATGCGGCGTTTTCGGCATCTATGGTAACCCGAAGGCGGCGAACCTTGCCTATCTCGGCCTCTACGCCCTTCAGCACCGCGGCCAGGAATCGGCCGGTATCGCATCATCAGACGGCCATCATATTTACCGCTACGCCGGCATGGGTAAAGTTATTGATGTCTTTAAACAAAAACATATCGACAACCTTCAGGGTGACATCGCCATCGGGCACAACCGCTACAGTACCACGGGGTCATCCTTTCTGCGCAACGCCCAGCCCTTTAGGGCAGAATCGAACCTGGGCCCCATCGTTCTTGCCCACAACGGGAATCTTTCCAACGCAGGGGTTCTCAGGGCTGAACTGGAAAAGATGGGACACATCTTTCAGACAACCATTGATTCTGAAGTGATCGTTCATCTCATGGCACGTTCAGGCATAAAAGACTTTCTCGAAGCTCTCATCGAAGCCCTGAAACAGGTCAAGGGAGCCTACAGCCTCCTTGTCATGAACCGTGACAGGATTTTTGCCGTGCGCGACCCCAACGGTTTGCGCCCCCTTGTTCTTGGAAAGATACAGGGAGCTTACTGTATTGCCTCTGAAACATGTTCCTTTGATATTATTGATGGTCAGTATATAAGAGAAGTCAAACCGGGAGAATTGATTGAACTGACCCGGTACGGCATCACTTCTTACTTTCCCTTTGAAAAGAAGAAGGAATCTCTCTGTGTTTTTGAATATATCTATTTCTCCCGTCCCGACAGTATCATCTTTGGTGAGTCTGTTCATGAGATGAGGATCAAACTGGGAAGAAAGCTGGCACAACAGTCACCGGTTGACGGGGACATTGTCGTTCCCATTCCTGACTCGTCGGTAAGCGCCGCCATTGGTTATGCCCGGGAGTCAGGGATACCCTATGAGCTGGCAATGATTCGAAGTCACTATATTGGACGCACATTTATCGAACCGAGTCAGAAAATCAGGGACTTCGGTGTCAAAATAAAGTTCAATGTCGTCGCCTCAGCAGTCAAAGACAAGAGAATTGTTGTTGTCGATGATTCTATTATGCGGGGAACAACCATGCGGAAAATCATCAAGATGTTCCGCAATGCCGGAGCAAAGGAAATCCATGTTCGTATCAGTTCTCCCCCTACCCGGTTTCCCTGTTTCTACGGTATTGATATCCCGACCAAGAAAGAACTCATAGCCTCGAGCCACACCATCGAGGAGATAAAAAAATACCTGCGAGTCGACTCAATTGAATACATGACCGTGGAAACAATGCTGCAGGCCCTTGACCGGGAAGATATGAACTTTTGTACCGCCTGCTTTGACGGTGATTATCCCGTACCCCTTGATGAATGCAGCGATGACAACCAGAAGTACCTCTTCGAGGACCAGAGCTGCAGCGAGTACTACTAACATCTCAACAGGCGTCGACGCCCCGGTCACTGAGCTTGTCGAAGTGCCGGGTCAAAAATACTTGACGGATTTTTGTCCCTGGTATTTGTTGTTTTTCATACAGCACAGCCAATAGGTCACTAGCTCAATTAGGTAGAGCAACGGTCTCCAAAACCGTAGGTTGGGGGTTCGATTCCCTCGTGGCCTGCATAAGAGGACCCAAACTGAAAAGCACCGGAATTGTCGCCGGTGCTTTTTGTTTGTGCAGATTGGGCGATTTCATACTATCATAATTATTACCCTGAGAGTTTATTAATACCAATCCTCACTTCAATTAAATGCTCCCGGTGATCATTGACCAGTTCAATATAATTATTCTTAAGAAAAATTCCATCAAGCTTTGTTTTCTTTTCTGTTTTTGATTCACTTTGAATCTGTTTTATTTCAATATGATAGAGTGTTTCATGATACATATAATTGATAATAAATGAAACCCATTCAGCGGGAATACATGGTTCAATGTACAGTTTATCAATCTCCAGCCTGAGACCTGAAATCGATTCAAAGATGAGACGATACATCCATCCTGCTGATCCTGTATACCAGGTCCATCCTCCTCTGCCGGTATGTGGTTTAAGGGAATAGACATCAGCAGCCATAACATAGGGTTCAACCTTATAGACAGCAGCCTTTTCTTTTGTGGCACCATGGTTTATCGGATTTATCATGGAAGTAAGTTCCCATGCCCTTTTGGCGTCACCGGCTTTTGCAAAAGCCATAACTGCCCAGATAGCCCCATGTGTGTACTGGCCTCCATTTTCTCTTACTCCGGGAACATAACCCTTTATGTAACCGGGATTTAAATCTGAT
>CAZHNW010000090.1:0-18672 GCA_964534225.1 uncultured Leptospirales bacterium | reverse complement strand
ATTATTAAATGTTGGTAGGTAATGGATTGACAAAAGGTGAATTTCTGTACATATTTCGCCAGATTATAAAGAAATTCTTTAAATATCTGTCAAGGGGAGGCAGATGAAATTTTAGTGTATGAAGCGTAAAGGAAGTTACGCAGTAACATCCCCCGGTAACCTGAATATCCTTCAGGTGATGTTACAAAACAGGTAAGGGAGGAGACTTATGAAATTTGCCGGCGATTATGGCATCCCTCTGGAACAGATTAAAAGGGAAGCATTTTTTAACGTAGGCGGCCCTAATGGTTTTATGCGATGGGGCATTTATATCTTCATGTTTATAGCCTTTTTCTATCTGGCTTATACGATTGTAAAAAGGGTAAAAATATGGAGACAGGGACAGGGTGAACTGAGAACAGATTACCCTGAAAAACGGATCTGGATGGTTATCAAGTATGTCATCCTGCAGGCAAAGATTCTGCGAGAGAAGTATGCCGGTATCATGCATGCCAGCATCTTTTTTGGTTTTGCGGTTCTTTTCGTAATCACGTTGACCATCATGGTCGAAGAAGACCTTACCGGTCTGTTCTTTCACTATCATTTCATCCATGGTAATTTCTACCTCTGGCTTTCACTTATAGCGGATCTTTTTGGCCTGATAGTGCTGTTCGGTCTCATGATGGCTGTTTACCGCAGATATATTACAAAGCCCACCAGGCTGGATACCAAGGGTACAGATACCTTTGCTCTTGTATTCCTCCTGGTTATTGTGCTGACCGGTTTTCTCAGCGAGGGTCTTCGTATTGCTATTACCGGTTTCCCTCCTTTTGAGGTATGGTCACCGGTCGGTTATGCTCTGGCAATGCCCCTTTCTCTTATGAGCGTTGGCGCCATGAAGGTGATTCACTACATGAGCTGGTGGGTCCATATGATCGGGGCTTTTGTCTTCATCGGTCTTGTCGCTACGGATAAGCTGGGGCACATACTGATATCTTCACTGAACGTCTATTTTGGTAACATTAATAATGAAAACCCGGACACCAAGTTTACTCTCCCGGTTATCAACCCCTCTGAATTCGAAACAGCAGAAAGTTTCGGTGTTACCAATGTTGAAGACTATACCTGGAAATCTTTGATGGACAGCGATGCCTGTACACGCTGTGGCCGCTGCCAGGACAACTGTCCCGCATGGCTTACCGAAAAGCCTCTTTCTCCCAAGAAAATAGTAAATGACATTCTTGATAATATGAATGAGAGACTTCCCCAGGTTATGCTTGCTGAAGATCCCTCAACACTTGAAACAACACCTCTCATTGACGGTTCTGTCCAGTCAGATGAGTTCTGGGCATGTACCAACTGCGGCGCCTGTATGGAGGCATGCCCGGTTCTGATTGAACATGTACCGAAAATGATCGATATGAGACGCTACAAGGTCCTCATGGAAGGTGATATGGCTCCTGAGCTGCAGACAACTTTTCAGAATATGGAGAGTAATTTCAATCCCTATGGTTTCGCCTTTGCAGAGCGGGGTGAGTGGGTTGGTATCGAGGAAGACCTTGGTGTAAAAACCCTTGCAGAAGACCCTGAAGTCGATTATCTCTATTTTGTCGGCTCCGCAGCATCTTATGACAAGAGAAACCAGAAGGTCGCCATTGCCTTTAGCAAGATTATGAAAAAAGCCGGAATCAAAATAGGTATCCTCGGAGCTGAAGAGGCAGATTCAGGTGATGCCGCCATTCGCGGTGGAAACGAATACCTTTTTCACATGCTGGCAAGCCAGAATCTGGATAATTTCAAGGCCTATGGCGTTAAAAAAATTATATGTACCTGCCCTCACGACTATAATGTCCTGAAAAAAGAGTACAAGAAATTTGCCGAGATTGCCGAAGCAAGCATGGTAAGTGGAGAGCCCCTTGAGTATAACTTTGAGGTCTTCCACCATACACAGATTATTTCCCGGATTCTCAAAGAAGGGAAAATCAAGCTTACTGAAGCGCTGAATGAAACGGTTACCTACCATGATTCATGTTTTCTCGGACGATACAACGAGATTTATGAGGAACCACGCTACATCATCAATTCTATCCCTGGAGTCAAATTCGTGGAAATGAGCAGACATCATGACAAGAGTTTTTGCTGTGGCGCTGGTGGTGCGCGTATGTTCATCGAGGAGCATATTGGAACACGGATCAACCAGTTTAGAACAAAGGACGCACAGGCTACGGGAGCTACACGTATTACCACGGCCTGCCCTTTCTGTATGACGATGCTGACTGATGGCCCCTCTGAACTCGATATCGAGAATCTTGAAACATATGATATCGCTGAGCTCGTTTATAATGCGATGGAAAAATAACGTGTAAAGCTCTTTCTGCCGGGATGTTTCCCGGCAGAAATTGTTTATATAGATATTTGATTCAAAAGATTTAACATCAAGGGTAAAGGAGTTTTTTTATGGAGAATAGTCTGTTTTTTGTTGCTCCCATCGGTTCAGTCATTGCCCTGATTTTTGCCTGGGTATTCTATAAGAGTATGATGAAGGCAGATGAAGGTAATGAAAAGATGATCGAGATTGCCAACCACGTTAAAGAAGGTGCGATGGCATACCTGAAACGACAGTATGGTGTTGTTTCTCTGGTTTTTGTAATTCTTCTTGTTATTCTGACCGTTCTTGCTTTTCTTGACGTTCAGAATCCTTTTGTTCCGGTAGCTTTTCTTACCGGTGGTTTTTTCTCAGGCCTTTGTGGTTTCCTGGGAATGAAAACAGCTACCAATGCTTCCAGCCGAACCGCTCAGGGTGCTTCACAGTCACTTAATGCGGGCCTCAAGGTTTCTTTCCGGTCCGGTGCTGTTATGGGTCTGGTTGTTGTTGGTTTTGGCCTGATTGATATCTCAATCTGGTACATTGTTCTTAACTGGATATACGATTCAAACGTTTTCGGACTCAGCCAGCACCTCATGGCTAAAACCGGAATAGACGGCGAATTCGTTTCTGCCTCAGTTGCCGCTCACAAAGCAACTACCATGAATCCTGTCTTTGTTAAGGCAAAAATGGTTGAGATTACCACGACAATGCTTACTTTCGGTATGGGTGCCTCAACCCAGGCACTGTTTGCCCGTGTTGGTGGTGGTATCTATACAAAGGCTGCAGACGTTGGCGCCGACCTCGTAGGTAAAGTAGAAGCCGGTATTCCTGAAGATGATCCCCGTAACCCCGCTACTATCGCTGACAACGTCGGTGATAACGTTGGTGATGTCGCCGGTATGGGTGCTGACCTTTACGAATCATACTGTGGTTCAATCCTTGCCACTGCAGCTCTTGGTGCTGCTCTGCCCCTGGTAGACGGACTTGCTGCTGATCAGGCCATTCTTGAAATACTGAAGCCTGTTATCGCTCCAATGATCGTTGCAGGTATTGGTATTGTTCTTTCAATAATCGGTATATTTGCTGTGCGTACTAAAGAAGACTCGTCAATGAAGAATCTTCTTCGGTCCCTCAATATCGGTGTTGGACTCGCTTCAATCCTGATTCTGGTTGCTCTGGCTATTCTGGCCAGGTTCGACCTCGTCACCTGGGGTGTTTTCGGTGCTGTTATTGTCGGCCTTATCGCCGGTATCATTATCGGACAGGCAACAGAGTATTATACATCAGATGAATACAAGCCCACTAAATCTATTGCCGAGCAGGCACAGATGGGGCACGCAACCACAATTATTGCCGGTATCGGTGTTGGTATGTTTTCTGCCGGTATCCCTGTTGTAACAATCGTACTTGGTATTCTTCTTGCTTTCGGTGTCTCCGGTGGTTTTACCAACATGGGACAGGGCCTCTATGGCATCGGCTTTGCCGCTGTCGGTATGCTCTCAACCCTTGGTATCACCCTGGCTACTGACGCCTACGGCCCCATCGCTGACAATGCCGGTGGAAACGCAGAGATGAGCGGACTCGATCCCCAGGTTCGTGAAAGAACAGATGCCCTTGATATGCTCGGTAATACAACCGCTGCAACAGGTAAAGGTTTTGCTATCGGTTCTGCAGCCCTTACCGCCATGGCACTTCTTTCTGCATATCTCGAAGAAATCAAGATCTGGCTTGGAAAACTCGGTGGAACATCAGGTTTCGCAGTAGGTAAAATCAAATTTTATGCTGCTCTTCCCGAGGGAGTCGAGGCAAGCGCAAATGCTATCGTTGCTTCTAAAGCAAGTATTGCTGATTTTGTTAATGCCTACAACATGACTCTGATGAATCCCCTGGTACTCGCCGGTATTTTTCTCGGTGCCATGATGGCTTTCGTCTTTTCAGCTATGACCATGAATGCTGTTGGACGCGCAGCCGGCGAAATGGTTAACGAAGTTCGTCGACAATTCAAGGAAATCCCCGGTATCCTCGAAGGAACCGGCAAGCCTGACTATGCGAACTGTGTTGCTATTTCTACTGCGGGAGCACAAAAGGCAATGATCGTTCCTTCTTTGATGGCCATTATCGTTCCCATCTTTGTAGGTCTCTTCCTCGGAGTTGCAGGCGTCATGGGTCTTCTCGTTGGTGGTCTTACCGCTGGTTTCTCCCTTGCATGCCTCCTCAACAACGCTGGTGGCGCATGGGACAACGCAAAGAAATATATCGAAAAGGGTAACTACGGCGGAAAGGGCTCTGATGCCCATAAAGCCGGTGTAACCGGTGATACCGTTGGTGACCCCTTTAAAGATACATCCGGTCCTTCACTCAACATCCTTATAAAGCTGATGACCATGGTCTCAGTTGTATTTTCCGGTGTTGTTGTGAAGTACTCACAGGAAATAGCCAGGGCTCTCGGAATCGAATAGTAACTGGCTGTTAAGAAAAAAAAGGGACGCCCCCCGGGGCGTCCCTTTTTTTCATTATTTAAGGCAATTAAATGGCAAAAGATATTTCTATATACACAGACGGGGCCTGCAGTGGTAATCCCGGACCGGGGGGCTGGGGCACCATTATTGTTTATCCTGATGGCAGTGAGGATATCCTCTCCGGAGGTGAATCAAAAACCACCAATAATCGCATGGAGCTTGCCGCGGTGATAGAGGGGCTTAAAAAAACTCCCACAGGAACCTGTGGGGTAGTAGTAACTGATTCTGAGTATGTCAAGAAGGGCATCACCGAATGGATCAAAAACTGGGTCAGGAATGGATGGAAAACCGCTTCTAAAAACCCGGTAAAAAACAGGGATCTATGGCAGCAGCTTCTCGCTCTTACAGAAGAACGAAATATTTCATGGGAATGGGTGAAAGGCCACAGCGGTCATCCCCTGAACGAGAGATGCGATTCCCTTGCCAGGAGTGAAATAGATAAATTTCGCTGATCCGGCATATCGGGTAATGCCGATTTTGTTGAAAATATTCAATTTCTTCTGTATAGAAGGAGAGAATGTACCGATTAATTATAGGGGACATAAATTCTACTGATACCATGAAGGATTGAATGAAAGGACGAATAAAAATACTATCTTCCATTGCCGCTCTTCTGGCAGTACTGACAGTCCCTCTGCATTCAGGGGACAGGGCAGACCCCATGAGAGTCTCCCTCTCCATCGACCAGGAAGCCTTTGGCCATGACGAAGCCGTTATTCTCCATGTCAGTATTCAAAATACATCACAGAAAACAGTCACTTTTGAAATATATGAAGACAAAAACGTCTCCATGCCTGATTTTACCACCTTTCAGCCAGTTGTCTATGACATGGAGGGCAGGGAAGCTGAAAACATAATTCCCTATCGAAAAGAAAACAGGCCCACATCAGAAGTCATTAAAAAGATGAAACGGCGCACTGTTTCCCTGGGTGCGGGAGAAACATTTACCCATGACATTAACCTGCGCCGGGTTTACAACCTGGAAAAAGGAATTTTTCGTGTAAGATCTTATTTTATCCCGGATTTCAAGGCACGAAACCTTATTTACAGTGTAAATGAACTGACATTCCGGATAATCGGGGACGACCGCGGACCCGGACCCTTCGGTAAAGAAGAAATGAAGAGAACAACGGAAATAACCCCTGGAGAGATTGTTCTTCTCTGCCTCGAGGCTGAAAAACGTGAAGAATGGGAGAGAATGTTTAAGTATATAGAGATGAAAGAATTTATCTATTCCTATAACAATTTTGTGCGTCCTTACAACAGTGCCGGTCCCAAAGAAAGGAGAGAGATTTTGGGGAAGTTTAAACAATTTTTGGCGAGACACCGGCACGATTATATAGTAAATTTTACCATAGCAGATGAAGAAATCGAAAAGAACAGGAAGTATGCAACAGTAACCGCTGTTGTTGAAAGGTATGGCGTGCGCAGAAATGAAAGGTATAAATACATGTACCGCCTGTCAAGGGAAGGTTCTATCTGGCTCCTTAACGCGGTAGAAGCATCGGTATTAAAAGGAATTGCAAAATGACAGAAATATTATCACAGGACGAAATTGATGCGTTGTTGACCGCTATATCCACCGGCGAGGTTGACGCGACAGATTATTCGGCGGCAAAGGAACAGAAGAAAGTCAAAATCTATGACTTCAGGCGCCCTGACAAGTTTTCCAAGGACCATATCAGGACCCTGCAGATGATGCATGAAACCTTTGCCCGTCTCACCACAACGGCACTCTCTGCGCAGCTGAGGGCGCTTGTGAGCGTACACGTCGCTTCTGTTGACCAGTTAACCTACGAGGAATTTATCCGCAGTATTCCCAATCCCACGACCCTGGCAGTTGTCAACATGGACCCCCTTAAAGGGTCTGCCGTGCTTGAAATTGATCCTTCAATTACCTTTACTATTATTGACAAGCTCTTCGGTGGAATGGGTGAAGCATCCAAGATAAGCCGTGAACTGACTGATATTGAGCTCTCTGTTATGGAGGGCATTATCGTAAGGATCCTGGGTAACCTCCGGGAGGCATGGTCCAATGTTATTGACCTGCGCCCCAGGCTCGGAAATATTGAAACAAACCCCCAGTTTGCCCAGATTGTTCCCCCCAATGACATGGTTGTTCTCATTACCCTTGAAACCAAGGTTGGGGATGTGGAAGGTATGACAAACCTCTGTATTCCCTATATCTCTATTGAGCCCATTATTTCAAAGCTCTCCGCCCAGTACATGTATTCAAGTATCAGGAAGGGCGCCACCGATGAGAATCTCAATATCATCCAGAATCGTCTCGAAACGGTGACCCTTCCCATTATTGCTGAAATCGGTGCGGCAAAGATCAGTGTCCAGGACGTTTTAAGCATTACTATCGGAGACGTAATTAAACTTCCTGAAACCAAGATCGGTGATGAGATGACTCTGAAAATTGGTGGAAGAAAGAAATACCGGTGCCGGCCTGGACTGGTGAATAACAGGCTTTCAGTGAAGATTGGTGAACGCATTGAGGAAGTTCCCGATGAGCTTCTCTCAACAAGCAGGCGGGAGGATGAATTTTAACTTCCCCGCATTATAAAAAACAAAAAAGGGTGTCTTCAGGGGCATCCTTTTTTCGTGCCCCGCAGAGGCAATTTACTACGGATGGATGTCAGAAAAAACAGGCAGGGTAATGCAGGGTCCTGGCGGGTACCCTTACCAGGGGAGAGTAAAACCTGTTGATATATAACAGGCTGATTTTGGGAATCAGCGGGCGATCCTGTTCAGGTAGGGAATAGGATCAACATGTTCTGTCCCGATTTTAATCTGGTAATAACAGATATAGCGCGTGGTTTTCCCTGTTCTGCCGATATAGCCGATGACCTCACCCTTTGAGACCTTCTGTCCCGGCTGTATCGATACACGCTGGCAGTGAGAATAGGATGTGACAAAACCGTATTTATGCTTGATGGATATGGTAAGCCCCAGGTTGGAGTCCCACTGAATATCGCTGACCTTTCCCGGCGCTGTGGCTACGATCCTGGATCCGGGAAATCCTTCTATGTCGATGCCGCGATGGAACTCGGGTTTGAAGGTATAGGGGGAAGACCGCTGTCCGTAACGGGAAATGATAAAACCTTTGGTCGGCCAGATTGAGGGGGTATTTTCAATAATTTTTTTGCGATACCTGAGAAATTTTTTAATGCTAATAAGAAGTGTCTTTGATGTTTTTAGTTCTTTTTCTATTTCCTGGATATTCAGTACCTCGATAGCGGGTGTGCCTTCTGTGTCATTCATGGACGGATTGCGGGGATTGTGGACGCCCCCCTTTGCCCAGAGGGAATCGATATCACTTCCCGGGGTCAGTTTGTAGAGGTGGGTAATCTCAGGCTTGAATTTTTGAAAAATACCGTAAAGACGGTTAATTTCTTTTTTGTATTCCTGTATCTGAATCTTCGAGTTGGAGCCGTATTTTTTCAATTTTGAAACTTCTTTGATGGTAGATGAATGGTTCACGATAAATATAGACGTAATAAACAGGGTGATGGCGATTGAAAGGACAATAAAGGAAATGGAGAATATGGATATGTGAAAGTTTATTATCCTTTTTTCGGAGTGAGGAATAAACATGACCGTTATCTTTTCTTTTCCCTTGGAAATGAAACGCTCACGCCAGGCGTTCATTTTTGTGACAAAGTCGCCGAAATGGTCTTTCCAGATGGTTTTGATATCCTTCTGGAGGTCGTCAAGATTGGTATCTTTAAAAGGGTTTATTGACATGGACGCTGTAACCTGTTTTTTCTGCTGAGAAAGTGTTTTTATTTATTTAAATATTCAAAATTTTAAGAAAAAATATTCATGCTTATACTATTTATCGGCAGGTTGTTGTCAAGTCTATTCTTTTTTATGGTTATATATTCAAGATTGTTCATGTTTCAGCCCGCTCGTGCGGAATATTTTTAACGTTCAGTGGAGGGATAAATTTATAAAACAGGGGATGCTTTTTTGTAAAAATAAAAAAGGGGCACCCTCTCTGGAAGCCCCCTCCTTATGCACAGTGAAACTGTTTTTACAGGGGAATGTATCCTGCTTCTTTAACAATCTTCTGTCCTTCAGTTCCGAGAAGAAAGTTTACGAAATCCATTGCTTCTTTTGAGATTTTGCTTTCGTTGATGTACATGAAAAGCTTACGTGAAATAGGATATTTTCCTGATTTACCGTTTTTAAGGGTGGGAAGTACATTGTTGACGTTGATGGCCTTGATGCTGCTGTTGATGTATCCGAAGCCAATGTATCCTATTGCCTTGGGGTTTCCTGCTACAGAGGTAACAACGGCACCGTTAGAAGCCTGAAGAAGGGCATCCTTGCGGACATCTTTTTTCTTCATTACTTTTTTATGCCATACTTCGTAGGTTCCTGAACTGGTATCACGGGAGATGACGATGATTTTGGCATCTTTGCCGCCGAGTTCTTTCCAATTTTTAATCTGTCCCTGATAGATGGCTTTAAGCTGGTCTATGCTCAGGTTCTTGATGGTGTTGCCGGGGTGAATGACGGGAACGATCATGTCATAGGCAACAGTGATCTCTTTAGCTTTAATACCTTTGGCTTTTGCCTTCTTTAATTCTTTTGACTTCATTGCACGTGAAGCGTTTGCAATGTCACAGCTTGCGTCGATAAGGGCCTTGATGCCGTTACCTGAACCGCTTCCCTCGATGGAAATTGAAACTTTGTGGTTTTTTCCGTATGCTTCTGCACCTTTCTGGGTAATGGGGAGTACCGTGGTGCTACCCTTGATAATAACTTTTTTCCCGCTGTTTTTGCTGCATGAAGTGAAGGAACCGATGGCAAGAAATGCCACTGCTGTTATTATTCCTATAACTCTTGTTTTCATTGAAGAAAACCTCCTTTGGTTTGGTTACTGTTAAGTTCCATTTTGATTTAATCTCGAAATGAAAATAGAGGGGGGCGGTTAATTTTTTATAAAGATTTTTTCAATAAGATGTTTATTTTCTTCAGGAATGAATTTCATGGAATTTACGGGTAACCCTGATGATCGGTTTTGATTGACATGATTTTTATTCATGAAAGTAAAAAGTTAATTTCAGGCAGGATTGGGAGCTGTTCAGACGATTTGGAGAGGATAACAGTTCTGCATTTTTCTTTACAAAATCTTTACATCATCTTTATAATAATTGAATGGGGTATGCTGTTATTGCAATTGAAGTAAAAATTAGAAAAATTTCTCGGCCGGTGTGCCGGGGATTAATATTCAGCATAAAGGATATTTAGCGATGGAGCCAAAGATAAAGTCAGATGACCTGACTTTCTATTACGGACAAGACGCTGCCATTAAAAATATTTCCCTTGAGGTAGAGGAAAATACGGTTCTTGCTCTAATCGGCCCTTCAGGCTGCGGGAAATCAACTTTTCTCAGATGTGTTAACAGGATGAATGATATCATTCCAGATACACGGGTTGAAGGAGAAATAAAGATTGATGGAGAACCTATTTACCAGAACCGTTATGATGTAACCAGTCTGCGGCGCAGGGTGGGGATGGTGTTTCAGAAATCAAACCCTTTTCCCAAGTCTATTTTTGAAAATATTGCTTATGGACTTCGAATAAATGGTGTCAGGGATAAATATGAAATTGAGAGTATTGTCGAGCAGTCTTTAAAGGGAACAGCTCTCTGGGATGAGGTAAAGGACCGGCTCAATGAATCGGCAATGGGGCTTTCCGGGGGACAGCAGCAGCGTCTCTGTATTGCAAGGACTATCGCAGTTAAACCTGATATAATCCTTATGGATGAACCGGCCTCTGCCCTTGACCCTATTTCAACCCAGAAGATTGAAGAGTTGATACAGGATCTTAAGTCGAAGTTTACTATCGTGATTGTGACGCATAATATGCAGCAGGCGGCCCGTGTCAGCGACCATACCGCTTTCTTCTATTTGGGTAATCTGATAGAATTGAACAGTACAGAAAAGATTTTTACCAATCCTGACCTTGAGATGACAGAAAATTATATAACAGGTAAATTCGGATGAGATGTATTTTTCTGCCGCAAAGTTTTTGTTGTAATCAGTTTATTGCGGCGACAAATTTTATCAAAATCGTGGAGAGAATGGAATGACAACGCATCTTGAACAGGAACTTGAGGGTATTAAATCTAAAATATTTGAAATGGCTGATTATGCCATGGAGTCAATTGTAAAATCTGTTGATGCCTTGAAACAGGGTGACAGCAGACAATCTGAAAGGATTATCCAGGAGGATACGGTCCTCGATAATCTTGAAGTTGAGCTCGATGATGAATGTATCAAGGTTTTGGTGACCCGACAGCCTGCTGCGGGGGATCTTCGTTTCGTTCTTGCAATGCTGAAGATAAATACTGATCTTGAACGCATTGGCGATCTTTCTACGAATATTGCCAAGGAAACAATTCGTCTCAACGGGCAGCAGCTTGTTAAACCCCTGGTAGACATACCCCGCATGGGAGAGATTGCTGTTACCATGTTGAAGGATGCCTTCAGGTCTATTACCGACAAAAACGTTGATCTGGCCCGTGAAGTTATTGCCAGGGACGAACAGGTGGATGAATTAAATATACAGGTATACCGGGAGCTTTTCTCTTTTATGGCCGAGAACCCGCGAAACATGTCTCAGTGTCTCGGGCTGATAATGGTTTCAAAGGCACTTGAACGTATAGGTGATCATATAACGAATATTGCAGAAAGGGCAATATATTATATTGAGGGTATTGATGTAAGGCACTCCGAGTAAGCCGCTGAAAATTGAGCATCAATGGTTGAATGCGAGTATGAAAAATAAAATTTATGTTATAGATGATGAAAAAGATATCCAGGATATTCTGAAGGTGAACCTCACCGGTGAAGGTTACGACGTGGAATGTTTTTCCTCTGGAGAAGAAGCACTTAACGGGTTGAAGTCCGGAGGGAATCCTGACTTGATTATTCTTGATATAATGATGCAGGGAATGGATGGCTACGAGTTCTGCAAGCATGTCAGGTCATCCCGCCAGTTTGGGGCTATCCCGATAATTTTTCTATCCGCAAAGATGGAGGAATTCGACAAGGTTCTCGGTCTTGAGCTGGGAGGTGATGATTACATCGCAAAACCTTTTGGCATCAAGGAATTAAAGTCCCGCGTGAAGGCGGTACTTCGGCGTTTTCATGGAGAAGGGAAAAAGAGAGATTCTGCAAAAGCCCTTGTCTACAGGGGACTCGAACTGAATCCTGATTATTTTGAACTGAAGATTGATGGCAATCACGTTAAGCTGACAAAGACTGAATTTGAGATCCTTGAACTCTTTTTGCGAAATCCAGGGAAAATATTCAGCAGGGACAATATTATTGACAGTATCAAGGGTCACGATGTCTACGTTGTAGACAGAACAATCGATGTACATATCATGAATCTGCGCAAAAAGCTCGGTGAGTATAAGAATATAATCACCACTTTTTCCGGTGTCGGTTATGGTTTTAAGGAATAGGCATCTTTGATGATCAAAAAAATAAGCAATAGAATAATTCTCGCCTTTTCGGCACTGATAGTAATGCTTGTTTTTTTTCTTCTGGTGTTTTTTAATGATCTTGTTCGAGACACCCAGCTGGCAATTTTAAAGAGGGAGATGAAGTCGAAAATTGATTTCATTGATCTTGTGATTAAAGAAAAGTACGGAACCTATACCCTGGAAAGGCTCAAAAGGGATGCCGGCCTTGTAAAAAAGCTTTCCGGTATAGTTCATCTCAGAATTACCATGATTGACAGTAATGGCAGGGTCTTTGCTGACTCCGAGGTTTCTGATCTTTCCTCCCTTGACAATCACCTGTACCGTATTGAAGTTCAGGATGCGGGGAAGTTGACCTATGGCAGTTCTATTCGGTACAGTACGACATTAAAAACAGATATGCTTTACTTCGCCCGAAAGAGTGGTTCTCTCACCATCAGGCTTGCCAGGCCCCTGTTTGAGATAGAAGAAAGCCTGGTGAAAGTAAGAAAGCTTATCGTTTTTTCAGGCCTCTTTGTTTTTTTGACGGCATTTATAATTATTATTTATATTTCACGGCGGATAACAAGTCCTATTAACGAGACCCTGAATTTTGCCCGTGATTTTTCTCATGGGGATTATTCGAGGCGTATTCTCAACTACAGGGAAGATGAAATCGGTTCTCTTCAGCGTTCTCTTAACAGGATGGCCGACACTATTGTCGATAAAATGAACACTCTTATCTTTGAACAGAATAAACTGGAGATTACCCTGGAGAGCATCAGTGATGGTATCGCCGTCGTTGATGAAGAGAAACGGGTCCATATTGCCAACAGGGCTTTTCATTCGCTTCTTGATTCAAAACAGGAAATGAAGGGACGCCTCTATTTCGAGGTTATAAGGAGCAGGACCCTTAATACCAGTATCGAGTATGCCCTTGCAAAGGGAGTGGCTTCTCATTTTGAAGAGGTGCTTCTTTCCGGTATTGTCTGCGAGGTGAGTCTCAATCCCATAAAAGAAAAAAACACTCTGCAGGGTATCCTGGTGGTTCTGCATGATATTACTGAAAGAAAGCGTATTGAACAGATAAAAACCGAGCTGGTGGGAAACATGTCCCATGAGTTGAAAACACCTATTACGATTATGAAGGGATACCTTGAAACCATCAGTGAGAATATACATAATACGGAACTTTCATCAGAGTTTATCCAGAAGGCCCTTGATAACGCAGATCGCCAGAATTCGATTATCAATGATATCCTGAAACTAAACATGCTCGAAGAAAAAAATGATTTTCTCGAAGAAGAGATCAACCTGAGGGATGTTATCAATACATGCATAGATATACTCAGTCCAAAGGCAGCGGAGAGGGATATAACCATCGTAGAGGATATCAATATTCTTGATGAAAATGTTAAGGGTAATCGCTTTCTGGCTGAAGAGGTCTTTTTTAATATCATAGACAATGCGGTTAACTATAACCGTGAATCCGGCTCAATAAAGATTTCCGCAGAAAAGAAAAAATTCAGCAGGGTTGTCATTATTGAAGATACCGGTATCGGTATACCGGTAGAGTCTGTGGACAGGATTTTCGAACGTTTTTACCGGGTTGATAAAAGTCGTTCCCGCGCCACGGGAGGAACAGGCCTGGGGCTTTCCATTGTAAAGCACGCAGCTGATCTTCTTGGATGGGGTGTTGCGTTGAAATCCGGCAAGAAGGGAACCGTTTTTACTATTGAAATCTGAATCATGATAATTATTCGATACAGGCAGGAACAGAATGAACAGGGAAAAACATGAAAATCATTCAGTTGAGACCAGCTCAGGGCACAGGAGCCTTCTCTATGATACTATAATCGAGCGCTCATTTCTTTTTATTGCCATGAGCTGCCTCGTTATTCTTTTTTTGATTATGCTTTTTTTATTTAAAGAAGGTCTCCCGATTTTTCAGACCATAAGTGTTGGTGAGTTCCTTGGTGGCAATGAATGGTATCCTACCAGTGAGAATGCACGCTACGGGATCCTGCCCCTCATTACGGCGTCAGTTACGGTGACTCTCCTTGCGTCAGTTATAGCTGTTCCACTGAGCCTGGCAATAGCGATCTATCTTTCGGAAATGGCTAATTCCTCTGTACGGGAAATCATCAAGCCTGTCATAGAGCTCATTGCCTCTATTCCCTCTGTTATTATCGGTTTTTTCGGAATGGTTGTTATCGCCCCAATGCTTCAGAAGTATTTAAACGTTGATACAGGGCTCAATATGTTTAATGCCTCTCTCATGCTTGCTTTTATGGCCATTCCTACAATTGCCAGTATATCCGAAGATGCAATCTCGTCGGTTCCTGTATCGCTTAAAGAAGCATCGTATGCCCTGGGGGCTAACAGATGGCAGACAATTTATCACATAATACTTCCCGCTTCTCTATCCGGTATATGGACGGCAATTATTCTGGGTATTTCTCGTGTTATCGGTGAGACCATGGTGGTGCTCATGGTTGCGGGAGGAGCCACGATTATCCCGGGTTCTATCTTTGATCCCGTCAGGCCCCTTACATCGAATATTGCCGCAGAGATGGCAGAGGCAGAAGTCGGGGGAGATCACTACCATGCCCTTTTTGCTATTGGTATTGTGCTGTTTATTATTACCTTCATTTTTAATTTGATTGCTGACTATCTCTCAAATAAATACCGGTTCAAGGAGAATTGACAGCTGGTTTTGTATGGGGGGAAGTTTATTTATTCCTGGAAGGAAAAGCTGATATGAAAAAAAATTCAGAACTGATAGAACAATCAATGTTTATCCTGTTGAGGATTCTTTCCCTCTCGGTAATCATTTTTTTACTCTTTATGCTCGGTTATATTGTGAAAAGCGGTATCTCCGCTATTTCGTGGGAATTTATTACGGAGATGCCCCGCAACGAGATGACACAGGGGGGGATTTTCCCCGCCATTGTCGGTACCTTTTATCTCATGCTGGGGGCTTCGCTTGTTTCTATTCCCGTTGGTATTATCACCGCTATCTACCTGACGGAATACGCAAAAAGTCCGCGCATCGTCAAGGTGATTCGCCTTGGTATCAATAACCTCGCAGGTGTCCCTTCTGTTGTTTTTGGTCTTTTCGGTCTCAGCCTTTTTGTTGTTTTCTTTGACTTCGGAACATCGATTCTTGCGGGTTCCCTGACCCTGGGGGTTTTGAATCTTCCGGTGATAATACGGTCTACCGAAGAGGCCCTTCTTGTTGTTCCCAGGACATACAGGGAGGCTTCCCTTTCCCTGGGGGCGACAAAATGGCAGACCATATACAAGATTGTTCTCCCCAATGCCCTGCCGGGTATCCTGACAGGTGTCATGCTCTCTCTGGGGCGTGCCGCCGGAGAGACGGCGCCTATTATGTTCACTGCAGCAGCTTTTTATACCCCGGATCTTGCCACGTCTGTGTATGATGAAATCATGGCCCTGCCATATCACATCTATGTGATGGCAACGGCAGGTACACATATCCAGGAAACGCGGCATCTCCAGTACGGTACCGCCATAATACTGATTCTGCTGGTTTTGATGCTCAATCTAGTGGGCCTGGTTCTGCGGTCACGGTTTAAAAAGCGTATGGACTAATGCCGAGACCGTTAAGAAAAGAATTAAATGAATCGGCACTATCGCCTTTTAACCTGAAGAGCCTGCTTTACGTATATTAATTAAACATTACAAGTAGTTCAAATTCACGCGGTGAAGGCACTGGCACATAGAGGCCCTGAGAGACGTGATGTCTGTCAGGAAAGGTTTCTCCTGTTGACCAGTGATAAAAGGCCGTAGAGACTCTCTATGTGGGGGAGAGATATGTTTTCTTCCCGGGCAAGACGCAGGGTGTTGCCAAGAATGGCTTCTACTTCCATGGGCCTCTTATTCTCATAGTCAAGAAGCATGCTTGTCTTGTAGGGTGTCATGACTGAGGTATTTTCTATCATCTGGGTTATAAAGGATTCAGGGATCTGGTGCCCCCTGCTGGCAGCGAGGGTGAGAACTTCCCCCATAACCGCTTTTGCAAGTGCCAGGGAAGGTTCTGAATTTATCATTTCGCGCGTTGTTGCCCCCCCTGCGAGAACTGACATGGGATTGAAGGGGGCATTCCAGACGAGTTTTTTCCAGCGCGCCATTTTAATGTCTTCAACGATTTCACAGGGAATGTTGACGCTGGTGAGGAGGCGGGCAAAGGCTTCTGTTTTAGGGGAAGTGCCCCCAGGGTAACGGCCGACGGTCAGTTTTCCATAGTCCTCATGGTGAATGTGACCGTACCGTTCCCTGCTGACGCAGATAAATGCGAGGCCGCTGATGAGTTCGTTTCCTGGGAAAGCCTTGTTGACCGGTCCTTCTATGTCGATGCCGTTTTGGAGCAGTACGATGGTTGTTTCGTTCCTGACGGCATCAGCGATCAGGGAAGGTACATCGATTTCGGGAAGTACCTTTGTTGCCACCACGAGATAGTCGGCATGTCTGCTGTATTTATCTATGGAATCAATGACTTCTGCCGGTGTGAAATGGTAATCCCCCAGGACAGATTTTATATTGATTCCCTTTTCTTTTACTTCTTTATAGTCAGACCTGCAGAGAACAGAGACCGAGGCCCCCGCCTCGGCACATTTACCACAGTAGAAACTGCCTACGGCCCCGGTTCCGACGAGAAGAATTTCTGGTTTATCAGTCATTTTTGCACTGCCTTTTCAAGTGATGGTTTATAAGTTAAAAAACGGCCTGTCTCTTTTGTCAAGCATGGTTTTTCTTCTGGTGACCATTCTCATCTTTTGATTGCGGCGGTGAAAATGCTTTTAGCTTGACGAAGTCAGCAAGATGTTTATCTTTGTTTTCTCCCGGCCTCATGAAGCTGATGGCGGGGATTATTGATGATGCAGGAGGAAGCTCAATGGAATGGTGGCATTTATATACAATACTCGGAGTCGTTGCAGTGGGTATTGGTGCGGGAATCTATTTTTTAAGAAAGAATGTTAAAAAAAAGATGGAGGACCAGCAGTCCCTGGTGAACCAGCACAAGGTGGCGACATCAATACTGGTACTTGAAAAACGCAAGGCAAAGGTGGCTGACGCGAATATGCCGAATTCGGTAAAGGAACAGATACCGAAGGTTTATAAGCTGCGCAAGGTTCCCCTGGTGAAGGCGAAGATTGGCCCCCAGGTTATGGATCTACTTTGTGATGAGGCTGTTTTTGATAAACTTCCTGAAAAGAAAACCGTGCGTGTTGAGCTGGCAGGTATTTTTATTGCGGGAATAAAGCAGGGAAAAAAATAGCCCTCTTTTTGAATAATAATTTGATTTTTTTTGTAAATGGATTATAATTATTGTTGACAGTCGATGGTGTAAAAAATATTGTCCATTTCATCGCTTCGGCGGAAAGCCCATCTTTTTCGAAGGTTTTTAAAAAAAATTAAAAAATTTCGAAAATAGATTGACAGAAAAAAGGGCTTTGAATATATGTTCTATCACATCAGATTGATGAGCGGGTCTTAAGGGCCTGCGGAAAAAACTTAAAAGGTTTTTTTTGATAACTACTTTTCGTGTTGACCGGAGTCGATACGGGGTAAAGTGTCAGAATCTCCCTAACAGTTTAATTTTTTTCATATTGAAAAGGGTTAAATGAGCGGAGATTTTTTTTGTCCTTCAGGGGCAATAGTTCTTTGAAAACTGGGTAGTATGTTAATCAACAGTAGTGTTGGTCAACGACAATTTTTAATTTAATTTTTTGAAACTAATTTTCTGTAATAGAAAATTCATTACGGAGAGTTTGATTCTGGCTCAGAACGAACGCTGGCGGCGCGTTTTAAACATGCAAGTCGTACGAAAACCTCAGTGCTTGCATTGAGGGGACAGTGGCGAACGGGTGAGTAACACGTGGATAATCTACCTCTTGGTTGGGGACAACCACTGGAAACGGTGGCTAATACCGAATAACATGGTCTTTTCATAAGGATGGATCATTAAAGATGGGGACCTTCGGGCCTATCGCCATGAGATGAGTCCGCGGCCCATTAGCTTGTTGGCAGGGTAATGGCCTACCAAGGCAACGATGGGTAGCCGGCCTGAGAGGGTGAACGGCCACATTGGGACTGAGACACGGCCCAGACTCCTACGGGAGGCAGCAGTTAAGAATCTTGCGCAATGGGCGAAAGCCTGACGCAGCGACGCCGCGTGGATGATGAAGGCCTTCGGGTTGTAAAGTCCGGTAAGCAGGGAAGAATAAGCAAAAGGTAATATCTTTTGTGATGACGGTACCTGCCTAAAGCCCCGGCTAACTACGTGCCAGCAGCCGCGG
>CAZHNW010000089.1:7810-19081 GCA_964534225.1 uncultured Leptospirales bacterium | reverse complement strand
ATAACGGCAATTGATAGTTGGTCATTATATCCCATAGTTGTGAAAGGTTTGTAAAAACCTTTCACAACTATGGGAAAATAAAATTAGTTTCTAATTCCGGCTGGCACGTCAGGGCAAGTTACTTCAACAGAAAGAACAGTAATCATTCTAAGAAGTTTCAGTGCCAGCTGGATTTTTTATAAAATTCTAATTGCAGGGAGGTAATAAAATCCCGGTAGAAGAATCAGTCAAAAAAGATCGAAGATGTACAGGTTTCAGGGCATTGAATATACGCATACAATATTTGCTAAAATGGATTGACATTTAACTGTGTTTATGTTAAACCATCCAGACGGTTACTGAAAGTGAGCAAGTAGTCACTCAGTGGTGTTTTTGCGATTATGGTTGCTCTTTTGCAATAACCTTTCGAAAATGTGTGCATATTCTGATTTTATCGGGAACAGTTTCCGATAAAATGTAGACTTAACTGTCACTCATTTTGGAAAAATAAATAAAAAAAATAAGAAGCTGTGGGACAAAGAATTAAATCAGGAATAAGAACAGGAAGGCCTTTCGAATTGTAAAAGTGAAATGATGCGCCATAATCTCCTGTTTGCGTCAATTGGTGTCTTCAAATAATCCAGCCCTGATATGTCTTCGTTTCATTTCTTCTAACATCTAACATTTTTTTGAAATATTTACTGCCTTGCCGGTTCTGTTGCGAGGTTTCAGCGAAGGACAAAAAAATACAGCCTTCGCTTTTTGCAAAAAAATGATAAGGAGCTTTAAAATGTTGAAGAAACTTGCCCTGATTCTTCTCTCGTCAGCTCTCGTGGTGCTTACCGCATGTTCCAAAGAGGATCTGAGCGATTACCAGAGAAATGCTGTCGACCCGGACTTTACTGTTTTTACCCTTGTGGAGGGATACCCAACCCTTGAGTACATCTGGGATAACATGAACAGTGACCTGGTGAACGAAAAACTTTCTGAAACCATGGACAAATATGCAGATGAATTCGTGCGCTTTTCTACGATTCAGTCGAATATTATGCGTACAGACCCTGATACCCTGGTATCAGTGGTAAAAAAGGCATCTAAAGCCCTTGATACCATGCTTGATACAGATGAAGCATATTACTATTCTCCCTATGCGGGTAATTTTTATAATGATCGGGGAAGTGTTTATCGCGACAACTTTTACGGGCTCCTTGAGCGCATCAGTAACGCCGAAACCGAGGGGTTACGCCCCGCGGTGATGAACACTCTGCGTACCATACTCGATTACATAATCGAAACCAAAGACCAGAAAGAACTGAACCAGTTCATGTATGACGCCATAGCCATGATGGAAGACCTTGACCGGGATGATTTCATTGATTTAACCACAATGCTGGGCAAGATGCTCATGAGCGGCAACTATCCCATCCATCTTGACGGAAGTGGTGAACTGATTACTGATCCTGATGATATAAATTCAAATTCTATAAATACTGACCTTGGGAACATGACAAAGGGTATCGTGACACTCCTCGATGCCTCGGCGCAGATGGTGTCACAGGACCCTGCCCTGAAAGAAAGACTTTTCAGCCTTCTCGATGAAGTGCCGGTTCTCTACGCGGCAGAGACCGGTAACGGCAAGGACCTGCCCCATGTGTTGAAAGACCTTGTGGAGAACATCGAGACCTATTTTCTGCCTGTTGATGCCTCCGATACGGTTCCCGCTGACAGGGCTGATTATTATATCAATAACAGTGAAATATATGTCAATTCTGATCTGAAAAATACCATGAAAGAAATGATGCCCGCCCTGCAAAAGCTGATGATAGCGTCAGGCAAGCCCGGGGCGGTGATTCGTGACCCCGAAGGGAAAGGGCGTGGTTTTCTTGATATCTTTATGCAGTCTTTAAAACAGCTGGGGTGGACCGATGAATATATCAAGAATATGAATCTCGATGCTGATTTGGTAAACATGGTCCGCTATGATGGTTTCGGGAAAGACAGGGCTGCTGGTGGCGCTGAAGTGTCATATCTTGATCATACGGTTTTTACCCTGCTGGCGGCGGCGAATTTTGGGTATAATGACAGCGCTGTAGAAGCAGGTGTTGACGGTGAAGTGTATATTGACTCTGGAGAAAGCCTTAATCATGGGCATGGACATGGTTCTTCCAATGGTGGTATGATTACGTTGAATGATTGTCTGATTGTACAGGAGGTTCCCGTAAATGGGACGACCGGTGATACAACCTACAGTCTTGTTCTTGGTTCGCCCAAAGGAGACCAGACATTCAGAAGCAGCACTCCCTATTCCGCTGCGGAAAAAGACCAGAACCGTTTTTATCTCCACTCGAGTTATCCCTCTAACTGTCTCCTCAGCGGACAGTGTATTGGAGATGGTGGTCTGCCAAATGGCGGAAAAGGGGTAGATACAGATAATGATACTATCCCGGAAGCGGGAGAATCTGATACCGGTAATTACAAATGGATAACTTACTGGCCTTACAACGGTAACGGAACAGGTGAAATGAATACTGCCCGCTGGTCAATGGGATGGATAGGTCGAATTTGCTGGAATGGTGAGGGTCCCTATTATTATGCTGATCCAAAAGCAGAAGAGGTCCAAATCGATGGAAAATCGTTTAAGAAGTATTTGCGGCCAAACGGACATATTTATGCTTATGTTTATAAACCGGATGAGTCTGATCCAACTACATGGGAATATATTTATCCAAAAGACAGCAGCGGTGATGCAAAAGTTAAAGAAGCAGAAATTCCTTTTGCCGAACCAAATGCAACAATTTATACAACAGATGGGGCTAAAAACTTTGATGGCAAAACTACAATTAAGTTTACAGTCAATATACATATAGATGGATATTCAAGAGAAGTAGGTAGTGGTTCCGGCTGGAATATTAACGAAAACAGTACGGTTGCAGAGGATATTCGTGATCAGATAAATGGTGATGTGCCTGATACGTCATCCTGGGAAGAATGGTGGGATCCAATGCCAGGGACTGTTGCAACAGTGGTGAGTGTTAACGGTGAGAATCAGGTGCGCATAGAGACGCTGAGTGAATATATCTATTTTAATGATAACTATTCGGGAACTGCGGAAAGTTCAATGGAGAAATGGGTTGATGAAAAGGCGGCGCTAAATGATGTTATTTTTATCCCAAAGAATAGTTATAGTGTTACGGAATCGACTGAGATAAATTTGAAAATTGATGATTCTATTAATGAAAATATCACAATACCATCAGGAATTAGTTCAATAGATGATATTATCAATCTGATAAATAGTAAGGTGCCTGGTCTTGCTCAGAAAAAAGGTGACACGTTGCCTGATAGTTTTAAGTACGTGGGTGAAAAAGATACTTTTAATCCTGGCAATGCTGTTTCTTCGAATACGACAATCAGTTCTTATAGCCCTCATATTGTTTTTAAAACTAAGGATGATCGTCCTTACAATACTATTACTATCTCCAGAGTTGGTGCCTCAGGGACTGCGATGCAGGATGTTTTCGGACTATCATCAGAATCTCATACAATTACCGTGATTTCCAGTCGCGAAAATCGCTATAAAGAAAAGTGGGAAACTGATTATTATATGTTTGGTGTTGGTGGTAGCACATATTCCCCTCTCCCCCATGGCGGAGTAGGGAAATCAGGAAAAGCAGGGTGTTATGTTATTGAAGAAATTATTCCTGAAAAACCGGCAGCCGGATCAGATGTTTCTCGTGAATGTTCTTCCCAGGAAGAGGCAATGCAAAAGAATTATCAATATCTTATGCAGGAAAAAAAGATTGTTTATGTGATCCCGATGACTATAGACACGACCGCTGTTGGATGTGAATTGCAGTTCGCGGTAGCATGTCGTATTGAAGCAAATGGGGTGACCGGTCTCATGACAGCCAGAAAGTATCCTGGAGGTGATATTAACGATAATGGCAAATGGATTTTAAGTGAAGCTGGAAAAGAATCCAAAACAATACCTGGAAACGGCAGAATCGCAATGGATATTAAAATGATAAAGGGTATAACCCTGGGGCATATGGGTGATGAGCATACGATATATGAATCTCTTGGCGAAGGGCCCGTACTCCCGCCTGTTGTTGGCTATAACATGGCCCCTGTCGCCCGCATGGGCTATATCCTGGAGGATATAAATGAGTATAATTCATGGCAGGTAGGTGCTGATTTTGTTAACTGGAGTAAACGGAGTAAAGCATTCCCCATGATTGTTGCTATGATGGGGACTCTTAGAGAATTGACGCATTATGAAACTCCGACTGACGGTAGCAGGATTTTTAACCGCAGTGATAAAAACCGCTATCCGGCAAAAATACTCACAGACAATCTGTTACCGGCACTGGGAAAACCGATGTTCTACTATCAGAAATCAGGTCAGAATCCTACGGAATGCTGGAAGCCGAGGATCAAAGCGGCTGATGTGTCTGATGGAGTAAACGGTTATTTGCGTCAGGTGGGCAGTTCAACAGATTTTTCCAATTACGTCCCCCGTTATTACAAAACCCTCACGGGCATGCTCTTTGAATCAGATGCCACAAAAGCGGATAATGCAGGGAAATGTGACGGCCTTGTACCCCTCATGTCGAAATCAAAGATGGGAACAAAGTCTATTCAGCTTCTTAACGGCATAGCAAATGGTGATTCCTTGATCTATGATGATAAAGAGAATTTTAGTCTAACCGATATGTCAACCTGGGGTGTGCGTCGTAAACTTGCCTGGGCCATGGAACAACTCATGACAGGTATGAAGGCCTCAAAGGGTGAGGCTTATGAGTTGACTTATCTCACTGATATTGCTGAAAAATGGCAGTACATCGATACTTCAAAACCGAACAATAATCTCCGCGACTGCGACATTGACATGGACGACATGCTGGGAGATCTTCTGTGGAAGAACTGGAGTGATGATGACAGTGATGGAGTGATCGATCCCGGAGAGTACGAACAGGGCCTCCTTGCCGAACTTCCCGACGCGACCCGTTCAGTAGATGTTGATGACAGGGAACGCATCACCAGCATCGGCCGTGTTGTTGATACCACTCTTGCCAATACCAGTATTGTAAATGCTGATGCAAGTTTTAAAATTTATATTGGTGAAACCGATACGGGAGCCACTGTAAGCAACGGTGTGATTACCGGAGATGTTATCGATGGCATGGGGCTTCTCAATCCCCAGACCGGTGACATCTATTTTACTCTCAAAGAAGAGCCGACTGAAAAGATTACCGTAACCTATGAGTATGGCAATGACTGGCAGGGATTCTTCGACCTCTTTGAAGACCTGGGTGTCTTTATTGAGTCAGACAGCAAATACTATGTCTATGACGATGTCACCCAGATTGTAAAGTCCACCCTGAACGCCTTGACATACGACGAGAACCTCGGAAAAGAACTGCAGGGCGCCCTTTATACCCTGGGTAAACTTCTTGCTCACTACAATGGTAACCGCTGGGTGTACCAGGGCGAAGAAGGCTTTGACTTCCTTTACACCATGCTCAAAGAAGACCTGCCGAAACTGCAGAAACTCATGGTCGACGAGACCGGCGACAACATAAACGCCGCCCTTCTCTTGATAAGAGACCTGGCAAAGGCTAACGGCCTTGTTGATGCCGCACTCGACAGTATCGACGAGATGAACGTGACAGACGCTTTTGAGTGGAGTGAGATATTCGGTGACCTTGGGCTCTTTCTCCATGATCCCCTGCTCAATGAGGTCGATTCTGATCTCTGGCCAACCCTTGCGAACATGATGGATGACATGTCAGATGCCATCGTGGGGAGCAGCACGGGAGACGGCAGCGCGGACAGCACGGGCGATGCCCTTAAGGATATTTATCAGGATTTCGGATTTCAGTATAACGGCAATTGATGATTGGTCAATGTGACTCATCGTCCCGAAAGGTTTTACAAACCTTTCGGGGTTAATGAAAACATAAAATTAGTTTTTAATTCCGGCTGGCACGTCAGGGCAAGTTACTTCAACAGGAAGAACAATAATCATTCTAAGAAGTTTCAGTGCCAGCTGGATTTTGATAAATTAAAAAGAACAGGGAGGTGAAGAGCAACAGTTAACAACGCGATAAGTTGAAAAAGTGAGAAGTTTTATAGATTCAGGGCAGTTAAAGTCAAAAGAAGATGGTGAAAAATCTTCAAAAATGATTGACAGATAACAATGTTTATATTAAAATCAACCAGACGGTTTTTTAGACAAACACTATAAAATATAACACTGTTTCATTTATTTATTGCAAAAAATACAGGAACAGATTAAAATTCCGAACGTTCAGTCTTTTTTTGATTGCCAAAAAATATAAAAATAGACTTAAGTGTCAGTAGTGTTGAAAAAAGACAAAGAAGCTGTGAAACAGTACCGGCTGTGCCGGCAGGGGAATGGAATGCTGCTTTCAATTAATAACACTGGCTTGTGTCTAGTGCCACAGTTCATTTCTTCATGTATAATCACTCCTGTTCGTTTACTGTTAAAACACTTCTTGATCATAGAAATTGTTAATGTGCGGAATTACAGGTGTAGTTTATAAATTAATTACACTCTGTGAAGAGTTTTTAAATATAGTTAATGAAAAACCGGATGGCTGGTTGCTGTTAGCTTGACGGTTTGTGTATATTTCCTTAACTTTGTTTATTATGCTCTTAAGAAAATCCACCTGTATGGATTAATAATAAAGAAAGTGTAAAAATAAATAAAATTTTTAAATGATAAACACTTAAGAAACAAAAAAGGAGCTCCAAAATGTTGAAGAAACTTGCCCTGATTCTTCTCTCATCAGCTCTCCTGGTACTTACCGCATGTTCCAAAGAGGACCTGAGCGATTACCAGAGAAATGCTGTCGACCCGGACTTTACTGTTTTTACTCTCGTGGAGGGATATCCAACGTTGGAATACATCTGGGACAACATGAACAGTGACCTGGTGAATGATAAATTATCTGAAACCATGGACAGGTATGCAGATGAATTCGTGCGTTTTTCTTCTATCCAGTCGAATATCATGCGCACAAACCCGGATGCCCTGGTGTCAGTGGTAAAAAAGGCCTCAAAGGCCCTGGATACCATGCTCGATACCGAGGAGAAGTACTATTATTCTCCCTACGCGGGTAATTTTTATAATGATCGGGGAAGTGTCTATCGCGATAACTTTTACGGGCTCCTTGAAAGAATAAGCAACGCCGAAACCGAGGGCCTGCGCCCCGCGGTGATGAACACGGTGCGTACCATACTCGATTACATTATCGAAACAAAAGACAAGAAAGAACTGAACCAGTTCATGTATGACGCCATAGCCATGATGGAAGACCTGGAACGTGAGGATTTTAAAGACCTGACAAAGATGCTGGGCAAGATGCTTATGACCGCCAACTATCCCATGTATCTTGATGGTGGTGATAATCTTATTACTGATCCTGATGACATAGATTCGAATTCAAAGAATACCGGCCTGGGGAACATGACAAAGGGGCTTGTGACATTGCTCGAGGGTTCAGCAGAAATGGTTTCTGCCGACCAGGAATTAAAGGACATGCTGTATGGTCTTCTTGACGAGGTGCCGGTACTCTACTCAGCAAAGACTGATAACGGCAAAGACCTTCCTCATGTATTGACAGAATTGATTTCAAATTTAGAAACCTATTTTTTACCCGCAGATCCCACCGATATTGCGGATCGATCAGATTATTATGTTGATAATGGCAGCGCCTATCTCGATTCTGATTTAAAAACTACAACACGGGAACTCATACCGGCAATACAACGACTGATTCTATCCTCAGAGCGTGAAGGTTCTCTCATCAAGGATATTGATGGAAAGGGCGTTCTTATGAGTGCCATGAAGCATTTAAAGAACAGCGGTATCGATCTTTCAAAGGTCGATGTTCGTGCTTCTATCAATGAAATGGTAGAGAAAAATGCGAAGGGTGAACTGCGCTCGCCTGGTTCCCAGGAATTGTCTGCCCTTGATCATTTGCTTTTTACACTGATGATTTCAAATGTGGTGGGCTTCAAGGACTATATCATTGATGCGGGCAGTACGACCCCTGATGATAACTGGGGCCACATTCATGGCGATCCCACAGGGGGAGTGCTTACTGTAAATGATTCGCTTTTTGCCATGCATACCACAATTCCTGCAGGACAGGAGCTTTTAAATAAATGCGGAATGGCCGTTGATACCTATAGTCTGGTTTTAGAGAATCCAGCGGGTAATAATATTTTTCGCCATAAGGATGCCTTCTCAAGCGGTAACGTTGGAGCGGGCCAGTATTTTTACCTATGGCCGAACTACCCGGCAAACCTTCTTCTTTCCGGCAACTGCATAGGCGATGGGGGTATACCCAATGGGGGCGCCAGTCTTGGCAACCCGGGAGCTGCTAATGGGATGTCTCATATGCCCTTTGAACCAAGGGGGGTTGGAGAACTCAATACGGGCCGATGGGTAATGGGCTGGCTTGCCAGAACAGTCTGGGAAGGCGAAGGCCCTTATTATTACGCTGACCCTGAAGCGGAAGAAGACCCGTATCTGGGATTCAAATATCTCAGGCCTGACGGCAGCATCTACGCTTTCGTAAAAAAGGTAAATCCCTCTGACCCTTCAACATGGATTTATACCTATCCTAAAGACGCTTCTTATGACGTTGACCTTGATAATGACGGCCAGCGTGATACTCATTTCAAACATGTATGGCATACGGATTATCATCTGATTAACAACAATGGAACCTGGTATTCACCTGAGAATATGCAGGGCAGTGGGTCTCTTAGCGCGGGGCGCTTTCAGGTCAGCGAAATGATGCAGCCCGCCCATTTTGATAAACGGGAATGTTTATCACAGGAAGAAGCCATGGTTAAAAATTTTCAGTGGTTGATCTATGAGAAGAAGTTTGTATATGTTCAGCCCATGCGTATTGATAAAAGTATACCACTTGCAGATAACCTACGGACGGCTGTATATGTGCGTCTGGAAGGTAATGGTATTCTCGGTGTTTCAAATGTTAGAAAAAGCAGTAACGCCACAGTTACCAATATGGGAGGTGACTGGCGCCGTATCACAGGCCAGTGGATGACCCCTACGGGGTATACTGCTGACGCAAGCGCTGATTATGTGAGCAATCCAGGGGCCGGCCGCATTGTTGTCGACATGAAAGAGGCTTCGACGACGATTGTTATTATAACAATTCATCTCAATGCTAAAGAAGGCGGCGGCATGAACATCGGCCTCTGGGATGATGTTCTCGGCAGCGGTTATGTGCTTCCCGATGTTGTTGGGGCCAACTTTGGGCCAATGCAGAGAATGGTCTATCTTGTCCCTGATGCGATACCTTCTCATAAGGCGGGTATTGACGGGGGTTATTGGAACCAGCGGAGCAGGCTTTTCCCTGTCCTTATTTCTCTCTTTGGGGAACTTCATAAACGAACTAACTATGAGCCGCCTGCAAGTGGCTATGCCTATAATGATTCCCCCAATAACCGATATCCCTTTAAGATGTTGACTGATGTACTGATACCTGCTCTTGCAAAACCCATGTTCTATTACCAGATAGGCCAGGATTCAGGTGATGATGACCGCACCCATGATTTCTGGCGTCCCAGGGTCAAGGCAAACGGCGCACCCTATGATTTTATGCAGCACGATGCGGATGATGCTGCAGATCGAAGCGATCCTGAGTTTCAGCCTAAATATGTTCGAACAATGACCAGTTTTCTTGGCGAAAACGAAGATGGAAGTGTGGATGGTATACTGTCGCTTTTAAATAAGACTGAGATGGTGCCTAAACTGCTCACTCTTTTACAGAAAGTGTCTGACAGTAAATTTGATGATCCAGAAACATATAACCCTGATGACATGAGTACCTGGGGTGTAAGAAGCAAAATGTTCTATGGCCTTGAACAGCTGTTGACGGGGATGAAAGTTAATAAAGCCCGTGCCTATAATGATTCTTATATCACGACAGAGTTTTTCGAAAAGTGGCAGTTCAAGGATAACGGTATACGTGACTGTGATATCGATATGGAAGAATCTTTAGATGATCTTCTCTGGAAATGGGATGGGGCAACCCTCGTCCAGGGAACCCTTGCAAAACTTCCCGACACAACCCGCACCCTTGACGGCGATGATGCCGAAGTGATCGCCAGTATCGGCCGTGTTGTCGACACCACCCTGGCAAACGGCACCATCACACCGGGAAGTCTTTCCATTAAGGTGGGTACTTCAACCATTGATGCCACGGTAAGCAATGGTGTTATCACCGGTGATGATATTGACGGTATGGGACTTCTCAACCATATGACCGGAGATATTTACTTCACCCTGAAAGAAGAGCCATCAGAGCAAATAAAGGTTGCCTATAGTTTTACCAATGACTGGCAGGGATTTTTCGACCTTTTCGACGATCTGGGTGTCTTTATCGAGTCAGACAGCAAATACTATGTCTATGACGATGTTATCCAGATCGTAAAGTCCACCCTGAACGCCTTGACATACGACGAGAATCTCGGTAAAGAACTGCAGGGTTCCCTTTATACCCTGGGTAAACTTCTTGCTCACTACAATGGTAACCGCTGGGTATACCAGGGCGAAGAAGGCTTTGACTTCCTTTACACCATGCTTAAAGAAGACCTGCCGAAACTGCAGAAACTCATGGTCGACGAGACCGGCGACAACATAAACGCCGCCCTTCTCTTGATAAGAGACCTGGCAAAGGCTAACGGCCTTGTTGATGCCGCACTCGACAGTATCGACGAGATGAACGTGACAGACGCTTTTGAGTGGAGTGAGATATTCGGTGACCTTGGGCTCTTTCTCCATGATCCCCTGCTCAATGAGGTCGATTCTGATCTCTGGCCAACCCTTGCGAACATGATGGATGACATGTCAGATGCCATCGTGGGGAGCAGCACGGGAGACGGCAGCGCGGACAGCACGGGCGATGCCCTTAAGGATATTTATAAGGATTTTGGATTTCAGTATAATGGACTATAAAGAAATAAAAAAACAGACCTGTTGCATAACCGGCAGGGAATGGCCTTTTCACCCCGTCACCGGCGGGGTGGATGTCCGCTTTTTCTGGACTGGCAGCACGTCTCATAACGAAAAGACTTTGTGGAAATTCTGGAGGAAAGATGCATTCTAAGATCAAAGCGGCTCTGATTGGTTCACTTATTTTGGTGCTGGCAATGGGCTCACAGGCCCTTGCAAGCAGTTTCGCCGATGTGCATGGTTACAGCACAAAGGGTATTGCCCTGGGCAATGCC
>CAZHNW010000089.1:0-7800 GCA_964534225.1 uncultured Leptospirales bacterium | reverse complement strand
ACTGGTCTTCAGTCTACTACAATATTGCCGGTCTGGGCAAGACTCTGAACAAAAAGAGTCCTGCCGGCAGCAGCGGCGGTGTTGACATGGGACTGAAAAAGAAGAAGGCCGGTACTTCATCAACGGATACTCAAAGCTATATCAACGAGCTCTACATCGGTTTTATGTATACCATCCCGGTATTAAAGGTTGACTATACTCAGAGCGGCACTTTTGATATCAAGGCTGATGAAGGGCTTGATTACGGGATTCTGCAGCTCGGCCTGGCCATTGATATCAATTTGATTTACAAGCTTCCTGATTTTATATCTTCTGCACGTGTCGGCCTTGGCATGGGATCTCCCGCTGACGGCTCTGTAACGAAAGTCAATGACATCAGCCCTGATACTCATAACTTTTTGCGCTACGGCCGTGAGGCCCAGATGGCAAAGATCATGGTGGGTTTTGGCATGGGTTTTTTAAAAGACATGTTCGGGTTCGGTCTCGGTGTCAATGCCTCCTTTGCCGGTGAAGGCGCTGTTGTCATGAACGGTGTACAGATCGGCGCGGCTCCCCAGACCCCTGATTCAGAATCACGCATGGATCTTGCCCTGCACCCTTCAGTTGTGACGGGTTTCTATTTTGATTTTGGCAAGGTTCTGCCTGTGCTGAACGGTCTCGATTTTGGGGCTTCATACCGAATGGAAACAGCCATGGAGATCGACCCCTTCAATGCCGCGGCTGATGTACCTAATGTCATGACAATGACAATGCAGCTTGCCATATTCGACTACTATGCACCGCACACCATTACAACCGGTGTTGCCTATACCCGCTGGGGTGTGACCCTCGCTGTTGATGTTGATGTTGCACTCTGGAAATTTTACAAGGTCTCCACGGCGGTTAAAGAGAATTATGGCGACCAGCTGCCTTCTTTCAAGAACATTGTGATTCCAAAAATCGGTGTCTCCTACCAGCTTCTTGACTGGATTTCACTTATGGGCGGCTACATGTTTCAGCCCAGCTTTATCCCCGGCGGCGCCAACTCAGAAGATATCGATTTTCTTGACAATGATAAACATATTGTCTCACTGGGAGCGTCATTTCAGTTGCCGAAGCTTTTCGGTTTCGGCGGTCCCATCGAGGCGACGATTGCATACCAGTTACAGTATCTTCCTGAGCGTGAGGTCACCAAGACCGATCCCCAGGAGACAGAACCTAATTATGCCTATGGCGGGACATGTCACGCCATCAGTGTCGGGTTCATGCTGAAACTGTAGGGCCGGTGATTTCTAACCGGCATTTAGATAAGGAGGAATAGATGACTATGTTGAAAAAAATCGCTTTGATCCTTGCCATAACAGCAGGTACCCTTGCGGGCGTCTCCTGCAGTAATATATCCATGAGTGATGACGGGGGAGGCTATACCGTAACCATCACCAATGGTACCGGCGGTTACCTTTCCAGTCTGCAGGTGGGAGAGACTGTCTGTAGTGATGTGGCTCCTGATGCCACCTGTGTCGCCACGTACAACTACAGGCCTGTTGATCTTGAGATTACCTATACAGGTAAGCAGGTACTGGGGTATCCCGCCGCGGCGGATGTTTATACAAACAAGATTGAACGCACCCCCGAGGTAGGGACTACTTCATACGAAGAAACCCTTGTTCTCGAAGATTCATGGGTCTCTGTCTGGGTGGAAAATACCAGTGAATCTTATGCTGTTGATCTTCTCGGTATCGGCGTTGCTTCTACGCCAGCTGACCCCTTTTCCGGGTTTGCAGATCTTACAAGCTATGGTGAATATACCGGTGTTACTAACGAAGAAATCGGTTTCGCCAATATTGATACCGAAGTGAGCGGTACCCTGGCCAATACGGGTATCTCAAACCTGAAGATTTATGCTTCAGTGACAGGAGAGCAGTTGACTCATGATGTTGAAGATGAAGCTCTTACCGTTTCTTTTTCAGATAAAATTGGACAAGGCACACTTGGAAAAAATAATTCAGTATATTGTGTGGTAATGAGGAACAGTGTAATTATCAAAGGAGATGATACTGTCATTGCTGAGGATGATGGAAATGGGAATCTTGTTTCTTCTGGTGGATATCTTGATACTGCAGGGACTAATTCTATTGATTATAATACGGGCGAAGTAACTTTTACTTTTGTTGATAGTCCGGGTTATGGCAGCTATTCGGTGAGTTACCGGTATTTAGAATCCATAAAATATCAATTAAAACAGATGCCTAAAAAAGGTACTGTAAAAATAAAATCAAACGGGACTGTTATCGCTGAAGAAGTAATTAATGATGACGGTGATTATATCCTTAAGGGCGATGATATCGCTACTAACTGCAGGGTTCATTATACAGATCCTGATGGCATTCCTGGGGATGGATTTGATGCACAGGATTTGGCTTTTACTTTTATTGGCGCTTTAAATATGGAAGATAAAGCTAAATTTCCTGAACATATTACCGTGGAATATGCCTATGAGATCGGTAATGACAATGCGGGCAGTCTCGAAGGAGCAGGCGGTATTGATACAGGTACCATTGATTACGATACCGGTGTCTATACCTTTACATTCGATACAGGTGAGATTGATGCGGAACATACAGTTACGGCCCTGCACTGTGATTACCATTTTCCCTATGCGGTAAACATCGATACCAATTTTGCCGAACCGTCAGTTGCAACCGATGGTGCAGAGACCCTTGTCTTTGATGCGGACATGAAAACGGTCAATACAAAACTGGCGCATCAGCATGTTGATACCGCTCATGCCGTAACAATCTGGGCGCGATACTCTGATCCGACAGGAGCAGGGGCAGACGAAGATATTCAGATTGATGCAAACCTTACAACCGGCAGGCTTCTCAATGGGGCTACTGATGTTGGTTCAATAAATTTTACTACCGGCAGGGTCACATTCACTGTACCTGATCCATTAGACAGCAGTTATGTTCTTTCATCTGTCTGGGCAGATACTTACAACTATTTTGTTGCCGGTTCATCGAACAAAACATGGGCGGGATTTTTCAAAAAATCAACTTTTGAAAGCAAGAGTTTCTTTGTCATGAACATGACAGATGCGAATACTATCGCCCATTACTGTGAGTTTACCGATGATGATTTTTACTACGAAGCCAACGATAGCGGTTCATTGATTCTGAATCTTATCTGCGGTAAGGATGATTACTGGTCAGCACCGTAACCTGAAAAGAAAATAATACCTTAACGAAGAGAGGCGCGACATTTTTGTCGCGCCTCTCTGCATTTTATAAGCAATGTAGTTGTTAATTCAACTTTTCAATCTCATCAACGGACAGTCCGGTTATTTCGCTGATTTTCTCAATGTTCATTTTTTCATTGAGCAGGGCTTTTGCGGTTTCAATTCTCGTTTCATGAATTCCCTGCAGTCTGCTGATTCTTTTAAGTTCATCGTCATGTTTTTTCAGTGCCGTGGCAAACATCTCATGGGTCTCCTCAATTTCATTTAAAGACTCGATGATTTCACTGTCTCTATGGCCGAGTAGGTCATTAAGCCAGCTTTTGAATAATGTAAGTATATCCGGGCTTTCTGTCATTAATAATTTGTGGTCTTTCCGGATTATTGGGAATGCACTTTAAGTTGCGCCACCACAGGGGGCCAAAAAGATTTATTTAACAGTAAATTTATAATTTGATGAACAGCTCCTTCAATCAAGTTATTCGTAAGAGTTAGCTACTTTGTAACGACACAAAGTAGCCAAAAGTCGCTCCTCATTCGGCGGAGGGCCTTGCCGTTCACACGCCACGGGGGCTTAACTCACTATATCATAAATATTACGGCTTTAACATGCTTTCAAAAACATTAACTGGTTTGTCTTTTTACTTTCATAAAACTGGTTCTATACGGGCTCGAGAGTAGTCCTTCGGACTGCCGAGCCCGGTGTACTTTTTTATCAAATGAAACCTTAATGGTTTTTTAAAAATGACAGCCAGCACCTTGACAATGAACCCTCTCCTTTTTTAAGAGAGAGGGGTGAGGGCATTTACGTATTATGCGGTTGTCTCTTCAAGAGCCTCTTAGTGCATATTTTGAATATCCCACACGGCTTGTTAAAGATTTTTTAAATCTCACCGGCATATCCGCTGATTTACTTTAAAAATATTAAAATCCTTATTCTAAATCCCCTTCGAAGAGTTCACTGAAAAATCGATACATGTACCTGAACTCTTCGATAATACCCTTTGCAGTAATGCGGTTTTCCGTATGGCCGAAAAGCCCCGTACCGAGAAAGTTTACTTCTGCACCTTTTTTGCGCAATACCTTTGCCAGTTTTTTGCCCTCGCCAAAGGGAATGATGCGGTCACTGCGTGGATTTAAAATAAAAATTTTGGATTTTGAATATTTTTCTATGTTCCCTGAAATGGCGGGATCGAGCTCTCGAATATCATTTTTCGAGAAGCGCAATATTGACATGTTGCCATAGAGCTTTTCCCCGAGGATCTGTCTCATCCTGCTTTCATCGGTGGGGCCCGGTTCTGTTGCCATCAGGGCCTTATGGATCAGCTCCTTTTCTTTCTCGTTGAACATTTGGCTCCTGGCCGCCATGACGAGTTTTACGATGAAATCAATTTCTGCGCCCTGTTTCTGCATTTTTTTGAGGAGCACTGTCCCGTCGTAAAGGGACCCGTAGAGAAAAATTTTTTCCGGCAGGTATTTTTCTTTAACCTCTTTCAATCCCATGAGCAGTATGGTTGAACCGAGGCATGCCGCAAAGGTGCGGTACCGGCCGGGATATTTTTTGCATGCCGCGGTATAGATAAGGGCAAGTTCACTGCTCACCTGTTGTGACGTGGCTCCTTTTTGAAAAAAAGCCGGTATCATGGGCACAATAACATTCATGCCTGTTGCGGAACAGAGAGATGCGGCCATATTATCAATTTTTTCATGGCGATGTGCCTTCGGGGCGAAACCATGAACGAGGAAATAATAAAGGTCAGTTTTTCTTTCAGTACTGCGGTATACCATAACTGGAATTTCTCTTTCATCTTCGAACCTGATTTTATCTTCAGTCCTGGTGAACCCGTCAGGGGTAAGATAACCTGACTGTTCCAGAACAAAGCCTATCACCGGGTCGTTGACTATGGTGATGACCAATACTGATGACACAACATTAAGACTGAAAATGAGAAGGATGAGAATGCGGAAAATTCTGGCTTTACGCATAAAAAGGCTCCGAAAGGCAATGATTTTTCGTCTCATGTTAATGGGGATCATAGCCATGTAAAGAAAAATATCGTTAAAAGAGACAAGCGCCGAGACAGGCGAGGTTACGTAACCTCGCCTGTCTCATATTTCTCTTGACTTTATATAATTATTTTTGATAATGTCATAATATAGACTTATAGTCTATATTATATTTTTCATTCAAATATAAAGTATTCTGTCCCAATCTCACCGCTGATGATGCAGGGAGCGGGGCAGCAAAAAGCCATGGGAGGCGTCATGGAACTTACAAAGAATCAAAAAATTATGAAATACGCGGGCCTGTTATACGGCCTCACCTTTATTTTTACCGCAGTAGTATTCTTTCTGCTGCTTCCGGATACCCTGATGAAAGCGGTAAACTGGATCTCGGCTGAATTTTTTCCTTCCCTGCCGGCATATCCCCTGGGAGAGAACAAGTTCTGGCTTACCATGACGGTATCGATGATGACAGGTGTTACTGTAACCTCCCTTTTAATTTTTAAAGATGTGAGTAAAAATTATATTATGGCCCTTCCCCTCTGTGCCATGAAGTTTACCTCCTCTCTCCTGGGCCTCGGTTTTTTTATAGCGGGGTTCATTGCCGGTGTGAAAGAATGGACTGCCCTGGCTAATCTCGTTATTTTTATCACGGATTTTCCCCTTGGCCTTTTCATGCTTGTCATGTATAAAAGGGTCAAAGCAGAAATGTGACCCGCAGCGGTAATTAACGGGAGGTGACCATGTATGACTTTATTATAATCGGTGCCGGTTTCGGGGGACTCTCAACGGCGGCGCTTCTTGCCCGCCGCGGTAAAAGTGTGCTTCTCCTCGAGACAAAGGACCACGCCGGGGGCAGGGCCTTCTATTTCGAGAAAGACGGCTTTACCTGGCAGTATGGTCAGCACAGTCACCGCCTTGGTTCTGACGGTCTTGCAAATGAGGTGATGAAACGACTTGGCGATCCCCTTGATTTTTTTGAGGCCCCAAAGGGTAAGTCAAAGATTTTTTTCAGAGGGCGCTTATACGACAGGCCCGAGGGGGCGTGGGGATTTCTCACTACGAAGGCCCTTTCATTTTCGTCACGTTTGAAATTTCTTCGTCTCTATATCAAGATTAAAAAGCTTGATTCATGTGAATGGTATGACCGGACCCTTCTCGATCTTTATCGCAGCTTTTTCAAGCCTGACAGTGAACTCGAAGAGTTTCTTAACTTCCTCGGCTTTACCATCATGCTTCCTGACGCGTCACTGGTCTCTGCCGGTGAGGTCATTGATTTCATTCAGCGTGTTTCCAGGGTGCCGGTACCCGTGGCTGACGTGCCGGGTGGCTCAAAACAGATAATCGATAAACTGGTACGTGCAATCGAGGCCCACGGCGGTGAGATCAGGTTCGGCGAGAAGGTGACTTCCCTCAAAATTGAAAAAAAGAGAATCAGACGTGTTGTTACTGAAAAGGATGAATTTTCAGGAGACAATGTCGTTTTCGCAGCGCCGATAAAAGGCCTCGCCAGGCTCATGCCCGGGGAGGCTCTGAGCCCCGGGTTTGTAAAATATGCCGCGTCGCTTCAAAACAGCGGCGGCGTGGTTATCGATTTTCTATCGCGGGAACCACTGGCTGACCTGCCCGGTGGAATTCTCGGCGTTGATGAATCCCTCTGGGTTAAATTTCAGACCCTCTTTGATGATACCGTTGCGCCAGCCGGGTACCATGTCTGTTCCTGGGGGCTTCTCACTGAATGGGGAAAGGCAGACGACAAAAATGCACAGGCGGCAACTGAGAAACGTCTCAGGGAGATTGCTGAAACCTGCATGCCGGGATTTTCAGCAAAAGTGGTACATGAAAGAAAACTCATGATTCCCGTGGTCAATGCCAACATGTTAATACCGTCGCAGTCGCGGCCTCACCGGCCGGGGATCAGGTCTGAGGATATCGATAATCTTTTTCTCGCCGGTGATACTGTCAGTGCAGCGGGATGCAGCGGTGATATTGCCTTTGCCTCTGCCCTTCTCATTGATGACATGGCGGCAGAGACTGATTAAATATGGGGGGAAGTTTTTACTTTTTCAGCATTACCAGTTCTTTCTTGAGCTGGTTAAACCGGTCCCGGTAGTAATCATAAATCTCTGATGCGGAGAGGAGCTTTTTTTTGCCGTCAACGTTTATGATCTGTTTGTTGAGCCTTTTCTTTTTCATAATAAGGTAGACCGCTTCGAGTATGCCCAGTGCCTGGCATGTGCGAATGGCAATATTCTGGTAGGTGTACCGGGAGTAGCCGAAACCGGCAAGTCCAAGACTCTTCAGCACCACCGCGTCTTCGGTTTCGCTGCCTGTCTGAATCTTTCTCTCGTTGTAGTAATCGAGAAGAAAGAAATAGGTGGGGCGCATGGTGGTAAGTATGTCGCCTGCCTTCTGGTAGAAGATTTCAAGTTCCCGGACTTTTCTGTACTTCTCCTCTTCTTCTTCATCACTGTCCATGAAATCCTCTTTGACCAGGTGAACATTCTCGATCTGGTGCACGAAACTTCCCCCGCCGGGGAAATAGTTCTCCATTATAGGTGAATATTTATCACAGAGGGGAA
>CAZHNW010000088.1:4158-19589 GCA_964534225.1 uncultured Leptospirales bacterium | reverse complement strand
AAATACTCCGGAAACAATGATCGTCAGTACAGGGCACGCGGCCCCGCCGATAATCGCTCCCAGGGGCCTTTCAGGTGACGTCATTGCCTTTTTAAAATACTCGATTTCGTTTTTCAGAAGGAACCCGGCGGCACAGATATCAACAAAATGGGTGACAGCTTCATTAGAGGCATGGCCGCGATGTGCTGTTGCAAAGGCGTCATTGACATAGACATCAGCAAGTGAGGCAAGTTTTTTGCCCATGTCTTCGTCGTTATTGGTTTCTTCGGGGTAGAACCTGATATTTTCAAGGAGGAGGATTTCTCCTTCTTTGAGCTCTTTTGTTTTTGCGGTGACTTCTTCTCCAATGGGAGTATCATCAAAGACTACCGTGGAGCCAATAATCTCCTGAAGTTTGCGGGCAACAGGAGCAAGGCTCATTTCAGGTACAATTTTCCCTTTTGGGCGTCCAAGGTGAGAAATGAGGATGATTTTTGCACCTTCTTTCTGACAGTGTTCAATAGTGGGGATGGTGGCCCTGATCCTTGTGTCGTCAGTAATGTTCATCTCTGAATCATAGGGGACATTATAGTCGACACGAATCAGTACGCGTTTTCCCTTAAGATCAATCTGGTCAATGTACTTGATTGTCATTGTATAACCTCTTTAATAATTATTGCCTTTATGTGAAAAAACAGATCAGGCCTTATTTAAAGCACTGAAATATTACTATGGTACCTGATTAAGATATTTTTTGATAGAAGAAGAAAAGGAGTTTTATTTATGGGTAAATTTCCAAGTTTTATTAATTATAGTAAGTGCCAACAGGGCTAGTCAAGTTAAATTTTCCTGCATCAGCTCTCTTTTTTTCTTACGAATCAGTGTAAAACGCGATATAACTATTGAAAACTCGTAAAGGAACCAGAGGGGGACGGCGACCATTATTTGAGAGAGCGGGTCCTGGGGTGTTATCAGGGCTGCTATGACAAATATGGCAACAATGGCGTACTTTCTTTTGGCAATGAGAAAACCAGGTGTGAGGATACCTATTCGTGTTAAAATCAGTACAGCTATGGGAAGTTCAAAGAGTATCCCCATGGCGATACTGAAGAGAAAGACAAAACTCATATAGTCATCGGCACCAATGGTTCCGAGCATGGCATCGGGAATGAAAGTCAGTAGTACCCTGATAGCCATGGGTACCAGGAGAAAGAAGACAAATGACATCCCTCCATAGAAAAGCAGGATTGCTGATAAAAGCGACAGCCGGGAAAACCTGCGGTCATCTTTATTTATAGCGGGGACAATAAACCGCCAGATATGAAAGAAAATAAGGGGAATCGTCAACAGAAGAGCCACCACAGCTGATGCCTTGAGCCGGATGATAAAACCACCCATCAATTTGAAGATATTCAGTTTTTTACCGGTGTCGACAAAGGGCTGATTGAGAAAATCAATGATATATTCTGAAAAGGTGAAACTGACAATGGTAAGAACAATGAGTGTGCCCAGAATTATCATTATCCGGGAACGGAATTCATCGAGATGGTCAACAACACTCATGGGGTCATCACCACGTGACTGTGCGTCAGGATCAATTTCTTCATCTGCCGGAGTAATTTCGCGGTTTTCCTTTGCAGGTGTAATTTTTTTCGGTGCTTTTTTTGCCTTTGTATTTGAAGTTTTTTTGCGTGCAGAGCTGCTGGCTGCCTTTTTTGCAGCTGTCTTTTTCGGGGTAACAGCAGGGACTCTCTTCTTTACGGTTTTTTTATTAGCCGTGGTTTTTCGTTTTGCAGCGGTTGTTTTTTTCTTTACTGCTTTTTTAACAACTTTTTTAGTCGTTTTTTTTGCAGCGGAATCTACTTTTTTTGCTGCTGTTTTTTTATGGGTCCCCTTTTTTTTTCCTGATTCAGCCAAAATTATAACTCCTGGATCTGTAAAAGTAACTCAGTGCAATAGATTCTGTTTTTGCGGTGAAACGGATGATCAAATAAAAAAAACAGTTCTCCCCGTGACCGGCAGGGGTTGATTATTAATTAAACAGGCGTCTTTTGCCTGTTCTTGATTAATTGAGTGTATTAGAAGACTAATTACTGGTGTGTCAAGCTTTTTAAACCGGAATAGCCTGAAGGACAGGCAGTTCAGGATGCCGGGTATTTCAAAGAATTCTTAAATAAATTTGATAACTTGGTTGACAATTTGAATTGATTTTTTACAAAAAAGGATATATCTCTTTTTAAGATATTAAGGGTATAAAAAGGCTAACCGTGCGTATTTACTGCATCTGCCTTCACACCTGTTAAAAAAAAAGAAATTTCGGATAAATCATTTCCGGTGTTTCTCTTTGAGCATGTATGGCGGAATTTTGAAGTGGCGTGTTCTATTCGCGTTCATTTCGGACGGTAAATGTGCTCTAACAAAATAAAAAAAGTAAAACTATGGAGGGGGAAATGGCTAAACTTGCTGAAAAAACCATGCCGGCGGTTTTTCAGAACCGTGTTGAAACATATGGCGACAGGGCCTGTGTAGCGTATAAGAAGGATGGGGTTTACACTGATATTTCCTGGAATGATATTAATTCTATGGTTAGAAATATCAGTAGTTACCTGATGGCCAATGGGATAAAAAAGAAAGATAAGGTGGCTATTTTTTCAGAGAACCGGTATGAATGGTGGATAGCTGATCTGGCTTCTCTTTCAATCGGTGCAACTGATGTTCCTATTTATTCTACAAATTCTTCAGACGAGGCACAGTATATTCTCGAAAATTCAGATTCAAAGATTTGTTTTGTCAGTACACAGGACCATCTTGAGAGAGTTTTAAAGATAAAGAAGAAGTGTCCAAAACTGGAAAAGATAATAATATTTGATGATCTTGAAAAGAAAAAGGCTGGCGTTGTGCAGTTTCAGGATGCCCTTGAGAAGGGAGAATCTGATGCAAAGTTAAAGGATTTTGACAAACGTGTCAAGGCTGTCAAGCCTGAAGACCTTGCAACTCTCATTTATACCTCGGGAACCACAGGAAATCCCAAGGGTGTCATGCTGACTCATGATAACTTTTGCTGGAATGTGAAGCAGAGTATTGATGATTTTTCTGAGATTGTTACTCCTGACGATACCTTCTGTTCATTTCTACCCCTTTCTCACTCACTTGAAAGGACTATCGGTTTTTACCTGCCCATTTACACGGGGTCTAAAGTAGCCTTTGTTGAGGATGTATCAACAACACTGATGGAGGATTTCGTTGCAGTAAGGCCCACGGCCATGGTCTCTGTTCCCCGTATTTATGAAAAGGTCCATGCTGGAATCCTTTCCGGTGTAGCCGATGCATCACCGGTTAAAAAGGCGATATTTAACTGGGCTATGAAGACAGCAGCAAAAAATGTTGAATATAACTGTCAGAATAAACCGCGCAGGGGCCTTTTTAAAAAGAGGTTCGATCTGGCGGACAAGCTTGTTTTCTCAAAACTTAAAGCAGCTATCGGCCTTGACAGGCTTAAGATTGCCATCTCTGGCGGGGGGCCCCTGTCTGTTTCAGATGCTGAATTTTTTCTGGGAATGGGGCTTAAAATTTATGAAGGTTTTGGTCTTACTGAAACGACGCCTGTTACCAATGTTAACCGGCCTGCACTGATCAAACCGGGCACCGTGGGGCCTCCACTTATGAAGACCACTGTAAAGATTTCTGATGAAGGTGAAATTCTCATCAAGGGTCCCCAGGTCATGAAGGGGTACTATAAAAACACCGCTGCAACAAAAGAGATGTTTACCAAAGATGGTTTTTTCAGAACAGGCGATATCGGTGTTATCGATGAAGATGGATATCTTTCCATTACGGGCCGAATCAAGGATATTATCGTAACTGCAGGTGGAAAGAATATTTCTCCGCAGAACATCGAAGGCTCCTTGAAGGCAAGTCGTTTCATCGAGCAGGTCGCAATTATCGGGGACCGCCGAAAGTATCTCTCCGCTCTCATCGTACCGACTTTCGAAGAGTTGAAAAAATGGGCTAAAAAGAACGAGGTCTCATTTGAAAATGATGAAGATCTTATTAACAATGCCCAGGTTGTGGAAATGATTGGCGAAGAGGTGAAAAAATACACCGCACAGTTTGCCCGTGTTGAACAGATTCGAAAATTCAAACTTCTTTCTACTGAATGGAGTCAGGGAACGGGTGAGCTTACTCCTTCAATGAAGGTGAAACGCCGTGTTATTGATGAGAAATACAGCAAAGAAATCGACAGCATGTATGCAGACGAATAAAATTTTTTAAACTGAAAGACACAAGGGGGCGGTCCGTAAGGGGTGCCCCTTTTTTATTTTTTCATAACATTTTATCTTGACAATAGCAAAAATTTGTCTTAAAAAAGATCGATATTATTATCCCCCACAGTTCACCTTATAAAAAATCAGGAGGTTTTAATGGTCAACAAGAAGTCTTCTTTCAAAGAAAACACCATTCCCGCGATGTTTCAGGACAGGGTTCAGAAATATGGCGACAGGGCATGTGTACTCTACAAGAAAGACGGGGTTTATACCGAACTTTCATGGAACCAGTTGAACGAAATCGTTTTGAATCTGGCGTATTATCTAATGAGTATTGGCGTGAGAAAAGGGGACAGGCTCGCTGTCTTTTCTGAAAATCGCTATGAGTGGTGGGTCGCAGACCTTGCCATACAGTCAGTGGGTGGAATAAACGTGCCGATATACGCGACAAATTCCGCTGAGGAAGCACTCTACATTCTGGAAAATTCAGGTACCAGGGTATGTTTCGTGGGTACGGGTGATCACCTTGACCGTGTAATGAAAGTTAAGAAAAAACTTCCCCAGTTGAAAAAGACTATTATTTTTGACCCTCTTGATAAGAAGAAAAAAGATGTGCTCAGTCTTGAAGATGCCTGCGCGCAGGGTGAAAAAAAGGAAAACCAGAAGGCCCTGGAAAAGAAAATAAAGGATGTAAAAAAAGGTGATTTAGCTACGATAATGTATACCTCCGGGACTACGGGCAATCCCAAGGGTGTAATGCTTACACAGGACAACTTTGTCTCCCAGGGAATCAATATATTCAGTCAAATGGAAGGTTTGATTGATGATACGGACCTCTTTCTCAGCTTTCTGCCCCTTTCCCATGTTCTTGAAAGGACCACGGGCTACTACGGTCCCCTTTATATCGGGGCGACAACGGCCTTTGCTGAAAGTATCAATACCCTTCTTGATGATTTCAAACTTGTCAGGCCTACTGCGATAATCTGTGTTCCCCGTATTTACGAAAAAATTCATGCGGGAATACTTTCACAGGTTGCTGACGCTTCGGCGGTAAAAAAGGCTATTTTCAATTTTGCCGTAAAAACAGCAAAAAAGAACCTGCCCTATGTCTGCACATTGACTCCGCGCAGGGGCCTTTTCGCCAAACGGTTTAACCTCGTTGACAAGATAGTATTTTCAAAACTAAAAGTGGCCCTTGGCATGGACCGTCTCAAGTATGCCATATCAGGGGGAGCACCCCTTTCTGTTTCGGATGCTGAATTTTTTATCGGTATGGGTATAGAGATTCTCGAAGGTTTTGGCCTGACAGAAACATCACCTGTTACTCATTTCAACCGTCCCGGAAAACTCAAGCCGGGTACAGTGGGACATCCTATTCCTGAAACTGATGCACGTATCTCCGAGGAAGGCGAGCTCCAGATCAAGGGACGCCAGGTAATGAAGGGATACTATAAGAACCCGAAGGCGACAAAAGAGGTTTTCACAAAAGACAAGTATTTCAAAACAGGTGATATGGGGGTCATAGACGAAACAGGCCGCCTCACCATTACCGGTCGTATCAAGGATATTATTGTTACGGCGGGGGGGAAGAATATCTCTCCGCAGAACATTGAAAACAGTCTCAAGGCATCAATCTATATCGAACAGGTTGCGGTTATTGGAGACCGCCGAAAGTATCTCTCGGCGCTTATTGTTCCCGCTTTTGAAGAACTGCAGAAGTGGGCAAAACGTAATGATATCACTTTTGGCAGTGATGATGAGCTTCTTACTGATGAAAAGGTTATTGCACTGTTCGAGGAAGAAATTAATAAGTATATGAAGAATTTCGCACGGGTCGAGCAGATCAGGAAGTTTAAACTTCTGAAGGCAGAGTGGACCCAGGATACAGGAGAGTTGACTCCCAGCCAGAAGGTAAAACGAAGGATTATTGAGGATAAATACGCTGTGGACATTGAGAGCATGTATCCTTCTGAATGATCTGTTTGAGTATGTAATGTCCCGGTAACCGGGACTTGAATGTGCAAAGGGGTGTTTTCGCGAACACCCCTTTGCGATCCCCGCGCGCTCCTCGGTTGTCACTATCATTATTTCTACTAATAGTTCCTCGAGCCGGGGGAAATGCTTGTATAATGGTGAATGAATAAAATTTTTATTCTTTCAAGATGCTTAAACTTCCCCCCAATATTTAAAGAAAAATATCAGTCAGAGCCGGTCAAGGAGCCGCTCAAAGACTTCGCCGGGTTCGCCGCTGCCGTCAATTTTTTTCAAAATACCCTCTTTTTCGTAGAAGGAAATGACCGGGGCAGTCTGTGTGTGGAAGACTTCGAGGCGTTTTTTTACGGTCTCTTCGTTGTCGTCTTTTCTCTGGATAAGGGGCTTTTCGCAGGCATCGCAGATACCTTCGCGGCGGGGAGGACTGGCTGAAACATGGTAGACCTTTCCGCAGCCGGAACATGTGCGTCGCCCGGTGATACGGGCGAGAAGCGCCTCTTCAGGGACGTCAATGAGTATAGCGGCATTTACCGTGTGGCGCTTTTTCAGCTCTTCAGCCTGGTAGAGGGCGCGGGGAAATCCGTCAAAGAGGAATGCGTCGGCGCAGTTTGTGTCCACATGGTTGAGTATGACATCGGTTATCAGTTCGACAGGGCCGATTTCACCCCTTTCCATGTATTCTTTGATCTGCTTTCCGAAATCAGTTTCCTGTTTGACTTCGTTGCGCAGCACATCTCCTGAAGAGACATGCGTTAAGTTAAAATGTTCGCGGATACGCTCCGCCTGTGTGCCCTTGCCGCAGCCGGGCGCACCGATGAGTACGATCTTTTTTACTGTCATAGTTACCCTGATTTTGCCCCTGAAAGTGCCCTCATTGAGCATTTCATGTTAAGGCATTTTTTATTTTTTACCGAAGATAATAACAGGATTGTGACGAGTCAACGAAGTTTTTGTGACATAAAGTCATAACCGTGAATATTGCTATATCCCCGAGGTGGCTATTATGATGAGATCTTTATGGACTGCGGCATCTGGAATGGTAGGACAGCAGTTCAACATTGATACCATATCCAATAATCTTTCAAACGTGAATACTACGGGTTTCAAGAAACAGCGTGCAGAATTTGAAGATCTTCTCTATCAGACACAGCTTCTTGCGGGAACCCCCGCCACGGAAGTAACGGAAGTTCCCACGGGGATCCAGGTCGGTCACGGTGTTAAGGTAGCCGCCACACAGAAGATGTTTGAGCAGGGGAGCCTTCAGTCAACGGAAAATAAACTCGATCTCGCCATGGAGGGGGAGGGTTTTTTCAAGATCCAGCTCTATGACGGTTCAATGTCATATACACGAGACGGTTCATTCAAGATCGACTCAAACCGACAGGTGGTAACATCAAACGGCTATCTTCTTGAACCGCCCCTTGTGCTGCCTGAAAACTTTATCATGAACAGCCTCTCCATCAGCCAGGACGGGCGCGTGACCGTGAAAATCGTGGGCCAGGAAGACCCCATCGAGGTGGGGCAGCTCGAGATATACCGTTTTGTCAATCCCGCGGGCCTTCGCTCAATCGGGGGGAACCTGTTTAAAACAACACCCGCCTCGGGTGAAGAAATCGCCGGGCGTCCCGGTATCGACGGCATGGCAAAGGTGCACCAGGGTTTTCTCGAGATGTCAAATGTGAAAGTCGTTGAAGAAATGGTTAACATGATTGTTGCCCAGCGGGCCTACGAGGTGAATTCAAAGGCGATACAGACATCTGATTCGATGCTGGGAACGGCAATTGCCCTTAAGAGATAAATGAGTGAAGTGACGCGATAATGAAAAAAGCCCTTACAGCCATATTCATACTCTGCTTTGTCTCATCCCTGAGTGCTGATGTTGTTCTCTATCTCTACCCGGGTGTGGTGGCCAGGAAGGCGGGTATTGCGCTGAATTCTATTGCACTCATTGACGCGCGGGGGGTAGAAAAAGAGAGGGCGATGGAAATAACAATTCCCGAAGACCTTTACCGGGACGGTTACATTGACAGGCGGGAGCTCTACGGTTACCTGAACAGGCACCTTTCTGTTTCACTGCAGATTTTTGGATCAGCAGTGCGTGTCACCCATCTTAGAAATATTCAAAAAGAGCCGGTGAAAAGAATTGCAAGGGGTGCCGCGGTGACAGTGATTTTTTCAGCAGGGTCAATATACATCGAGGCGCGGGGAAAGGCCCTCAGGGGGGGCATGCCCGGGGAAGTGATTCCTGTCAAAGTGAATGAAAAAATTTTTAAGGCAGTGGTTCTCGATAACAACCGCGTAAAGAAAAGAATATGAAAAAGGCAGTTATCATTTTTGCAATCATTTTTACGGGTGCCGCGGCGTCGGGTAAATCTATCTGGGTGGATAGAAACCATTTTTCCTCAGGCGGTGCTCTCAATATCGGTGACATTATCGTTGTCAATGTTGATGACATGTCAAGCCTGCAGTTTACATTGAGTTTAAAAAATACCAGCGATTCCTCCACTACTTCCAGCCCCGATGTGACCATTACCGGTTTTCTTCCGAAGATCCAGGGAAGCCGTAACATCAAGAACAATGATGCCACCACCTTTAATGGCAAGGGCAGGTTCAGCTTTTCCATTGCATCAAGAATACAGAAAAGAGAGCAGGGGGGGAAGTTTACCGTTGCAGGGAGTCGGACCTATTCTTTCAATGGCGTAACAAGCACCGTGGCGATACGCGGCATCATTGATCCCGCCCTGATAAAAGGGAGAAACATAGATTCACGGAGCGTGGCTGACTTCAGGATCGAGATCAGGAGTACAAGGGAGGGATTTCGGCTCCAGAGGCCCGCCCTCAAGGATGATGAAAAGGCGGAAGTCAAACTGACAGAAGCGGAAAAACAGAGAATTATTATCCAGTATCTTGAAAAAATGCTGAACCAGTTGAGCAGGTAACCATGGGAAAATCTGTGAGAAAAAAAGTATATGTCATCATGGGGGCTTTGATCCTTTTCACACTTCCTCTTTTCGGAGAGGTGACGGTGAAGATTCGCGACCTGACCCATCTCGACGGCCTGAAGGAAAACCAGGTGTTTGGTTTCGGCCTTGTTGTGGGGCTGCCGGGTACAGGAGACAGTAAGTCGTCATTGACGCGTACATCACTGAAAAATTTTTTAAAAAGCCTTGGCATGGAGGCGGATAAATTCGTATCAAAAAACAGTGCCGCGGTACTGGTGACAGCGACACTTCCCCCCTATGTGAGGGTGGGTGACCATATTGATGTTCGTGTTTCTTCAATAGGTGATGCAAAGTCCCTTGCCGGTGGCGTTCTTGTTCAGTCTCCCATGAAGGGTGCGGATAACAGGGTCTACGCTGTTGCCCAGGGATCCCTGCAGATGAACAGGCCGGCAACGGGAAAAGAGATAAGTACCGTTGCGGTAATCAGCAATGGCGCTGTTGTGGAAAGGAATATTACACCTGATGTTCTATTCAATAAACAGAATATTCAACTGGTTTTAAAGAATCCAGATTACGGTGTCGCTGATCGCATAATAAAGGCCATTGAAAAAAAATATAAAGATATCAAGCCCGAACTGACACGTGAGGGGAAAATAAGGGTGCCCATTGTAAAAGATGTATCTCTCCAGGAATTTATATCAACAATCCAGGAGCTGCAAGTAAAGGCGGGCAACAGGGCGCGCGTTGTCGTCAATGAAAGAAACGGCACCATCGTTGCAGGGGGTGACGTAAGAATATCACAGTCTTTGGTGAGCCGTGAGGGCCTTATGGTACAGATTGGTGAACAGAAAAAGAAGGCTGTTTCTCTGATTAAGGATTCATCAACGGTGAAAGAACTTGTCGATGCCCTGAACGGTATCGGCGCCTCAACAAGAGATATTATCGCAATATTGAAGGCCCTGAAAACTGCCGGGTCGCTTCATGCTGAACTTATCGTGAAATAGGAGCAGGGAATGAACAGCATAACCAACAATCTTGCCGGTATAAAAGGACAGGCCGGTTTTGACCGCACCCTTTCCCGCCAGGAAAATATTCTAAAGAGGGGCAGGGCAAAGAGTTTTGAAAATGAACTGAAAAAGAACATGCCGCCTCATGAAATAAAAATAGACAGCAAAGGTAAAGGCAAACCGGTGGATAACAAACTGATGGATGTCTGTATCGAAATGGAATCTCTTTTCGTGGCAAAGATGCTTAAAGAGATGAGAAAAACGGTGCATAAAAATGATATGCTACACGGGGGATTTGCCGAGGATGTTTTTGAAGACATGCTCTATGACAAGTATGCCCTTGAGATTTCGAAAAAAGCAAACCTGGGACTTGCCCGCCAGCTCTATGATGAAATGAGTAGAAAATAAAACAATAAATATCATGCATGAAAAGAGCTGTATTTTTATTACAGCTCTTTTTTGTTGTAAAAATATGGTATTTTTACCCTTCATTTTTCTTTTCGATAATAAGTACTTGATTATACAGCGGACAAAGGCATGATGTAAAAAAATACACTGATAGAATTATTCCATGCTACCAAAGAGATTTAAAAATATTTTTCTCTCTTCCCTGTATAACCATCATTTTTCTGACAGGCAGAAGGCGAATGTTTTACTCTCAGTTATTGTTTTTACTATAACTGTTCTTGTTGCTGTTATTTTTTTGAACATGCTTACCGCGTATTCAACGCATCCCGTTCTTATCTCCGGTGTGAACACATTTTTCCTGGCGGGACTTTTTGTTTCACTTTTGCTTTTACGGCGGGGAAAATATAACGCTTCAGCTTTACTCTCGATTATTGTTCTGACCCTTGGGGTTGCCGTGGGGGTCCTTCTGAAATTTTCTCTTCTTATCAAGGGAGGCTTTAACAATTATACCTATTTCATGTTTGGGGTCGTTGCCTTTGCCACTTTTTTTGGTAAAAAAAGGTGGCAGTTATATATATCCATTTTTTATATTCTTTTAAATATAGCCGCTGCCACTGTTGCCTTTACCTTTTTTGAGCCTGAAAATCCCGCGCACCTGGTGGGTACCACCATCAATATTGTCATTGCTTTGCTCATTGTTATGGTTATTTCAGAGCGTATTAATTCTGTCGCTGAGGCGTCTCTAAAGCGTACCGAGGATGAGCTTGAAAAGAACATGGCCCTTTCAAAATCCCATTCATTGAAAATTGAAGAACTTGCAAGGGCCAACGAAGACCTTGAACAGGCCAATGAAGAGCTCGAGGCTATGTACGAAGAACAGCAGGCAATGAATGAAGAGCTTGAAATTACATCCCAGGAGCTCGAAGAGTCGAATGAAACACTGATGCTTTTTAAAAGGTTTGCCGAAGCTTCATCGAACATGCTTTTTATTACGCGCCTTGACGGTACGGTCATCTATACCAATCCCGCTTTCAGCAGGGAAATACTCGGAGAGGGGCCTCTTTCCACGACGGCAATGAAGGCCATGAGTTTCTATCGTGATAATTCGTGGAAACGTCTTGAGAGTGAAATTTTTTCCGAGGTAATGGTTTCAGGGCAGTGGAAGGGGGAACTGCCGGTCTACTCTCTCGCCGCGGAAAGGGAAATCGAGACGATACAGAATATTTCACTTTTACGGGACAGCCACAATGTTCCCGCCTGGTTTGCCACTATCATTACTGATATAACTTACCAGAAACATGTTGAACGTGAAATATTCAGAAGCGAAAACCGGTTAAAGAACATTCTCGATACAGCTAACGAGGGTTTCCTTGAAATTGACCGGGAGGAAATAATCGTTGATGCAAACAGGGAACTCGCGAAAATTCTCGGCTACGATCTTGAGGAAATGATTGGCCGCAGTTACAGGGATTTAATGGAAAGCTCAAACAGGCAGATATTTGACAGGCACAGGCTCCTTCGTGACGAGGGTAAGGCCTCTGCCTATGAACTTCTCTTTGAAAGAAAAGACAAAACAACCGTTCCCTGCCTGATAAAGGGGACTCCCCTGATGGACCAGAATGGCGAGATGACCGGGGCCTTTGGCCTGGTGACTGATTTGACGGACAGAAAAAAGCTTGAGATGCAGCTTCTCCTTTCACAAAAAATGGAAGCGGTGGGAACCCTGGCAGGGGGAATCGCCCACGATTTCAATAACCTTCTCACTGCCATCTGCGGGTACAGCCAGCTATTAATGACACAGATCAGTGAGGAAGATAACTGCAGGGAATATGTCGAAGAAATTTCAAAGGCAGCTGACCGTTCAGGCAGCCTTACCCGGCAGCTCCTTGCTTTTAGCAGGCGGCAGATGCTCAACCGGAAAGTTTTCAGCATCTGTCATGTTATAAAGGGCATGCAGACAATGCTCAGGCGCATTATTGGTGAAAATTATTCTCTCACCATCAGGTATAAAGACGACTGTTTTGTCGATGCTGATTACGGACAGATCGAACAGGTGATCATGAATATGGTTATTAATGCCCGCGATGCCATGCCTTCCGGCGGTGCCATTACTATCAGTATCGATGAGGTCAGGGCCGAAGAAACCCGCGAGGAAGGTCTGGTTGCTGATGAGGAAGGCGACATGGTGCGTGTCAGGATAAGTGATACCGGCGTGGGAATGACCGAAGAGGTGATGCAGAAAATTTTTGACCCTTTCTTTACCACCAAGGATGTGGGGGAAGGTACCGGCCTGGGGCTTGCAGTCGCCTACGGGATCATCGAGCAGCATGGAGGAAAAATTTCCGTGCGCAGTGAAAAGGGGACCGGTTCTGAATTTACTCTTCTTTTTCCACGGTCTTATATGGGGGAGACAAAAACAGGAAGAGAGAAGAAGGCACAGCAGCCTGCCGGGGGTGCTGGTGAGAAAATACTTCTCGTTGAGGACCAGGAGGAAGTAAAGAAGTTCGCTTCCATGGCCCTGGAAAAAAACGGGTACCATGTTCTCTCAGTATCCAGTATCGGCGAAGCACGCAATCTTTTCGAAGAAGAGGAGGGAGAATTCGATGTCGTTTTCAGTGATGTTGTTCTTCCTGATGGTAACGGACCAGGCCTGGTTGATGAACTGAAAGAAAAGAATCCTGATCTCAAGGTACTTCTCAGCAGCGGGTACACTGATAAAAAGGCCCGGTGGGAACATATCCGGGAGCGGGGCTATTACTTCCTGGCGAAGCCATATACACTGGATGATCTTCTTGCCGCCATGCACGAGGTTATCGTTGACGGGAAAAGGGATGATAAGGAGCTGGTGCTCTGAGCAGTTTTTCTTTTTTGTTCTGGCATCATTATTTTCACTGCCACGGCGGGAGATATCTTTGACAAAAGGTTAAACTTCCTGCATAATAATAATAATTTTTATGAAGAGGCGAGCGATGAGGCAATTCAATATTTTTCAGGGTATCTACATGGTCTTTTTTTCCCGGGATTTCTACCGTGACGTGGCAAAGCACTGGCGGGGAATGGCGGTTCTGTTTTTGATCATTTTGGCTTCTCTCTCGTCAGCAGCGACGATACTGACAATTGATAAATACGTTTCGAAATTCTTTTCTACCGTTGCACCGGAGATAATCGACCAGGTTCCCCTGCTGAAGATCAAAAACGGCAGGGTTATCACCCCGGAGAAAAAGGTCTACCGCGTCAGTTACAAGGCCGGTGAGGAGTCATTTCTTGCCATCATCGATACAACAGGCAAAATTCGAAGCATCGAGGAGTCGGGGGCTGACATTCTCATCACCAACAGCCACCTCGTTTTCAAGAAAAGCGATAATGAAATTCGTACTTACAGCCTCGCCAATGCCGAGGATATGACTGTTACCCGTAATGACCTTAAGGGGATTATGGATATTTTTGACAGCTGGTACCTGGCCATCGTAGCGCCCCTTGTTATTCTTTCTATTGTTATCTACAAGCTGATCCTGATGCTTTTGTATTCACTTATCGGCCTTGTGGCCAGCACGGGTATGAACAGGGGCCTCGATTACGGCGCCATTCTGGCCCTGACGGCGGTTGCCATGGTGCCGGTACTTGTGGGGGACATTGTTCTTGAGCTTGTTGATTATTCTTCAGGTATTCCCTGGTTTTTGGGGATGCTGATTACCGGGGGATATATCTTTTTCATGGTGCATTCACAGGAGCCGGTGAACAGTTCCACCGGGGGTGAGACGCCGGAGAGCCTGTAGCGGGCGATGGGCCGGCGTATTTTTGTCCGCGGTACTTTTTTATTGTTGATTTATATGCGAAAAAATTTCATTGGTTTATTACTATTCTAAACATCTTTTCATAACAGCCAGCTTAGCTCAGTTGGTAGAGCGTGTCACTCGTAATGATAAGGCCGCCGGTTCGATTCCGGCAGCTGGCTCAAATGATAACCCCTGGCCCGCCGGGGGTATTTTTGTACCCCATTTTGCTCAATATGGCCCTGTGCTTTATCAGATGAAGGCTATTTGAGAAAAGAAAAAATTGGTCTCAATAATTACTATATCAATCAACCTTTATTTGATATTTTTACACTATAAACGAGTATGTTAAGAAAATCAATTTTTTTTAACATAGTGAACGTAGTATGTTAAGAGAATTACTTTTTTACTTCCCCCCCCCCCGTAGATTTATGTCTTTTTTCTTAACGGTCTCGGCACTATATTTCAAATTTTACAACACTCTGTACCCCCTTAACATTTTCGACGGTATATGTTCCTCTCAGCTGTTCTGTCAGCATTTTGACAATAGTGAGGCCAAAACCCGGTGACCTGTTTTTGTCGTCTCTTTCAATAATGCCAGTGCCATTATCATTGATGGTGAGCGTTACCATATTCTCCTCTTTTTCGAGTTTAATTAATACTGCTCCTCCTTCTTTGCCTTCAAAGGCATATTTGAATATATTGGTAAAGAGTTCGTTGATGATAATACCCACAGGCATTGCTTTTTTCGAACTGAGAATAAAATCAGTAATCTTCTTATCAATGGAAACGCTTTTGCTTTGAGGAAATACATCGACCAGTGAATCGATGAGGCTTTCAATATAATTTTTAGTGGAAACTTCCTGGTAATCCCCGCTTATCATCAGTTTTTCGTAAAGCACCCGGGTGCTTTGAATGCGCGCGATGGAATCCTGGAATGCGCTTTTAACTTCCGCATTATCAGTTGAATCGGCCTGGATGGACAGGAGGCCTTCGATAGAGGCTATGTTATTTTTTTTTGGGTGGTGGGTTTTTGCTAAAAACTTGGGTTTTTAGATAGCTATA
>CAZHNW010000088.1:3757-4148 GCA_964534225.1 uncultured Leptospirales bacterium | reverse complement strand
TTTTATTTTTTATGCGATGGTGGATCTCTTTGAGAAGAGTTTCTTTCTCTGAAAGCTGAAGTTTGATTTCTTCCTCTGCCTGTTTGATTTCAGTGATGTCTCTAAACTCTACTGTTCTTACCGGTTGCCCCTTGTAGTGAACATTTCGGGCTTCAAGACGCATGGGATATTCTTCACCATTCTTACGCACGCCAATTGCCTCATAAGGTTTTTCATAACCAGATTTAATTTTGCTCATTACATCCTCTCTTGATTTCTCTGCAATGAGCAACAGGCCATCCATGCCCCCGGTCAATTCTGCCACAGAATAGCCGGTCATGTCCGCCAAACCCTGGTTACATTCTAAAATAATACCCCTGTCATGAATTGCTATGCCGCCGAATGAGGCGTT
>CAZHNW010000088.1:0-3727 GCA_964534225.1 uncultured Leptospirales bacterium | reverse complement strand
CTCTTCAGCACGTTTGCGCTCTGTGATGTCCGTAGCGATTGCCGTGAGCGCGACTATTTCGCCATTGTGATAAACCGGGGAGGCGATGGTTTCAATGTAAACATCGTGCCCCGCCCGGCTGTGTAAACGGTATTCACCGGGCACGGACTGTCTGCCAGTGGTTTCAAACTCCTTCAGTACGAGAAGGGCCTTTTCCAGCTGGTCCCCGCTGACCAGCGAAGCGAAGTTGAGTGAGGGAATTTCCTCCCGGGTGTAGCCCAGGAGATCAAGGGTGGCGTCACTCGCATCGATGAAGTTTCCACGGAGGTCGTGCGTGTATACGAAAATCAGCCCGCTTTCGGAAAGCGCGCGATATCGCTCTTCGCTTTCACGCAGGGCCTCCTCTATATGCTTGCGATCGGTAATGTCTATGGCCATTTCAAAACGCACATCCCTGCCGTCGGGCCAGCGGATAATTCGATCAACGATCTCATAATGACGGTCATGAATCCTGTTATAAAATTCCCAGTAATAGGGCTCATACTTCTCTTTCAGTATAATGTCGTTGGTGCAAAAGGGGCAGGGGGCATCAAGGTTCTGTAAAACCCTGTAGCACTTTTTCCCGACATAATCCGCAGCCATTTTTTTCTGGAGCGCGCTGTTTGCATACAGCATCTCATGGGTTTGCGGGTCGGCAATATAGATTACCTCATCGATGCTGTTGAAAATTGAAAGAAGCTGGTCTCGCTCGGCCTGGGTCACATTTTCTACGCGGTCGCGCTCTTTTTTCTCATCGAATAATTTCAGGGCCATCTTGATAGAAGCATCGAGAACCACAATGCCTGTGTTTTTGACAACGTAACCGTAGGAGGTTATTTTTTCTGTTTTTTCAACAATCTCCGGTTCTGTGTGAGAAGAAAGAAAGACAACAGGGATGTCTTTTTCTTTCAGTATTTCCCGTGCCGCCTGTGTTCCGTCCATACCGGGCCCAAGATCGATATCCATGAGAATGACATCACAGCAATAATCATTATTCAGAGCATACTGAACAGCATCATCTCCATTCGATACATGAATTACCGAGTAACCGAAATTTTCCAATTGCTGCTTTTCTAAGGCCGCAGTGAGTGCTTCATCTTCTACAAGAAGGACTGTCTTTTTATTACTGCACATCGTATTTCAAATATCCCGTAGTTTTTACATCGCTTTACCGACGGCGGTACCGGCGTTTGATACAGCTGCCGCGGCATGGGCCATAAACACAACAAACCGCGACGTTATTCACTATATACCAAAAGCGATGGCGAAACAACATTTTTATTAATTGACTCATGATGTATTTATGTTTAAAACAGAAATGGTTCAGCATGTATGCTCGATCATGCCTGAATTACAGAACCGCTACACACATGAAACAGTCACCTCGGAAAAATATTTTTCGACGACTCCTTTGACGGCATACTCTGTTCCGCCGTGATGATGCATGTCCCTGACGGCCGCCTGGCCGCCTTTTTCACATGCGTCAGCCCGGTTACTAAAGCCTGGTCCTTGAAAGGCTCGGTTTAACAGCTCATGGCGGCCGAAGAAGGAGACTCTCTCGGACGTTCAGGCATCAGCTGGCCGGTGATGCTTTTCAGCCTCGCCTCTGACTCAGTCCGTTCCCTTGACCGGAAAAGAACCGCCCCCTCGTCAAACATTCATGCACGGTCATGTGACCCCGCGGGCTTCACCTCAACCACCGCGGTCGAGGTTTCTGAGGCTTTGAGCAGTATATTACAGGTACAGGTTTTCGTTACAACAGACCGTATCTCATCATCCTGGGAGGGGAGGTTTTTATGGCCAGTGAGATTCTTGAACGGTACCGGTTTACACAACATGCACGGCAGCGTATCCGCCAGCGGGGTATAAGGACCGGGGCCCTGGCAGAACTTCTTGGAAAAGGTGTTCTCTACAGCGCCGGTGGCGGCAGCTCTGCCTTATGGCTGGGACGCAGGCAGAGGCCCAAAAGAGAGAGCCCCGCGGACCTTGCCCTCATCATTACCGAAGAAAACGAGGTGATCACGGTCATGCACTGCCGGCGTGTCCCCCGCCACTGGAAAAGGATCGCCTGACATGATAACTGATTTTCTCATATACCTTCAGGGCCTCACCGGGGGATACATTACACCCTACGGTTTCTACGTCGCCGTTGACGGGTGGCATTTTATATTTTTCAAGGATATCGTTATCGGCGTTCTGGCCTTTACTTCCCTCTGGTACTATGTACGTTACCGCAGGGCGCGTGTCCATTCAAAACAGCCCGCGCCTCAAAGCGGTATGTCACTTTCCGATGCCGCCTTTGACTTCCCGCATTATAAAAAGAAAGGCAGTGATGGGGGGAAGTTTACCCGCCCCGGCAGTGGCCCACGGGCGGTGAACAAGACAGCCGTTAGCCGAAATGATAGTGCCATGAACAGCAACACCCGCGCGGCGCGAAGGGTCATACCCATTGCCGAAGAAGTACTCGAGGCGGCACTTGAAACCGGCAGGGAAGTTTACATCACCTACCATGACGGTACAGGAGACTTTACTGAACGAAAGATCCTTCCCCGCAGAAGGTATGTTGCCCGCGGCAGGGAATACCTCTACGCCTGGTGCTTTCTCCGTGGAGATGAACGTACCTTCAGGATGGACCGCATCGGCGCAGTCGTTTTTGCCGACCCTGAGCGGCGGGTGTTGTGAGGAACATTCTTTCGGCCGGGAAGAGAGCTGATTATCAGTACCGTAAAACTGTTTGACAGTTCTTTTGTCCGTATATATATTGTATATACGCGAGGTGATCTTTATGATTAAGAAAATGGTTCAGCATGGCAACAGTTCCGCCCTGATTATTGATAAGCCGATCATGGATCTGCTTCATATCGACCCCGACACGCCCCTTGAAATATCCACTGACGGTACCAATATTATTATTTCTCCAGTGCATGATAAGGCACGGCTGAAACGCCTTGCTTCTTCTCTCAAAAAAATAAACAGCAAACATGCCGGTACCCTTAAAAAACTCGCAGAATGAAAAAAGGTGAGCCTGATTTTCTGACCCTTGTCGAGATAATTGAAATCCATAGAAACCAGCTCGAATTGTATGGCGGTGATACCGGCATCAGGGATTATAAACTTTTAACTTCCGCGGTTTTCATGGCTGAATCAACCTTTGACGGTGAGTTTCTTCACGAAAACCTTTTTGACATGGCGGCGGCCTACGCCTTTCATATCTGTCAAAATCATCCCTTTATCGACGGGAATAAGAGAGTTGCCCTTGTGGCAGCCCTTGTCTTTCTCGATTTCAATGGTATCGAAATAACCGATGACGAGGGTGAACTTTTTTCCGCCATGATGAAAGTTGCCAGGGGCCGGGGGAGCAAAGAGGGGCTTTCCCTGCTTTTCAGGAGACTGGCTTCGACGATTTGTGGCTGAGCCACGAGGATGACTTGTACCCTCATTTCAAAAATGTGGTAAAAACCATTGACTCCCTGGTCTTTTTTGCCTCCGGCGGGTTACTTTTGTAACGGCACAAAACGCTGTACACGATGTTCGAGTGTCGGAGTGGATGTGCCGAAAAACTTCGACGCAACCAAAAGGCCGCTCTGCCAGCGCTGTTTAGAACATCCTGTTCGCGCTGGCATTCGATCATCCTGACCAGCATCAATCGCCAGAGAGGCTCAACGGGCGAAAGTGCTGGGCCGCTCTTTGACATCCTGTCACCACGGCA
>CAZHNW010000087.1:0-19632 GCA_964534225.1 uncultured Leptospirales bacterium | reverse complement strand
GGGATAGATGGAGAATCCAGCGCCGCCAACCACAAGATGCCCCTGCCACCCGGAAAGAACCTGAAAACAGAAAAAAAGCCAGGACCGCATGGTGAATCGCCAGCGAAAAGAGGACCTGCAGCGAAAGGAGGCTATATTGCGCAAGATGCGCGCCTTTATGAAAGACATAAACGGACGTCTCGCGAAGGAAAACAAAACCCGTATCGACATTCCCCTTGATATGAATGATGCTACGGATATCAAGGATACTGACCATTTTCATACACGCCGCGCGGTCCCTCCCCGGGAATTTGCCTTTATCAATACAAGCAAAGTACGCCTTCGCTCTTCAGGTACCACGAAGAGTAAAATTGTCGGTTATGTAAAATTCCAGGAAAAAATCGAAGTATTGAACATGACCTATGAAAAGGATACAATTTACGGCATATCTGCGCCATGGTATCTTATTCGACGTGATAATGGCGGCGAGGGATGGCTCTTCGGTGCCTTCCTCCAGAAACAGCGTCCCGATAAAGAAATGGATTTTTCCCGCAAAGAGAATCGTGAAAAGCTCGAAGAAAAGGGCAAGGGGGGGAAGTTTATGGTTCCCGCAGTGGGGCGTCTTTCAAGTAAATTCGGATACCGCATCCACCCTGTAACAAAAAGAAGAAGCTCCTTTCACAGGGGAATTGATATAGCCGCTCCGCGGGGCACTCCCGTCAGGGCCGCCGCAGGAGGAGTCATTGCCCGTTCGGAGTATAACCGTCACGGTTACGGCAACCTCATCGTTATTAAGCATGAAAAGAATCTTTCCACCTACTACGGCCACCTCTCTAAACGCCTCAAGGGAAACAAAACAATGGTCAAAAAAGGGGAACTGATCGGCCATGTCGGGACCACGGGAATGTCCACAGGGCCTCATCTGCATTTTGAAGTGCGAAGAGGCAACAAGGCACTTAATCCTTCAGGTTTTCTCAGATGATCCATTATACTGATAACAAAGCCGGAGAAAATCTGAGCTACACCTCTACAGTGCTTCTCATAGAGGATGATGAGGCCCATGCCCACCTGGTACGGAGATCCTTTCATCCCCGCAAGACGTCTCTGGAACTCCATGTAGTCGAGAGCCTCGGAGAGGCCCGGGATTTTATAGCGGAAAAAAATCCGGACCTGGTCATTCTCGATTATCTTCTTCCTGATGGCAGCGGGATTGACTTTTTGCGGGAAATGGACACGGCAGATTTTGCAATCATAGTCATTACCAGTCACGGAGACGAAACTCTTGCTGTTGATGCCATGAAAGCGGGAGCCCTTGACTATGTTGTTAAATCAGATATTACCCTCCTCGACATGGCACATATTGCTGAGAGGGCACTGCGTGAATGGCTTCAGATAAAAACGATCAGGCATGCTGAACAGGAAAAAAATAAAAGCCTTACAAAACTGAACGAGACCCTTGAAGGTATTATTAATGCCATGGCCCTCACAATTGAGGCGAGAGACCCCTATACGGCGGGACATCAGAAAAAAGTGGCCTTACTGGCAGAAGCGATTGGTCATACACTGGGACTCCCTGCGGAGATGGTTCAGGCAATACGAATGGCGGGACTCATACATGACCTGGGAAAGATTTATGTTCCCTCGGAAATACTGACCAAGCCGGGCAGAATAAGCGAGGCTGAATTCGATATTATCAAGACACATCCCACCGTGGGCTACGATATCCTTAAAACCATCGATTTCAGGTGGCCCATTGCCGATATTGTACACCAGCATCATGAGAGAATGAACGGGACTGGCTATCCCCGGGGCCTTGGAGAAGACCAGATACGCCTTGAAGCGAGAATCATCAGTGTTGCCGATGTGGTAGAGGCAATGGCAACGCACCGCCCCTATCGTGAATCCCTGGGAAGGGAGACGGCTGTTTCCGAGATTTCCCGCAACAGGTCCATTCTTTATGATCCTGATGTTGTTGATGCCCTTTTCGATTATATGAATTCTGAGGGAGAAAGCTTCAACAGAATCCTTTTTCCCCCTGGAAATTCATAAATTTGGGTCTTCCCGGATTATCAGCAGAAAACCAGCTCATTTTTTTCTTCTCACTTAAAACTGTTTGACAATTCTTGTTATTCGAAAAAATATATTCGTATTCAGAATGCATATACTATGAAAAAAATTATCATACCAGCCATACTTATTCTCTGGGGTGTGACTATCATCGGGGCGCTTTTCTTTTTCTCGAAGGGGATAAACTGTGATTTCAATTCCCTGGTGGAGGATGCATCTAAAGCGAGAAGAGAGGCACTGACCGGGCTTCCCCTTTTTTCAGACTATATTACCCCGGCAAAGGCCCGAAAGATGAGAAAATTCCTGCTTCAAGACCATCTGAAGGTGGCCGGTGATCTTCATCTCAAGCCTGTGGCTTCTCCTGACGAGGCAAAGAAACTCTGCAGCGCGGGTAAACTGGTGGAAATAGAAAAAGAGAGGTCTTCCCATTTTTATTTCTATAATGTTCCCCGCAAAAACCGCATGCTTCATCCCCGGGCTGCCAGGGGGCTCACAAGTCTGGGTACTGAATTTCAAAAAATATTGAAAGAGTATGGGTTCAGCAAAAGGGTCAAATTCGCTGTATCTTCGGCACTGCGGGACAGGGCGTACCAGGATGAGTTAAGCCTCCGAAACCGCAACGCAGTCGCCCTTTCGAGTCATTCTTTTGGCATAAGTTTTGATATTTTTTACGACAGCTTTTTCGTGGACATCCCCCTGCCTGGATACGGGTATTTTACTGATAAGAAAGCACTGGTAAGGCTGAAAAGCCGCCTCGGTTTTCTTCTGGGGGAGAGCCTGAGGAGACAGTTCAAGGCAATTCTTGCGGAAACCCTGATACGCATGCAGGACCGTGGAGAACTTTATATGATTCATGAAAAACGACAGCGCTGCTACCACGTTACCATTATCAGGGATTTATAGCCTATCGGTCTTCTGCTGAAAACCGATAGTAGAAATAAAATGCGTTCAACGAAAAAGAGCCGGAGAGGTCATGAGAATAATATCAGTTTCTAACAACAAAGGCGGTGTCGGCAAGACCACCAGCACTGTCAATATCGCCGCAGCAATGAATAAACTCGAAAAAAAGGTGATGGTAATAGACATCGACCACCAGGCCCAGTCGACCTATCATTTTGGCGTCAATCCCCATAAACTTGAGCACAGTATCTTCGAGGTCCTCAAGGGTGAACTTGATTATAAAGATATACTTATCGATAGAAACGGAATAGATATCCTGCCGGCAAAACCTGACCTGAAAGATCTTGATTTTTTGCCTTTCCCGGCAAAGGAATTTTTATTAAAGGAGGCCCTGGACAATCTTGATGGATACGATTATGTTCTCATCGACTGCCCTCCGTCCCTGGGGATTTTGACTCTCAATGCACTCTGCTATGCCAGTGAAATTTTTATTCCCCTGCAGCTTCAGTTTCTTCCTTTTCACGGGATGTATAATCTTTTTGAAGGGGTTCAAATGGTTAAAAAGAGACTCAATAAAGATATAGAAGTAACGGGTATCATCGGTACCATGTATAATGCCACCAAGACCATCAACAAGGAAGTTATCGAGGAAACTGAAGCCCGTCTGCCCGGGAAACTTTTTAAAACAATAATACGGGAAAACGTCTCCCTTCAGGAAGCCCCCAGCTGGGGACAGACCATTTTCGAGTACAAACCTGAAAGTAAGGGTGCAAAGGATTATCTCGAACTGACCCGTGAAATCATCAATGCAGGATAATTCATGCGCCCTGCGCATTCTTATTCTCGGGGACTCAACTGCCCTGCCCCGGGAAGAGGTTCCCTATGAAAAAACATGGGTTGGTATTTTAAAAAGGCAAAACCCTGAATTTAATATTATTGATAAGTCCGACCGGGGAGCCTCTACCCTGCGGCTGGTTACCGCAGGAGGAAACGGTATTGATACCCTCGAACTCTACAGTCCGGATATATCAATTCTGCAGATGGGTGTAACCGAGTCTGCGCCGCGGCTTTTTGACAAGAAGAGTTTTGAGTACTTTTTTTTAAACTCCCTCATGCCCCGGCGTCTGCGGCCCCGCTATGTATCCCGGGTAAAAAAAAGACGCATCCGGTCACCGCAAAAGGCGGATACCACGCCGGAAAAATTCAAAGGGAACCTATCTTCCTATGCCAGGCGTGCGGCACTCTCCGGTACAGAGGTCATTCTACTTCCCATTGCCCCGCCGGGAGAAGAACTCAAAAGCAAAAGCCCCCTCTTTCCAGCGGTTATTAATACATTCAATGATATAATGCGCACCCTTGACAGTGAGTTTAAAAATGTGACTTTTACCGATCCCTTTCCGCCTGTTGAAAAAATGAAAGATTACTGGCTCGACGAAGTTCACTATGATGAAAATGTTCACGCGGCCATTGCCGATGGTCTTCATTTATTGATACACGACCTTGTACAGTGTAATTCCGGTTGTTAATTTTTCATGACCGGGAATAGTTAATAAGAAAAGCGGAAGTTAATATAAGTATACCCCCTACGACGATTCCCTTTGATAATTCTTCATTAAAAAGAACGATGCCCAGGGCCACGGCACTGATGACTTCAAGGTAATTGATGAGTGAAACCCGTGACGCCTCGATTTTCTGGAGAGCAGAGAAAAGGAGCCCAAACCCGGCCAGGCCGATCAGTACCGAGTATGCAGTGGATAAAGAATACTGGAAAGGAGTCGGTGCCGGTGAATTGATGAAAATAAAGGGAAGAAAAAGAAAACTTCCTGCAAGATTCTGAAAAAAGACCGACTGCCAGCGTGAGATCCCTGCTGCGCGATACTTGAAAATGATGATTGTCCCGGCATATACCATGGCAGAAAAAAGTATGCTTACCACGCCGAACATTTCCTGGCGGCTCAAAGTGTTGACCTTTTCTCCGTAGATGAGCACAACCCCGGCAAAGGCCATGGCAACAAGGCCTGTCTTTTTCCATGAAAAGGGTTCCTTGAGAAAAATGATGCTGTATATCACGGCAAAAATGGGCCAGGTATAGAGGAGTATGACCGCAGTACCGATACTGGTGTAGGTGTAGCCGGCAAAGTAGAAGAACATGCGCAGGGCATTGAGGAGAGAGGCCACCATAAGGAGGCGCCAGCCTTCAGGAAATATTTTTTCTTTCCTGAGTCGAAAATAGATAAAAAGAAAGAATGTGGGCACAAACATTCTGAAAAATGATATTGACGTAACGGGAAGATTAATGATCTTTATAAATGATCCTGATGAACCAAAGATCAATGCGGCGATGATGACTTTCTGTATGGGATTCATGGTCTGTACGGTTGCCTCCCTGGCAGAACAGCTTTGTTGTCACTGCACCTGTTTGTCAATGATTATAATGGTATAACCGGTTGCCCCTTTATAATTTCAAAAAAAGCAGATCAAATGAGTCATTCATACTGTCATAATGAAAGAGAATAGAATAATAGATGATGTTCGTAACCGGGAGGATGCAGTCCTGGTGGAACGGGCTCAAAAAGGAGACAGGGATGCCTTTAATGACCTGCTGGTGAGGTACCAGGATATGGTATTTTCCATCTGCTACAGGGTAACGGGTGATTATGATGTGGCCCATGACTGTGCCCAGGAGACTTTTCTGAGAGTTTTTAAAAAGCTGAAGAGTTTCAGGGGGAAGTCAAAATTTTCCACCTGGCTCTACACGGTGACGGTGAATACCTGTAGAAATTTTCTGTCTTCATCATACTATAAAAAAGAATTTTCAACAATAAACGTGGTGCGTGACGGGGAAGTTAAAAATGTCGTCGAGATGGAAGTCCCCGATACCCGGTCTGATCCCGAGGAAGACATCCTTTCCGGGGAAGTCGAAGATGCCGTTCAGGATGCCATCAGTAAACTTCCCTTTGACCTCAGGGCTGTTGTGGTGATGAAAGACCTTGAAGGCAAAACCTATGAAGAGGTAGGAGAAATCTTAAAAATGAAGACAGGCACGGTCAAATCAAAATGTGCCCGGGCGCGTAATCATTTAAGAAAATCCCTGCGGGATATTGCTTTATGAAATGCAGCGACGTTGAAAAACATATTTCTCTCTATATCGATAATGATCTCCCCGACGTTATGCGACGTAAAATGGATGAGCACCTGGCTGATTGCGAAAATTGCCGGCGAGTCTACCGTGAGACCAGGGCGGTACGCACCCTTCTCCAGGAGAGACCTGCCGTTAAGGCCCCTGAAACGTTTGCCCGCGATGTCAACAGGATGATAGATAAAGAACAGGAGCGTTCATTCAGCCGAAGAATCGTTCAGGGGATCAATAATTTTTTAAGTCTGCGCCATGTTCTTGAAGCTGCCGGTGCTGCTGCAGTTGCCCTTATCGTTATTGTCCTGATCAATCCCGCGGCTGATCTTCGCCGTGACCTGACGGATGTAAAATCTGAAAACGAGACAGTACCGGCCTTCCGTATGAAAAAAGAGGCCCCCGCAGAGAGAAAAGGGCCGGCTGCAAAACAGGCAAAAAATGAGTTAAAAAATGCCGCAAAGGATGGGTCCCCCGTGGATATCACGGAGAAGTCACTCAAGAAGGCCCCTTCTCTGCGAGAACAGCCGGTGCCTGCTGTAGAAAAGGCCAAAGAGCATCCCGCCGGGGAGAGTGAAATTATTCTGCGCGTCATCCCCATCAGGGACAGAAATGCCGTGGGGAGCCGGGAAAAGCCTGCTGTGGCGAAAAAGAAAAGACGGACCCCGGCACCGAAAAAAATGAAATCTTTTGCCAGGAAATCACGCTCATTTGCTAAGAAAGAGGCCTACCGCTCAGGCGGCTCTGCCGCAGAAGAATCCGTGGCGGCGGAAGATAAACTTCCCCCCCGTGAAACACCCCGAAAAGATACCCTGCTGAAAAAGATAATTGAAGCGGCGAAAAGTGAGGAAATCGAAATTATTTCAGTGCGTGGTTCGATTATCATTCTGCAGATAAAAGAAAATGAAGAAGCGAAGTATAACCGTTTCCTGAAAAAACTGGAAAAAAGCGGCGGGATTAAAATCGAAAAGATGAAAGAAGAAAAGCCAGTAAAAAAATCAGGGCGGCGGATAAAAATCATAATCCCGTGATCATTTCTGTGCCCCTGTACCTGTTGCAAAGTAATTCAACAGCGCTCCAAGGCCGGCAATATAAGAATACGCGCCAAAACCGGATACCTGGCCAATACAGACAGGGGCAGTAAAGGAAACACGGCGAAATTCTTCACGACAGTGGATATTTGAAAGATGTACCTCTACAGCGGGTATTTCAACGGCAGCGATAGCATCTCTTATGGCAACAGAGGTATGGGTATATGCCGCAGGATTGATGACAATACCGTCACATTTCCCTCGCAGAGAGTGGAGATGATCAATAATGTCCCCTTCCCCGTTTGATTGAAAAATGGATACCTCGACATTTTTTTGTTTGCACCACTCACGGATCTGGTCGTTGATATTTTCAAAACTGACAGAACCGTAGATGTCGACTTCCCTCTGTCCCAGGAGGTTAAGATTGGGGCCATGAATGACTGAAATGTGCGGGGGGTTAATTTTCATTTTTATTCTCTGGTTTACTGTCTGCGTTTAGATTGTAGTGCAGTATTATATTCTCCGCTTTCGCGGCATAGAGTTTTCTTTTCGATGATGCGGCAATCTGTGAGAGAATCTCCCCGGCCTTTGCCTTTTCTCCTTTCTCATAATATATTATCGCCAGTTCAAGTTGAGCCTTGTAATAAAAATCAGATTCTTTTTTGCTTCCAATGAGTTTTTTCAAATTTGCAACAGCCCTGTTTTTCTTTCTGAATATATGAAGGTTTATCATGGCAAGATTGTAGAGGGCTTCATTCCAGAGATCATTCTGGCTCAGAGTCAGCTTGTAGAAATAGTAGTATGCTGATTTATAGGCCCTTCGGGCAAGGTAGAGTTTGGCATACCTGTAGTTGATATGGTTTCTGTTTCCCTTGAAACGGGCGAGGAGCGCGGCGTATCTTTTGAACTGGCCGATGTCCTGCTGCCTGTAAAAATATTCCAGGTTTGCCCGAAGTACCATCTCGCCATGTCTGCTTTTCAGCAGAAGCCTGATATTGTTCCTGGTCAAATTAACGGCTTTTTTTTCATTCTTAATATTAAAGTAACACATGATAGTATACGCAGTCGCTTCAGGTTTCAGTTCATTATCCTTAATACTTTCGAGACGTTCTATCGCTTTTTTATACCGGTTACTTGAAAAATGAATTTTGGCATAGGCAAGATTGGAAAGGTCAACAAACTTTGTTCCGGGGGTTTCTGTAATGACGCGGGAAAAATAACCCAGGGCCTCTTCTGTTTCAGCCTTTTTCATATGATACATCCCTGCATGATACAGGGCTTCTGAAAATTTTTGTTTATCTTCTGAAAAAAGCTTCATTGCTGACCGCGCTGATACTGGATCTCCAATATTATAGGAACTTCTTATCCAGATGAGAACGATATCAGGTGGAAATTTATTTTTATTTTTATTATAGAGAAGGTTATAGACCTGGTCATATTCCTCAAGGGCATAATGGCAGCGTGAAAGTATGTAGGGAATACGGCGCCACTGGTTTTCTGTCATGGGGGGGAACTTCTTCTTTTTCATTGATTTTATTGCATCTTTATATTTCCCCATGTGATAGAGTGCCTGGATCCTGTTAAAAAAGGCCCTGCCAGCCTCGTCCGTCCCGCCATTGGCAAGATAGTTACTGTAGTCCTCTTCTGCCTTTTTATATTTTTTGTTTTTAAAATTTTCATCTCCCTCCATGATGAAAACGGAGAGAGCCTCTTTTGATGAAGGAAATTTTCCAGTAATATATGAAATGAAATACTTCTTCAATGCCCTGCTGAGGGGAAGTTTTGCAGTCATAAGAAAGATGGCCGGAACATTTTTTTCCCTGTCTCCATAACGGGAAATGAGAAGTCGTGCCCTCTGTGAGGCTTTCGCGGTCATTTTTCTGTCAACATATATTTTGAGAAGCAGGAGATGGGTCTCGTATCTGTTTTCAGATCTTCCCTCCCGCAGATACCTGTAAAGCAGGTTTTCGGCCTTCTTATATTCTTTCTTCTGATAGTGAAGGACGGCAAGATAAAATCGCGATTCTTTTATATAGTCTGAGAAGGGGTTCTCTTCTCTAATTTTCTGGAACATCTTTACTGCCCTGTCTACCTCTCCCTTTTCGAGGTAGACACGGGCAATACTGAATTTTACTTCGTCAATATTTTTATAAAAAGGATAGCGTTTTATAAACCGATTTAGAATTTCACCGGCCTTTTCATAATTTTTTATCTTCAGGTGGGCTTTCCCCAGCATAAAAAGAATTTCATTCTTTTCTTTGTCAGGTGCGATAGGGAGAGAAAATTCAAGAAAACGAATTGAGTCAGCAGGTTTTCTGTCAAAATATATGGTCCCCACCACGCGTGCAGCCTGTGCCCTTACTTTCTGTTCCTTTGAATTCTCAATGACCTGTTTTAAAATTTTTATACACTGATCATACCGTTTATGGCTGTAATGTATCATGCCCAGCTCATAAAGAGCGTTATCATGCCATTGTGAATCTTTGCCGATCATGATGAACATTTCAAGCAGTGAACGGGCAGCACGGTATTGTTTTAATTTCAGGTAACAGAGTGCCTTAAAATACTGGGCCTCATTGAAAGGGGGTTTTTTAATCAAATGAGACGGAATACCATTGAGTATGATGAGAGATCTTCGGGGATTGTTCTGCAGATACAGGATATGCCCGGAAAGGATGCGGGCCCTGGCAATAATTTCCTGCTCCGCACGGGAAGTCAAAAGGGGCTTGAGGCGCTGCAGTGCTTCATTATACCGCTCGTTGCGAAAAAAAGCGTCAGATATCCTGTAGAGGCGCACGGCATTACTTTTTTTATTTTCGGAAACAGCAACGGCCTTATTCCATTCAAGGGCTGATTCATCGAAGCGTTCCTGCCCGTAGTATATCATGGCAATACGGTCATGGGCCTTTGCCGCGAGCTCTTTGTTCTTGGTGTTTGAAATAAAACGCTTGTACTCATCTATTGCCCTGTTGAATTCATTTTGACGGTAAAAGGTTTCTCCAATCCAGAAACGTGATTCAAGGCATATTTCTGATGTCTTGCATTTATTGAGAAAACTGTTAAATTCATAGAGTGCTGACTGGTAATTTTTCTGCTCAAAAATTGAGCGAGCAAGGTAGTACCATGCCCTGTCTCGTGTTTCATCATCCTCTGAATCGATGGCCTTGCGGAAAAGGAGTTCAGCGGAATTATAGTTCCCCCCTTTGAAAGCCTCTCTCCCCTGCTTGAGAAAACTTTCATAATCCTGCGCGGTTTTCCCTGTCCCTGGGAAAAATATAAAAGCAGTAAGAAAAAAGATCAGGATCAATACTATGTCAGCAGTTTTTTTCATTATTTCTCAAAAGTATTCTCAGCGTATCAATGGCGGTAATGGCGGACCTGTAACGTACCTGGTAACGGTCTCCCGGAAAAATACGGGTAAAGGCCCACTCCTTATCCATTAATTTTACTCCAAAACATACTGTCCCCACCGGTTTTTCTTCAGAACCGCCGCCGGGTCCGGCAACACCCGATGTCGATACTGCTGCATCAGTTCCCATCAGGGCTGCACAGTTACGGGCCATTATAAGGGCAACTTCTTCGCTCACCGCCCCTTTTTCATCAATCAGGGAGCCTGGAACATCCAGGAGACTCTGTTTTATCCTGTTATCATAGGCGATTACAGACCCGCGATACACACAGGAAGCCCCGGGTATATCAGTCAGCAACTTCCCCACAAGCCCCCCGGTACATGACTCGGCACTGCAAACAGACATCTCCTTTTGCAGCAGAAGAGAGACAAGTTCTTCATTGGGTGACATATTTTGCCCAAGAAGCATGAAATTATCAAACTCTTTTTTCAAGTCTCGATGAATTTTATCCAGGTATTTTTTTCCTGCTGCCTGGATCACTGCGGTGATCGTTCCCCCTTCTACTGTTATGCCCCAGCTGCATTTTTCTGCATGATCATGTGCGGCAAGGAAGTCATCAACAGCAGATTCCTTTAATCCGAAAAATCTAAATGTACAGGATAGATTAAGCTGTGAATGATTTTTTTTCATTCGAGGAAGAACTGAGTCCTCAAAAATACTTTTCATTTCACGGGGGACTCCAGGGAGAACAAAAATCATTTTGTTGTTTTCTTGAATGAGAAATCCCGGAGCAAGCCCCGCAGGGTTGGATAAAACTTCCGCCCCCTCAGGTATTTCAGCCATCCTGAGGTCGCTTTCATTGACATCCCTGCCGGTTTGCCTGAAATAAAATTCTATTTTTTCCCGTGCTACGGGATCCGCTACGATGTCCCGTTTAAAAAGATCTGCAACAGCTTTAACAGTGACATCATCACTGGTGGGCCCCAGTCCCCCGGTGATAACAATAATATCCGCCTCTTTGAGCAGGCGGCTGACAGTTGAAAGTATCTTTTCACTGTTGTCAGGCACAACGGCGTGTTCGACTATGGAAAAACCCGCTGTATAAAGATGCCTGCTGATATGGGAAGCGTTGGTGTCAACAACCCTGCCCCCGGTCAGCTCTGTGCCGATAGAAATGACTGCTGCTTTTGCCATCTACATCCTTTCGGGGGCTGAAACACCAAGCAGGGTGAGACCATTTTTCATGACGGTCCGCACTGCGTCACAAAGAGCAAGGAATGTGAGAGTTTTTTCCGTATCATCTGTGATGATTCTGTGTTCTGTGTAAAAACGGTGATAGGCCTGTGCCAGGCGCATGAGAAATACCGGTATTTTATGAGGTTCGATACTGGTAGCTGCGTCCTCCACCTCTTCAGGATATTTTACCATAAGTTTCAGAAGTGTTTCCGCTTCTTCGTTCTGAAGATGTTGTGACTGGATGACTTCTCCCGTGTACCGAAAACCGCGTTTTTCTGCTTCCCTGAAGAGAGAACATATTCTGGCATGGGCATACTGCAGGTAGAAGACGGGATTTTCTGAACTCTGTTTTTTTGCAAGGCCCAGGTCAAAATCGAGATGGCTTTCCATGGACCGCATGATAAAAAAGTAACGTGCGACATCAACACCTATTTCATCAAGGAGTTCCCTCATGGTTGAGAAACGTCCCAGCCGTTTTGACATTTTTACCGTTTCGCCCTCCATTACAAGGTTGACCTGCTGGGCGATAAGAACATCGAATCTGTCTTCTGGAAACCCCATTGCCTTGACGGCGCCTGAAAGACGCGCGATATAGCCATGATGATCAGGTCCCCATATATCGATAATTTTATCGTATCCCCTGTCGATTTTATCACGATGATAGGCAATATCAGCAAGAAGGTAGGTGGGCCTTCCGTCATCCCTGACGATGACACGATCCTTGTCGTCACCATAATCGGTGGATTTAAAAAAGACCTTCCCCTCATCTTCAAAAACAACTTTTCTCTCCTCGAGAAATTTCCATGTCTTTTCCACTTTGCCGTTTTCGTGAAGATCTCTTTCCCGGAACCATCGGTGAAAGGTGACGTTAAAGTCACCAAGGTCCTTTTTCTGGCTCTCTACATTATATTCGACTGCTTCACGTGCGCAGAAATCAATCAGTTCATTCTCTTCCCGGGAAAGGTCCAGCTCTGGAAAACTGCTTATTATATGCCGGGCAATATCATATATATATTCCCCATGGTAACCGTCCTCCGGGAAAGAGACATCAAATTCCTTCAGTTCCTTTATACGGGAAAGAACAGATCTGCCCAGGAGCTTGAACTGGTTACCGTAATCATTGACATAGAATTCCCTTTCAACGGTATGTCCCATTGCCTCCTTGAGATTGGCAATAGTATCTCCCAGGGCTGCGGCGCGCGCTGACACCACGTTCATGGGACCTGTTGGATTGGCAGAGACAAATTCAATATTGATTGTCTGTGGGGCACGAGCGGTTCTTCTTCCATAAGAGCTTCTTTCGTTCAGTATTCCTTTCAGTGTTTCTAAAAAGTAGGAGTTGTCGATAAACATATTGATGAAACCGGGTTTCACCACCTCGACATTTCCGATTAAACTGCTGCTTTCGATGTAGGGTTTCAGGATGGCACCTATATCGACTGGAGAGCGTCTTACTATTCTGGCACTTTCCATTGCAACAGGGGTGGCATAATCACCGAATTTTGCTTCTCTGGGATACTCGATTTTTACAGAAGGATAATCACCTTCAGGAAGAGCCTTTTCATGTATCGCTTTTTCGAGAGCTTCTTCTACTATTTTATTGATTTTTTCTTTTAAAGTAACCATGATTCTCCTGTTTTTATAATAAGAGAAAATTTTGCAATGTACCGGGACGTTAATCGTAAAAACAAATAATAATGCGGTATAAAAATCCCGTTTCGATCCCGGATATTCGGTAATGCTACAAAAAAATGGAGCCTGCCCCTGTTTGTCAACAAGAATAGTTGAATTTCTAAAAGCCCCTCATAGATTATTAAGATTTCTAAAATCACTTCACAGGTGTAAAATATAAAAAATCATTTTTAGAAATAAATACCATGATATTTCAATAAATCACTTGAAAATAAAAATCACCCTTACTAAAATTACAACCATATTATCTTTCGAATCTCAAGGCACAGCATAGCGAGTAAATGTTGAAATAAAAAAGCGAGGTAATCATGGAGTTTTTGAAATTTGATAAAAACCGCTTTATTGGGTTTCTTATTTCTATCATCATTTTTGTAATTATTTTCCTGCTATACTCCCATACCACTATTTTTGAAATGGTTGAAAGGGGAGCTGTTGATTTCCGTTTTTACCTGAGAGACCCCGCGGAGGCATCCATTAAGCTTGAAGACGGGGTCAGAATGGGCCGAATAAACCAGAGGGCTCGGAAGGACCTGATAATACTTGGTATTGATGAAAACACTATCAGGGTTTTCTCAGACGAAGGGATCCAGTGGCCCTTCCCATGGAAAATTCACGCAAAATTTACCCGTTTCGTAGCCACAGGAAACCCCCTGGCAATCTTTTTCGATATAACTTTTCTGGATCACAAAAAAGGCGAAAAGGAATTCGCCAAAGCCATACGCAAAGCAGGTAATGTATTTCTTGATTATCCCTTCGAAACGAAAGAAAAAGACGTAAAATACCAGGACCATGCTGAACGCCTTAAAATTCTCCATAAAATGAGATGGCGTGCAGATCCGAATGATCTCAGTCCCCAGCTTATCGAGGAAGTCGTCCCCCCTACTCCTGAGCTCGGCAGTGTCGCTAAAGGAATGGGCTTTGCCAATGTTTTCCCGGATCAGATAGACCACATTAACCGACAGATGCCGATGGTCATTAAATTCAACGGCTGGTATTACCCAAACATTGACCTTGTTATTGCAATGCATTATTTCGGTATAACCAAAGAAGATGTTGAAATCAAGATGGGAGAATATATCCGTCTAAAAAATATCCCCATGGATAAGATGCATAAGCCCAACGATAAAGGAGAGATACTCATACCTATAAACCGGTATGGTTTTATGGACATTAATTTTATAGGGGGTTCAGGAAGTTTTCAGCACTATTCATATAATCTCTTTGCTGTAGATGGTTCTATGGAAGGCAACAAGTCACTTGAAAATAAAATCGTTCTTGTCGCCGCCTACGAGGCCACGGGCATTGCAACTGACCAGCACCAGTCACCTTATGGCACTACCTTTGGGATAGAGCACCACGCAAATGCCATCAACACCATCTTGAACCAGGATTTCCTTTACAAGATGAAGGACATGCAGAATGTTTTTATCATGCTGGTGATCGCCCTGCTCCTGGGGTTCTTTCTTCCCAGGGTGTCTATTGTAAAATCCACCCTGATCACTGCGATACTTGTGTTTCTGTATCTTGTTACTTCATATATAATCTTTGACTTCTTCAGTATAATCAACGCGATGATTACCCCAATCATACAAACAGGGCTCTGTTTTACCCTGATTATTACCTACCGTGTTTTTACCGAACAAAAAGAAAAAAAATACATTCGCCAGACCTTTTCAAAGTTTGTTTCAAAGTCAGTCGTTGATGAACTTCTCAAACATCCAGACATGGTTCAGCTCGGTGGAGAAAAGAAAATACTTACGGTACTCTTCTCTGATATACGGGGTTTTACCTCTATTTCAGAAAAATTGACTCCTGAAGAACTGGTTGAACACCTGAATCATTATCTCGAAGCCATGACTGAACTGGTCTTCAAGTACGATGGTACCCTGGACAAGTATGTTGGAGATGAAATTATGGCCTTCTGGGGGGCCCCTGTGGAACTTGAAAATCACGCTATCGAGGCATGTAAGAGCGCCCTGGAACAGATGGAAGTACTTCGTAAAATGAACGAGGAATGGAGAAAACAGGGAAAACCCGAACTCAACATTGGTATTGGACTCAACACCGGGGACATGGTCGTGGGGAACATGGGGTCTTCATCCCGCATGGATTATACACTTATGGGCGATAATGTTAACCTCGGTGCCCGTCTTGAAGGAACAAACAAGGTTTACGGAACCAATATCATTATCAGTGAATTTACCTACCAGTATGTCAAGGACCAGGTCATTGTCCGTGAACTTGACCTGATAAAGGTGAAAGGCAAGGAAAAACCGGTTAGGATATTTGAACTACTCGCGATGAAAGAGTAGAACTGATTTTTTGTTCTTCCCGTAACGGGGAGAAATTTTCGGAGAGAACAAACGTCCCGTAATTTTCAGCGGGACGTTTATTCTTTTGCCCGCATTGGTCAGATAGGAGAATGAGAGGGGAACATCAAGGCCCCTCTCATAGAGCCAGGAACCATAGCCCTCAAGATTCAAAACCGGTGAATTCAGCCTCAGTGTTCTGAAGAAGAAATGTTCCCCCACCTGTGAGAGTGTAACATCAATCGCATTGAGATGAAACAGCTCGTTTACCGGGACCGGAAGGTTGTTTTTTTTGCAAAGGCTTATGAGTGCTTTATTCAGCGTCCTGTCATTCAGCCGCCCTTTGCGTACAGCAAGAAATATGTTGCCCTTTGAATTTTCAAGTATCTGTGAAAACCTGAAGGCTGATACTTCATAATCGAAGTCCAGGTTAAAAAGACCGTCTTTTTCAGGAGTACCAGGAGAAGAGGTTATAAGGGGAAGTTTTACATTGCCTGCCTTGCCCTTGATCTTGATAAAGGGGCGATCACTGTTAAAGTACATGTTGACTTCGAGACGGTAGTCGCCTCCGTAGCCATCGAGGTTGAAATCAGTATTTCTTATTATGCCTTTCCTGTTTTCCATTTCGAGTTTAAGGTTACGAAAGGACGTTTTGTTCCCCCATGTAACTTCAGATGCGGTCATACCAAAATTTATCTCGTTGCGTTTCAAAAACTGTGCTGGTTCTTTTTTAAGAAAAGATGATTCGTAATACCCGGTTTTTTTATCTTCATATGCTTCGGCAAGGATACGGTCAATGGAAGTGGCGATGACCGAAGAAAGGAGACTTCCCTCGAGTTTTTTGGAAGTGATCCTGATGCCGGTTTTTCCTGTAAAGGGCCAGATTTTTTTTAAATCTGTCGATAACCTCACATTGAAATCTGAGTTTTTTACCCTGTATGAGCCTGACAGTTTAATTTTATCCTTTTTGCTTTTTAGATTCAGGTTGCCCCGGGAGATAATGTTTATATTTTCGCTTTTTACGAGACGGTTTAATGTGAATTTTTTTAAATCCATCTCTGTTATGAGTTTTTTTGTCTTTTCTTTCTTGAGATCGATATCCCAGTCGCAGTGGAATTTGAGTAAGCCCCCATAGGTGGCGTTGGCCAGCGGTGAAAAATTTTGCCAGAGGGTATCAAGCCTGATATCGTTACTTTTACATCGAAATTTAATATGCTTCTTTTTTGTGTCGAGACTTCCCCCGGCGGTTACGCGCAGTGTGTCATTTTTAAGAAGGGCTTTTTTTAATGCTATTTTGTTCCACTCTTTATCTGCTGTTCCAGAAAAGGAGAGATCTACGTTTGCATTAGAAATTATTTTGCCGGCTTTGCCCCCTCCATGTGTAAGGTTCAGGCTTATGGTGCTGATATCCCCTTCCATTGAGAGTTGATTTCCCTTTCGGGTATATCGTAGATTGAGGGATATCCCGCCGCTGAGGCGGCTGTCGGAAATTTCAAAACCGGACAGGTACTGATTAAAAAAGGCAGTATCGAATCTTTCCACCCCGAGATTTATAAAGGATTTTTCTTTATCTGGGAAGGATATTCGGGCCTTTATATCGATTTCTCCTTCCTGGAGCATGCTTTTAGGGCCTGGGAGTATCTCTCCTTCCCCCTGGAGGGTGTAAAAGGTATCATACCAGTTCAACTTCCCCCCAAACTTTTGAATGACAATTCGTGTATCACCGTCTTTGAACCTCTCTTCAAAAATGACCCTGGAATTTTTGATACAAAGCCGAAAAAGTGATCTTTCTTTATTTGATTTAATCAATGAAAGATCTTTCGGGAAAAAGAGGTCTCGAAAAGTTTCACGGTGGGACTCTCCAAAACTCTTATGAATGAGAATTGTCGCTCCTGACAGTGATATTCCCCTGATTTTAGGCCTGCCCTGAAGGAGGGAGATGAAATCGAGATCGAAAATGGCCTCTTTCGCCTGAATAAGGCTCAGGTTGTCATTGAAATCCGGTCCTGCGGAGAGATCAAAGGAATGAAGTTCAATATTGCCAAAAGCATTAAATGAAATATTTTCAAATTTAACAGCTTTTCCCAGGGCGTTTTTGCAGAATGTCGTAACCGTTTTCCCCGGATGGTAATTATCTCCAATAAAATAAAAGAATATTTTTGATGAAATGAAGAATAATAACAGCACTGAAAACAGTAGCGATATTATAATTGCTGTTGACTTTTTTTTATTTTTCATGATACACTGTTTATGATGAAATAATGCCAAGGCGTAAAATAAAAATCGCAAAGGATATTTCGTCAAGTATATTAAGATTAACAGGATGATATCTGGATTAAAGCATGAAGGTAGATAGAAAGTATATTAAAAAACTGCTTGAAATATCAAAGCAATATGAAATAGATCGGCCTCAGAAGCCGCACATCGAAGAAACGCATACCCCCTATGAAGGCATACCCCGGAAGCATCCCACCGATGATAACGTAATGCTCCTTTTCCCCGAGTCCTATCCAACAAATCATAAATTTTATGAATTTTCGCTTGAAACTATTGGCATCGTGGAGCAATTGGAGAGTATCACATCAGAAAACGGTAACAGTACAACCAGAATTCGCGTGTGGGTTAAAAAGGGAATGCCTGCCATATACTCTGAGTCTTTCATTATCAGTTGATCAGGGATTCCGCATTAATTCTAAAAATGGCTGGCTTCGATGGAAACATTAGTCTCCCTTCTTCAATCTGCCGCGCCGGAGGCTCATTTTATAGCCTTTGGTCTACTTGTTCTTGCAGGATTTAATTTTCCTGTTTCTGAAGATATTATTATTATACTTTCAGCATCCCTCGCCGCTACGGTGGTTCCGGAGAATACTGTTAAGCTGTTCATTGGCTGCTTTGCCGGAGCCTACATCAGTGATATTATTGCCTACCTCATAGGGCGTTTTGCCGGTGCACGGATTCTACAGAGTGAGCGATTTTATAAAATCAAGTTTTTCAATAAAAACTTTTCGAAAAAGAGAATGGCAAAAATCGAAAATTATTTCGAAAAATATGGAGTAAAGACCCTCTTCTTCGGTCGTTTTATCCCTTTTGGTGTGCGTAATATGCTTTTCATGACCTCGGGACTGATAAAACTTCCAATGAAAAAATTTTTATTGATTGATCTTGCAGCTCTTGCCATGACTTCTACAATTCTTTTCAAACTGGGAATGATATTCGGCAGTAATTATCAGGTTCTTCTGGATGCGATCAATCAGTATAAAATTATAATTTTTTCTATTTTTATTTTCATTATTGTGTTACTTTTTGTCAGGCATAAACTCAGACATGGTAGCAACAAGAATTAATTTTTCCGGTTTCCCTGATAAATAAAGCTGAGGGACATAATCAAGCAGCCCTCATCGCCTGATTTGACTGAGTTCATAACAACATATCAAAGCAGGAATAATTACTTGTAATTATCAGAAAAACTTTACAAATTGCAGTCGACAATACACAATGAATACTGTAAGTTGCCGTTTCCCAAAAGAGTAACAATTCAGGCAATTCAAAAATACTATTATTCAAAACTGAAAAAATGTTCAGGAAATCCCACATGACAAAAAAGACACGAAAATTTATTACCCTGATTCTACTGGTTCTTTTTTTTATAACCGAACCCCAGGACGCGCTTTTGGACCTGATACCCTTTACTGCGAATTCAGGTGATTCCTTTATCGGGATTGAAACGGCTCACGCAAAGAAATATCGAAAAAAACGAAGGCGCAGAGTCAAAAAATTTGCCCTTAATTTTAAGGATGTCGAAATTGATGAGTTCCTTAATATCATGAGCCAGCTCATAGGAAAAAATATAATTCTTGATGACAAGGTTCGCGGGAAGATATCCATCAGTTCCGCACGGAAAGTGCCTGTTTCCCAGGCCTACGCGATTATGAAATCCA
>CAZHNW010000086.1:0-19992 GCA_964534225.1 uncultured Leptospirales bacterium | reverse complement strand
AGACGAAATTCATAGGAAAGCCGTATGCGGGAAAACCGCACGTACGGTTTGACGATGGGGCCCGGTGAAACTCATCTTGAGGGAATCCGGGTTCTACTCTACATTTTGCTCTTGCCTTTGCGGTGGTTCACGAGGTGCCTGATGCGGATAATTTTTTCAGGGAGATCGCAACGGCCCTCAGGGAGGGGGGATGCCTTCTCTTTGCGGAACCGGCGGGTCATGTGAGCAGGGGAAGTTTTGAAATTTCTCTCGGGAAGGCCCGTGCCGCGGGATTTAAAGAGGAGAAACAATTGTCTCTCTGGAAATCGCATGCAGTACTTTTAAAAAGACAGTAATTGTGTCTCAGGGGAGTGGAATCAATCTTCTCTCTTTAAGTGGGGCGTAAGGGGGTCTTCTGTTTTTTCATTTCTATTGACAGGATGCAGTGTACGGGGTATTCCCTGTCGAAAAAGTATGTATCTCCGGATAAGTGAAGGAGCGGTATAACGTGACATGGTTGAGAAAAAAATTGACTCCTCGCAGGGTACGAATCGGCAGAATAGAATCCCTTCTGCCGGGGGCAAACTGCGGCGCCTGTGGACTCGATTCATGCCGTAATTATGCCATGCTGCTTCATGAAGAAGGCGGGCCGGCAGACCGGTGTCCTGTCTGTGACCGGGCAATGCTGGAGGCTCTTGACAGGTATATGGGCAGGACCGGCTGATAGCGGATAGAAGGAGGATGCAAATTTTACGCAGGAACGCCTCTAAAAAGAGGTATTATTAATATAATTTCTACATTGAATGGTGTTGAAAGGAAATTTTTTTATTGACAGGCTTTCCGCAAGCTGACTGTAAATGACATTGTCAGGGTAAGTGTATGAATATGAAAAAGAAAAGAATTCCCTCTGCAGAGCGAAAAGAACAGATCATTACCGAAGCCATGGGTCTCATTTCAGAAAACGGGATTTCCGGCATGACTATGGCAGGCATTGCTGAGAGGGTAGGGATTTCTGAGCCCGCACTCTACCGTCATTTCGAGAACAGGCGTGAAATACTTCTTGCGGCACTTGAGCGGGTAAACGCCATCCTCATCGGCACATATATCGTTAAAGAAGGCGATGTAATGCAGAGTATCCGCCTCACCAGTGAAACCATGTACAATGCACTGATGAACAACCCCCAGGCAGCCAAAGTACTCTTCGAATTCATCTGTTCTTCTCCCTCAGAGGATTTACGGGGAGACCTGAAGAATATAATCCTGAATATTCTCAACCTTGCCCAGGCCCTTCTGGGCGAAGGGGTCCGCCAGGGAGCCCTCAGGGATAACATGGATGTAAGTCTCAAGGCCTGGGAGATGTTTTCTCTCGCCTTTACTCTCAGTTTTGCCTCTCTCCTGGGGCTCGAAAACGTTCTCACCCGGGAAAAGGCCATGGATGCCATTGAAGATTTTATCAGCGGTATCTGTAAATAGATTCAGTGATTTACTGACTAAGTTTTCCCTTTTATTCTCTTAAAATTTTTAAAAAATTTCCCTGTTCCTTTTGGACCAGGTGTATCTCGACGCAGATCAATGCCTTCATCTCTAGCACCCTATTCTGTGTTATCTCCCATATTAAATGAATTTTAACATCTCCTAGAGGGGGGGATTGGCAGCTTGCTGCGGGGAGTTTTATTTTTTCCGGCATTAATTGCAGAAAATTCAATTTTTTTATTGACAAACTTTGGTTATGTTAGTGAATAATAACTAACATAAATAATTTAAATCGGGACTTCAGGAGGAGTAAACGATGAAAGCATTAGTTATGGGTGGCGGCATGGCCGGTCTGGCCACTGCTGTTAATCTTATTGACAACGGATTCGAAGTAGAACTTATTGAGGCCGATGAAATCTTCGGCGGACGGGCCAATTCATGGCTTGATGAAGATGGTGACATGATAGATAATGCACTTCACGTGTTTTTTCCCTATTACGTTAACCTTCTTAATTTCTTTAAAAAAATGGGCATCGAGAAGAATATTATCTGGAAAAGCCAGGATTTCTATTACGCCCAGGAAGACGGACGGCAGCCCGTTCTTCACATTCCCAACCTGCCTGCTCCGCTTCACGCAGGGGTAGCTTTTTTCTACCTCATGAAGGGCTACAAGGGTATTCCCAAGCTCGATATGATCAGGGCCATGATTAAATGTGCCGGCATGATGGGTCTTTCCCAGAAAAAACTTGATGAAATGGACAGACTGTCCTGGGCTGAATGGGCGCTTAAAAACGGCCCCGAAGGCGCTTTTAAGATGTTTGAGCCTGCCATTTATGGTCTTACCTTTACAGATCGTTACGCCATATCAGTAAAAGTTATGCTGAACTGGCTTCTCAAGGTAGCGGCTTCTGCAAAATCATCCAGGCTCGGTTTCGCCAATGGTGGTCTTGGAGAGATCTGGGTTGAACACTGCATTGATTACATTACCAGGAAAGGCGGTAAGTGCTCCACTAAGAAAGCTGTGACTGATATTTCAGTTAAAGACGGCAAGATCGATCATGTAATGGTTAACGGAAGTGAAAAGATAACCGCGGATGTATATGTTTCCGCCATGAGCCCCTACGCACTGAGGGATATCATGCCCCAGGAGAGTTACAAACTTGATTATTTTCAGGATCTTACTTATTTTGAAGAAGCGGCATCTCTTTCAATTCAGATCTGGTTTGATAAGAAGATAACCGATGTTGATGCAACATTTTTCTCATCAGATGTGACCTTTAATACCTATGCAGACCTTTCAAATGTTCTGCCTCACATTTTCAAGGGCGGATCAATGATGGAGATGGTTATCGCGCCGGCTGAGCAGATCAGGCACCTTCCTGATGAAATCATTTATGAAAAATGCCTTGAAGACATCAAGAAGCTCTTCCCCGAGGCACGGACCTCAGAGGTGAAGAAATGGGTACTCGTAAGAGACCGTCAGAATGTATACAAGCCTACACCCGGAATGGAAAGCCACAGGCCTTTCCAGAGATCACCATACGGCAACTTCTATCTCACCGGTGACTGGACAAAGACTCATGTAAGTTCAGGCGGCATGGAAGCCACGATCTGGAATGCAAACAAGTGTTCAGAGCTGGTAATCCAAGACAAGATGAACAAAAAGGTTGATATCAACGTGGAATTCAAGCCCGGCAAGGGTCTTATTCCTCTGGTACGCCCCAGCCTGTTTCTTGCAAAATGGACAATCCGTCTGGGTGCTGTTGCAGGTCTGGCATGGCTTGTTATTAAGGCATTTGGCATTAAAACTGGTATTCCCGGGTTATAAGCATGAAAGCAACCAGGTATATTCCATTCTTGATAATAGCGTTAATGGTTTCCACTTCTTCCGGTCGTTCAGAAAGCAAGGACGACGCGGAGAAGTGGGTCCTGGTCAACAAGGGAAATGGAATTGTAAGCTACGGCAGACTTTCTTCAAAGAAAAGTTCAAAGGAAGTTTATGCTATTGGTATCGTAAAAGCGCCTTTACCTGTTATAGAGGCGCTTTTGCGCGATGTAAGGTCTCATAAAGACTATGTCCATATGGTATCTGAAGCTTACAAGGTTCCCCTGCCCGGTGGCAGACCCAACGGCAAAGATGAGTTCTACGAGTACTGCCGTCTCGGGATGCCCTGGCCGGTTAAAGACCGGGACGCTGTGGGAAACTGCAGGTTCAGGATCGATAAAAAAACAGGTATACTGTATGTTGTCATAAATGGTATGAAGACGAGTCTTCGGCCAAAGAAAGGTACGGTAAGAATGCCTGTGACTGATCTCCTGTTCAGAATAAAACCTGTAGATGACAAGAGCTGTGAGGTCATGTACAAGATAAAGGCAGACCCGGCTATTTCGCTGCCATCATGGGTATTGAACATGCTTTTCAAAACACTTGGTTATAAAACCATTGAAAACATGAGAGATATGGTGAAGAAACCCAAATACAGGTCGGCCGCCACACTCGTGACGACCACCCCTTACGGCACGAAATAAAAGGTATAATATAATGAAAACAATAGTAGTCGGTGGAGGCACATCTGGACTGGCAGCAGTACATACGCTTAAAAAGCAGAATGCTGATGTGCTCTGCCTTGAATCGGGAGCGTATCCTGGAGGACGTGTCGTAAGCAAACGGGTAAACGGTTTTACTTTTGATATCGGGGCCCAGTTTTTCTTTAAATATTACGACACCTATTTCAGGCTTTGCCATGAACTGGGAATGGATGATGAAATCGTTCGTTTTCCCTTCAAGGCGGGTCTGCCGAATATGAAAACCCTGAAGCTTTCACCCATCCTTGCGTCTGTCAGGCCGGGTGATCTTCCCGAGGTCCTGAAGGACCTGGTGGGGTTTCGCGGTGTCCCCCTGAAGGCAATAGCTCAACTGCTGCCCCTGGTGCCGACGTTGATGACTAAGAACAGAAGTCTTCGGTTCACTGACTATGAGAACAGTCTCGACATGGATAATGAATCCTTTGCGGATTTTACAATCCGCAAAGGGGGGCGGGAAGTGTTGGAACATGTGATTCAGCCCACTGCTTCATGCATGACCCTCGGCGAACCCGAGGACATTGCAGCAGGCTATGGACTGGGTCTTTTCTGGTACATGATCAATGGCTTATGGTCTCTCCGCCGTGGTATTGGCTCCCTTTCTGAAAAGATTTATGAAACCTATCAGGACAGTATAGAGCTTAATACACCGGTAAAAAAGATAGTCATTGAGAACAACACCGTTAAGGGTGTTGAAACCGACCATGGATTCATTGCCGCTGACAGGGTAATCTGCGCGGCGCCGGCATCAAAGGTATTGAAAATCATACCTGACCTTCCGGCTTCCATTTCGGGGCCCCTTGGTAAAGTTACTTACAGTGCATGCTGTCATGCCATGTATGCCATGGATAAAAAGATTTTTCCGAAGGGCTGGTATGCTGCCGCCCTGCCGAGAAAAACCGGTTCGCCCATGGCGGGCTTTGCGGATAATTCCATTAAGTCAAAGTTCTATGCGCCACCGGGTGCGGGAATCATTCACTGCTTTACTTTTGGAAAGCATGCATATGAGCTAAACGAAATGTCTGATGACATGGTCACAGATATTCTCTTTAATGACATGAGACGTTTTGTTCCCACACTGCCCGGGGAATTCGTTCATCGTGAAATAGTACGATATAACGAAGCAGTCTGTCTTTCTCCCCCGGGAATGCTCTCCACTATTCATGAAATGAAGAAGCAGAGCTTGCGGGATGTCAGGGGACTGTATCTTGCCGGTGAATATCTCTACATGCCTTCAGTGAACGGGGCGACGCAGAGCGGCATAGATGCAGCAGAGGCTGTCATTAAGGACATATCATAACAGGAGGCAGTTATGAAAGATAATGCAACAATATACGGCGCCGGAATGTCCGGTCTTGTAGCGGCTATAAACCTGGCTAAAGACGGCTACAGTGTGACAGTACATGACAAGGAACCGATGTACGGGGGCGATCCCCTTTACAATCCTTCAACACACTGTACACCCATCGATGTAAAAAGGACTTCTGAGTATATCGGGATAGATGTTTCGTCAGTATTCTATCCCCTCATTGAATGTCCCTTTTATTTTCATGATACCAGGTCTAATGCCCCCCACGATATACTCTATTCAGTGGAAAGGGGTAACCGGCCTACAAGCCTTGACACCCTGCTTTATAAGCAGGCTGTTGATCTGGGCGTTAAATTTGAATTCAAATCTCCATTAAAAAAACAGGATATAAATAAGCTTGAGCCGGGAACGGTTGTAGCCTGCGGGCTTACTCCTGCGGTCTATAACATGCTTGAGATACCCAGTCTTACCTGGTATGCATGGATTTCCCGGGGTGAGATCGGTTTCAGCGATTATTCATGGATCTGGTGGGATGAATGTATCACCGAATACGGGTACCTGAGTTCAGCCAATAATTATTATTTTAACCTGCTCTTTTCAATTAAGCCGGTGGACAGAAAGGGGCTGGACCGGTATAAGCGCTTCATGATTCGCAATGAGGGCATTGAGCATGATAACTGGGACTACGTCAAGGGTGTGGTTCCCATTGCTTATAGAAAAAATCCACGGCTTTTTCACAAAGATCTTATCATGTGTGGAACTGTAAGCGGTTACATGGATCCCTTTGGATGGTTCGGAATTCTTGGAGCATTGATTTCAGGTAAGATTGCCGCCATGGCTGTAAGTAATCCGGAAGCGGCCCAGGTGGAGTTTGACCGTTTTATTCGATTCTTTAAACGAGTCTATTTTTTCAAGCAGTACATCTGGTATCCTGTTATCAGGCCCCGGGTCAGTATGCTGGAAAATTTTCTGCAGTTTTTTGGTCCTGATGATTTCAGCAGGTTTATCAGTAAATATGTTAATAACCAGAAGCATGTACCTTTTTCTATACCGGGTTTTGCTAATCTGGGAGCAGAATGATCACCTTGATGTTAAAAAGGAAAAGGATTGTTGTCCTGGTGGGAATCATTTTTCTCTCTTCCATGGCCTTCGCAGAGGCTCCATGGAATGTGGTGAAAAAATCTTCCGGGATAACAGTCCTTTCCCGCCCTGTTGATGGCTTTGCCCTTAATCAGTTTAAGGGGCAGTGTGTCATTCCCGCATCATTGCAGGTCATTGAAGGCATCATGAAAGATTTTCCCGCCTACTCCCGGTGGTTTGCCATGTCCCGCAAGGTGAGTGTCATAAAGGCGAACAGCGTTAATGATTATATTCTTTACTATGTTATAGATTCACCATGGCCCGTGTCAGACCGGGATGTAACAGTACGGATAAGGATGCAGTTTGATCATGCCATGGGGAAGGGGAAGGTTATGTTAAAGTCAATGACATACAATTATCCTAAAGAAGACAGGTCCTTTGTTCGTATCTCTGACATGGAGGGTAGTTTTTATTTCCGCCGTGTCAATTCCGAGCTGACCAGTGTCACTCTTATCATGCAGGTAGATCCGCTTTTGCAGTTTTCCCGGTCCTATGTGAACAAGTTTCTCATTGACTATCCCTTTGATACCTTGAGAAACCTGCAAAAACGGGCGTCAAAGAAATCCCATACCGCCGGGACCGTCTCTTCCCGGTAATTTTCCGGCCACGGGGACACGGCCATTTGCCACTATTCTTTTAAAATCAGTTATGCACGAAAAAAAACTTCATCAGGCAGTGATTTCAGCCTGTTTTCAAGCATTTTCTGTTGAAGAATATCCCTGTTCTGGTTTATTTCCGTGACAACGTCTACAATTATTGAAAGATTCTTTTCAATAATTTCTGATAGCTGCTGGAGGCGTTCAAGATTGTAGCTCGTTGTTTCTTCAGACTGAAGGATTAATTCCTCGCGTCTGATGCATTCATCTATAAGGTCAGCAAAGAGTTCCTTTTCTTCTTCGCTGAGGGTAGAAATAATTTCCTTGATAGTTTTCATATATCTAACCCGTAACATTTTTTCTTTTGAAACCATTTCAATCCATGCTTGCGGGAAGTCAAGATTTTATTTTGCTTCATCAGCGGATGGTTATGTGAACATTGTATGTTTTGTTTAGTTATTTTTTCATGATTTTATTTGTAATATTTTTAATAAGATGAAAGCGTTTTTTCGTAGTGAGAATGTCAGTTCTGTCAACCTTCAGTGTTCGAATTTTTTTCCTGTCGCGGAACACAAAAAGGGTGATGTCCTCAAGGTTGTTACGGCGGCAGTAACCTGTACGGGTAAAACGACAGTTTGAAATGACCACTTTCATGCGCTGCCGACCCATGCGGTGGGCATAGATGTAGCGGCGCAGCTCTTTTTCGAGGTCAAGATAGAATTTCTTGATAACCCCATCGAAAAGGTCATCGCTTTTCCCGGCGTCGTAAATGATTTCGATGCAAAAGTTGCGGCGGCGGAGTATGCGGCGTTTCCCTTCGATGGTGATTCCGTAGGGGGTTTTCCCCTCCATGGAGACGCGGCGTTTTTTGCCGTCAGGGGATGTATAGGTGACTGAACCGTCATCATTAAAGGTTACCCCTGCTGAGAATGCCGGTACAGTGCAGAAAAGAATAAAGAGACAGAGTACCTGTTTTTTCATGGTTTACCTTTACCTTGTAAGGGCCCGGTGGGCAATGTCTTTTCTGTAGTAGGCACCTTCAAAGCTTATTTTTTCTACAGCAGAGTAGGCCTTCTCTTTTGCTTCGACGAGTGTTGGTGCCGTGGCAGTGACGTTGAGGACACGGCCCCCGTTGGTAAAAATTTTACCGCCTTTTTCTTTCGTTCCGGCATGAAAGACGATGATGTCTTTCTCTACCTGGTCGAGGCCGGTAATCTCTTTTCCCTTTTCATAGCTGCCGGGATATCCCCCTGATGACATGACAACGGTAATGGCGTGGTCGCTGCTGAAGGAAAAATCAATTTCTTCCAGGCGCCCTTCAACAGCCCCTTTGAAGATATCACCGAGCTTACCTTTCAGAAGAGGAAGTATCACCTGCGCCTCGGGATCACCGAAACGGACGTTGAACTCGAGAACGTTGATTTTGTCATTGTCAATGATCATGCCCGCGTAGAGTATTCCCACAAAGGGGATTCCTTCTTCTTTCATCCCATTGATGGTTGCCTCGAGGACTTCTTTTTGTATCCGTCCAAGGCGTTCAGGCGTGGCAACCGGTGCCGGTGCATAGGCGCCCATGCCCCCGGTATTGGGGCCCTGGTCTCCCTCGTAGATGCGTTTATGGTCCTGGGCGGAGATAAAGGCTTTTACGGTGGTGCCGTCGGATATGCCGAGTACGGAGACTTCTTCTCCGGTGAGATAGTCTTCCACGAAAACGGCTGTGTCTTCTTTCACGTTTTCTTCGATGAATTCAACTGCTTCACTTTTTGATTCGGGAATTGCCACACCCTTGCCGGCGGCCAGTCCGTCGAGTTTTATGACAACGGGATAGTCTTTCTGCTTTTCTATAAATTCGAGGAGCTCTGACTTCCCCGTAAAATCGTAATGACCTGCCGTGGGAACATTATATTTTTCCATGATGGTCTTGGCGAAGAGCTTGCTCCCTTCAAGGCGCGCCGCTGCTTTTGAGGGACCAAAGGCGGTAATTCCCGCCCCGGTAAGATGGTCAACGAGTCCCGCTGCCAGGGGGGCTTCAGGGCCGACAACGACCAGGTCAATGGCTTTTTCGCGGCAGAATGAGGTGATGCCCTCGAAGTCGTCCACCGCGATATCAACGCGGTACGCCGGATCGATGCCGCCGTTACCGGGAGCGACGTATACCTCTTCAGCGCTGCCGTCATTCTGCAGGCGCCAGGCAATGGTGTGTTCTCTTCCCCCTGAACCGATTACGAGATATTTCATGATGCCTCCCATGTCATGTCGAGATTGATGCCGTGATGGCCCTTTCTACGTTTTTTTCATTTCTGATTTTGTTACATTGAAAAGAAGAGGCCGCGATGTGTCAATTCTGAAAAGGATTTTTTAAGGAGATAAACTTATCATTGGGAAGGAGTGCCGGGTGGCATCCCTTCCCGTGAAAAAGAAGAAAAGTGTGTACTGGTGATTTCTATTCTACAGTTTTTCTACAAGGTCAACCTTGATGTAGCATGATTTGTCACTTCCCAGTCTCATGCCATGAACACGGACCCTGTCGCCGGGGCCGACTATTTTGTCATCCTTTGTGTGAACCTTCATGTCATTGAGTTTGTATTTTTTCCCCAGTTTTTCAATTTCGTTTTCGTCACTTCCCACCTTGAGAGAGAGGTGGGCGGTTTTGCCCTTTCTGCCCGGCTCTGAGAAGAGGGTAATCATCAGGGTGGAAGACTGGAGCATGAACATGCCTGAGAGGCCCATATAGCCTTCGAGAGCAACCCGGGGGCCTTCCTGGAGCCCCTTGACCATTTCAGGATCATATTTTTTGGAACAGACCGTATCAAAGGTAACGGGTGTTCCCGGTTTTGGCGGTTCTTTTGTGCAGGAGCCAAAGGCAATCCCTGCAATGAGGATTGTGGTTAAGAGTAGAATTGGTTTTTTGCGCATGTTGTTCACCATGTCCTTTTAAAAATGAAATGAAAGAAGTATCCGGGAAGTATTTTCAGTTGCCTGCGGCAACAATACTTTTTCCGAAAACAGAATTAAGTATTGCATTCTTTAGTATCATTGTCAATTGATTCATGATTTTTGATTTTTCCTGTACCAGTGAAGCGTTATGTTTGTCCGGAATGTTTTCGCTGCGAAGGTGTTCTTTTCTGTTGACGAAGAGATTCTGTAATTATATAATAAACAGTCTGGCTTTTTTAATACAGTCAGTAACCTTATGTGAGGAATAAAAAAGAAAACAGAGTGAAGATTTATACCTCTCGCCCATATTTCATCTGTCATTTTTACAGGTTTTATTTATTTCTTCTTTTTTTTATTCTGTTTCTGGCCATGCCGGTATGGGCCGGGGCGGAAACACGGGTGGTACGTATTGGTGTTTATGACAATCCCCCCAAAGTTGAGGTGGATATGCAGGGTATACCCCAGGGCATATTTCTCGATATCATTGAAAAAATTGCCGGTAATGAGGGATGGGAGCTCGAATATGTTCGTGATACGTGGAACGGGAGTCTTGAAAGTCTTGAGCAGGGAAGTATCGATCTTATGCCTGATGTGGCACTGTCAGACAGGAGAAGAACAAGATTTGATTTTAACAGCATTGCCGTGCTCAACTCATGGGTCCAGGTTTATTGCCGTAAAGGTACTGCCGTCAGCTCTATATCAGACCTGAGGGGAAAAAGAGTAGCGGTTCTGGAAGGCTCGATCCAGGAACATCTTGCTGCTGATATGCTTAGAAATTTTAACATCCCTTTTGCATTGAAACCTTTCCCTGACTATAATACCATTGCCCATGAAGTTGCTTCAGGCAGAGTGGATGCGGTCATTGTCAGCCGTTTCTATGGATACCGCAGAAATAAAATAGCTTCCCTCAAACCGACTCCCTTGATTTTATCTTCCACAACCCTTCACTTTGCCACGGGAAAGGGGCGCAACAGCGGCCTTTTGACTGCCATTGACAGAAATCTTTCGGAAATGATAAATAACCCTCATTCAGCCTACTATACCTCATTGAACCGCTGGCTTAATGAGAGGCCGCGTATGTTTATTCCGAGTTATATTCTCTGGTCAGTCTCTATTATTGCAGTTGCCCTTTTCTTTTTCTTTGCTTTGAGTGTTTTGCTCAGGAAAAAGGTGAAAGAACGTACCGTTGAATTGGAAAAATTGAACAGTGATCTTAACATTGCATTGAAAGAGCTGAAAACTGCACGGGACGAGGCCCTGAAGCGGGAACGTCTTCACGCCTTTGGGCAGCTTGCCAGCGGACTTGCCCATGATTTTAACAATCTTCTTTTTCCCATTATGAGTTATGCGTCAATGATGCTGGACCGCGCGGAAAGTTTCGACAGGAGAAAGGAGTCGAGAGAAAACATAGAAAAAATTCTGGCAGCTGCCAGGCATGGGACGGAAATCGTCAGCCGCATGCAGCAGTTCTATTATTCTTCACGGGAATTTGGTAAAGCCGGATATGTTGATCTCACAAAGGTAGTGAATGAAGTTATCGATCTCTGCAGGCCCCGTCTCGACAGGGAGGGAAAGAGGGGAAGGCCTGTTGAAGTTATTCTTGATCTTGATAAAAACTGCATGATAAAGGGGAGGGAATCGGATATCCATGAGATACTGATGAATCTTGTCCTTAACGCCGCGGATGCCATGCCTCATGGGGGGCGTCTTACTGTCTCCACAGAGACTGTTAATGATTTTATTATTATTACCGTCAGGGATGAAGGAACGGGCATGCCTGATCATGTTAAGGAAAAGTGCCTTGAACCTTTTTTTACCACAAAGGGCGAAGAGGGAACCGGCATGGGTCTCAGTATGGTCAATACCATTGTGGCAGAGCATAATGGTTCTTTACAGATTGAAAGCGTTCAGGGTGAGGGAACACGCTTTATTATCACCTTTCCCATAGATGAGTAAATTTTTTTTGCATAGTATTCACCATGTCTTCGTTACCGTGAAAATGGAAGGTATATTCTTTACGGGAGAAAAGCCTCTTGACTGAAATGCCTGTTTCCCTGAAAAAGTGCTGAATTCAAGTGGAGGAATGATGCACTATGGCCCTTGTTACCTTTCAGGACCTCACCCTTGCCTTTGGGGCTGACCCCCTTCTTGCAGGGGTTGACCTGCAGATACATGAAAAAGAAAAGATAGCCCTCCTGGGCCGCAATGGCTGCGGCAAGTCCACCATGATGAAAATTATTAATGGTGACCTGGAACCGGACGGGGGAAGTCTTTTGCGGCAGAGGGAACTGAAAACGGCGCTTTTGAGACAGGAAGTGCCCCGTGAGATAACGGGGACTGTCGCCTCTGTCATCGAGTCAGGGCTTGTTGAGAAGGATTCCGCCACGCATCATGACGAAAGGGAAAAGTATGAACAGGTGCAGCGTGTTCTTTCTCTTTTATCACTTGATGAAGACCTTCCCTTCCAGGACCTTTCCGCGGGGATGAAACGGCGTGTCCTCCTGGGACGGGCCCTCGCAGATGATCCGGATATTCTTCTTCTTGATGAGCCGACGAACCATCTTGATATCGAATCGATTCGCTGGCTCGAAGATTTTCTCTCCCGCTACGAGAAGACCATTTTTTTTGTCACCCACGACCGGTTGTTCCTTCAAAAAATCGCCACGCGTATCATTGAGCTCGACCGGGGGCGTCTCTTCGACTGGAAGTGTGATTACTCAACTTTTCTGCAACGCCGGGAGGAGTGGCTTGCCGCAGAAGGGTCCCGCAACGTTGAGTTCGATAAGCGTCTTGCACGCGAAGAAGCGTGGATTCGCCAGGGAATAAAGGCCCGCCGCACCCGCAACGAGGGACGTGTCCGTGCCTTGAAAAAAATGAGAGAAGAAAGGGCCCACCGCCGGGAAATAACCGGCTCGGTGAAGATGCAGGTCCAGCAGGGTGAAGAATCGGGAAAACTGGTCGTTGAAGCAGAGGGCCTTTCATTTTCATACGGGGAACAGGAAATCATCACTGATTTTTCAACCCGCATCCTCCGGGGTGACCGGGTGGGTATCATGGGCCCCAATGGATGCGGTAAGTCAACCCTTGTCAAAATTCTCCTGGGTGAGCTGGAGCCGCAGCAGGGAAGGCTGCGCCAGGGGACCCGTCTCGATGTTGCGTATTTTGACCAGCTCCGCGCCAGTCTTGATGAAGATCAGACGGTGCGGCAGAACGTTACCGACGGCAACGAGATCATCGAGTTCAACGGGAGAAACAGGCATGTCATCGGTTATCTCCAGGATTTTCTTTTCCCCCCGGACCGTGCCGATGTGAAGGTGTCTGTTCTTTCCGGGGGAGAGAGAAACCGCCTTCTCCTTGCGAAACTCTTTACCCGCCCGGCGAATCTTCTCGTCATGGATGAGCCCACCAATGACCTCGATATCGAGACAATGGAGCTGCTGGAGGAGTTGCTCCTGGATTACGCGGGTACCCTGGTACTGATCAGTCATGACCGTGCCTTCCTGAACAACGTGGTCACTTCTACTCTTGTTTTCGAGGGGGAAGGTCAAGTCAATGAATACGCCGGCGGGTATGACGACTGGCTTCTCCAGGGGAACAGAACAAAAGATGAAACCCTGAAGGAAGAAAAGAAAACCCGCGAGAAACCGAAGCAGCCGAAAAAGAAACTGAGTTTCAAAGAGAAAAAAGAACTGGAGTCCCTCCCCGCTCTTCTCGAAGAGAAGGAAGAGCGGATTGATGAACTGCATCGTCTCCTTTCAGATCCACTTCTCTACCAGCAGGAGGGTGACCGTGTTGCCTCCCTGAAGGCGGAACTCGATGAATGTGAAAAAACACTTGAGAGGGACTTTGCCCGCTGGGAAGAACTGGAGGCGCTGGAGGCGACTTTCAGGGAGAAGTGATATGAGGGGGGCACGGTAAGGTTACTCGAGGCCCAGGGCTTTTTCCAGTACCTTCATTTCTGTGTCGAGGTGAAGGACCTCGGATTCGAGAAGTTTTTCGTGAAGGTTTTTAAAGGCCTGCTGAATTTCCTCTATCAGTTTTTCCGCCCGCTGGAGGGCTTCGGTGATTTTTTCTGTTTCAAGCTCCTGTTTCGAAAGGGAGAGATACCCCTCGATTATTTCGATGACGGAGTCGAGATAATAGAGAAGAAACATGCGCGCCTTTGTCGCGTTTTCAGGGTTTTCCCTGAGGTGGTCAAGCATGCTTCGTGACGTGGAGAGAATGTCATTGATTTTTTGTCTCACCGCTTCATCGGCAATGAGAGAGACCTTTCGGGAGACGGCCTTTAACTTCCCCGCACCTTCATCAATGCGTTCAATGAGAATGCTGCCGTTCCCCTCCCGGGCCGCACGGGGGCTCACTTCTGCCGATGAGAGGGCCTGGCACTGTGCCAGTATCTTTTCACACCTGTGGTGCCACTCCTGGCGGTTCTGTTTTTTCAGGCCTGCCAGGGCACGGTCCATTTCCTCCTTTCGGGTGAAGAGCCAGGATTTCATGGTATCGATAGCCGTGAAATAGGTCTCCTTCAGTTCATCGACTTCGGCGCTGGCAGTGGTAATCTCCTGCTGGATGGCCTGGAGGTCGCCGGTGACCCTTCTGGCAGGTTTTTTCTTTTCGGTTTTTTTCTTTCCCCGGATTGTTCTTATCAGTTTTTCTTCTCGCGCAATGAGGTCGTTGAGTTCTTTTTCCCGGGTGACCATCTCGGTACGGAGGGCGGCGATGCCGCTGTTGAGTTCGGGGATTTTTTCATTGAGTTCCCTGATGACGTCCTGAAGCCTCTCCTCCGGGGAGGAGAGGCTGTTTTTCGTTTTTTTAAAAAAAGAACGTACTGTTTTCATGCGCGGTTTTCCGGGGAGGGTGCCCTTACTTCCCCCCTGTTATTTTTTTGTCGTTTTTTTGCGGGGCTTTTTGTCATCATTAAAGAAACCGATGGAGGAAATGACCTGGTCAAGGCGCGTCAGGTCCGTGGGAAGAAGTATGGAGTTGTCCACGTGGGCGAGTTTTCCGATTTCGCCGAGGTACTGCTCTGTCAGGCGCAGTTTGACCGCCTCGGAGCCGCCCTTCTCTTTGACGACCTTTGCAATCGCTTCGACGGCCTCGGCGGTGGCAATGGCAAGGCTTTCGATTTCCATGGCATATCCTTCTGCCTCGTTGATGCGGCGCTGCATTTCACCCTCGGAGGTGTTGACCAGTTCAGCCTTTTGTCCCTCTGAGCGGTTGATGGCGCTTCCCTTTTTTCCTTCTGCTTCGGCGATCATGGCGCGCTTTTCACGTTCAGCGCTCATCTGCTGTTCCATGGCGTTGCGGACCGACTGGGGGGGCACGATGTTCTTGACCTCGTAACGGTGTACCTTGATGCCCCAGGGTTCGCATGCCTGGAGAAGGACGGTCATGATTTTTTCGTTGATGACTTCTCTTTCTTCGAAGGTGGTGTCGAGCTCGAGGGTGCCGATGACGGAGCGTACCGTGGTCTGAGCAAGCTGTATGGCGCCGCTGCGGTAATTGGTTATGCCGTAGCTTGCCTTTTCTGAGTTGATGACCTGGATGTAGATGACGCCGTCGACTTCAACCTTGACATTGTCCTTTGTGAAACATTCCTGGGGTGGGACATCGATGGTCTCTTCCCGCAGGTCCTGGATGAAGGCAACCCGGTCGACAAAGGGAATAAGGGCGTGAAAGCCGGGTTCAAGGGTCTTGTAGTATTTCCCCAGGCGTTCCACAATGTATTCTTTTCTCTGGGGCACGATGCGTATGGCGCGTATGATGTTGAAACCGAGGACGAGAAAAAAGAGGCCCCAGAATCCGAGTAAGAAATAAGATGTCATGCTTCACCTCCCTGGTCCCCGTAATTCTCGTACTCCTGGTAGCCGGTACCACTGAAACCAGTGGATACCCGTGTCATGCCTTCGAAGAAGCCTTTGACATTGGCAAGTTCCCGGGGCACAACAGTGATGGCAGACTCTTCGATTATTTTTCCCAGTTCTTTTGTGAATTTTTCAACGATTCTCATCTTGATTGCCTGGTCTCCCCCGGGTTTGTTGATGGCGGTGGCAATTCTCTTGACCCCCTTGGCGGTTGCCTCGGAGACGAGCTTGATCTCCCTGGCCCGTCCCTTTGCCTCGTTGATTTTTTGCTGTTTTTTCCCTTCAGAGACGTTGATCATACCCTGCCTGGCCCCTTCGGAGATGAGTATGTCTGACATTTTCGCCCCGCTTGCCAGGGTGATAGCGGCGCGTTTCTGTCGTTCCGCTTCCATCTGTTTTTCCATGGTATCGAGCATATGCTTTGACGGGGTGATGTTGCGAATTTCGTAGCGGATGAACTTAATGCCCCAGGGGTCAGAGGCCTTGTCGATTTCCCTGACGATGTTTTCATTTATTTTTTCCCGTTCAGAAAAGGTATCGTCAAGGTCGAGCTTGCCGATCTCCGATCGCATGGTTGTCTGGGCAAGACTGATGGAGGCATTGTAGTAATCACCAATTCCGTAGCTTGCCTTGTGCGGGTCCATGACCTTCAGGTAGGCGACACCGTCTATTTCAACCTGCACATTGTCCCTGGTGATACATGACTGGCTCGGGATGTCAAGGACCTGCTCCCTCATCTCCTGCCGGTAGGCGATCTTTTCGATGAAGGGAATAATAAAGTAAAAGCCGGGATCGAGTTTTTTTCTGAATTTGCCCAGGCGTTCCAGGATGCCCACTTCACGCATGGGAATGACAACGACCATCTTCCAGATAATGAAGAGCATGATAATAAAGAGAATGGTAAAGGCTTCCATCATGGCGGGTAGTTCCTCCTTTATTTTTTATGGCTTTTTAAAGACCGGATTCTCATCGAGTGTGATGGTTCCGGGTGTGTCTCTTTTCGAATTATTAAATTGATGCCGGGTTCAGTCGGTATCCTCTTCGGCGGGCTCAACGACCCACGAGATATTGTCACGGTAGAGGAGCCGGGCCTTTTTGCCTTCTTCGATGGTGCCGCTGTTGCTGACGGCCTGCCAGGATGTTCCCCCGTAGCTGATGCGGCCACCTGTGCCGTTTTCTTCGATTGTATTCAGGACTGTCACAACAGTGCCCACAGCGTCAACGTCTTCTTCAATGAGCTGGTAGCGGCTCTCCGCGGGAAAGAGTTTCAGGGCGGTTTTTCTGAATACCAGCACCAGGAGAAAGGAGGTGATGATCCAGAAGGCCAGGGATATCTTGAGGGATGTGATAAGGCCGAGCCAGTTAAGGGCGCCGGTAAGGATGGCGGCAAAGCCGAAAAAGACGATGATCATCCCCGGCATGAGAAATTCCGCCGCCATTATCAGGGCGCCGCCGATGATCCAGATCAGTATCATGGTGTTGTGGTCGATTTTCATAGATGGTTCCGTTTTTTATCAGGTTTGACCCGTGGCGAAGGGCGTCTTTCCATGAAAGTTTATAAATGGTGTCCCTGCAAAAAATATATGAGATGAAAACTTGTTATTTGTCAAGGCCATTAACATTTCTGGTTTTAAATAACGGGGTTTTCTTTTTTTTTGGGGGGGGGGGAAGTGACCGGTGAGTTTTCTCCCCCACAAATGAGAAATTTTTTTGCCTCCCCGCATTTTTTGTGATAGACTTGTATGCGTCCCGGGATTTTTTCCATGGGCACGTTCTCTCATTTTTAGAGTGCCCTTACTTCCCCCCTCCTTGTATAAAAAGTCCCGGTGGCCTGAATCAAAGGCGGCGGGGAAGATACCTGCTGCAGAGGTGCCGGCGATGCATGAGCTTTTTCTCTTTGGCGATAACGGTAACCTGAAGGAGACGGTAAACTTCCTTCTCTCAAAACTCCCCCCGGAGGTGTCCCTTCACCTGCAGGAAACATGTATCATCGTGGTTATCAATGACAGCCTTAACGGTTACTACGTGCCGGAGGAACTGGTGGAGGGAAAGAGTATTATCGTCATCAACTACCGGATTTTTTTGAAAAGCTATGATGTCTTTGTGAAGACCTTTTTTCACGAGGTGGCCCATCACTGGCTGAAACACGACGTTCTTTTTGGAAAGGACAGGGGCAGGGAGAAACGCCAGGAAGAAGAGGCGGAGCGTCTGCTGCGCCAGTGGATACAGGATGCGGAGAGCAGCCGCATGTACGGGTAGAAAGATATTTTCCTTCGCGGAATTGTAAACCGGCCATTGATATCTTCTTGAAAGGAAAAGCAGTTTCTGTTATGCAGGGTTTCTACTATTAATAAAAGGAAACAGGTTATGAATTCACAGAACGTTGTACGACAGATTGCCGCGGTCCACGACCTTTCAGGATTCGGAAGGACGTCACTTTCAGTGGTGATTCCCATTTTTTCGGCCATGGGTATCAAGGTCTGCTCTCTCCCCACGGCACTGCTTTCAGCCCACAGCCGCTACGAGGGGTACCACTTTGTGGACCTTACGGATCATATGCAGCCCGTTATTGATCACTGGAAGGAACTGGATGTCTCCCTTGACGCCATATACAGCGGTTTTCTCGGTTCCCATAAACAGATCAGGATTGTCCAGGGGCTTATTGATACCTTCGCAAAGGAGAAACAGCTGGTGGTCATTGATCCTGTTCTCGGTGACAATGGCAAAATGTACGGGCCCTTTGACGATGCCATGGTCACTGAAATGAAGTCCCTGGTGAAAAAGGCGGACATTATCACCCCCAACCTGACCGAGGCATCTCTGCTCCTGGATAAACCCTTTGACCCGCATATCGAAGAGGAGGAAGTCAAGGACTGGATGCGTCAGCTCTCAGAGGCGGGCCCGGGAATTGTTGTCGTTACCAGTGTACCTGACCGGCCTGAAAAGAAAACTCCGGGAGAGTATTTTTCAGTCATTGCCTATAACGCCAGGAGTTCCCGTTTCTGGAAGGTGCCCATTGATTATATTCCCGCTGATTATCCCGGTACGGGTGACTGTTTTACCAGTGTCTTTACCGGGGCCCTTCTGCAGGGGGACAGTCTTCCCATCGCCCTGGACAGGGCGGTACATTTTATCTCTTACGGGGTGCGCGCCACATTCGGTTACGAATATGACCTGAACCAGGGTATTCTGCTTGAACGTATTCTGGAGCGGCTGAATTTCCCCATGCCGGTGAGCAGCTATGAGATTTTGTGACGGAGAGTTTTTTTAAATTTTTGATACATTTTATCGATTTGATACCCGGACTAAAGAGAGCGTCTAAATATATACTTGCTGTAATTTCGGGAAATGAATACATCCGCCCCGTTAAAGGCGGGGCGACTACATCATTCGCTGCCGGTTATGCAGCAGGTTTTATGTAAATATCATGTATTATAAGAGAGGATTAGAATGGATGTAGATGTGAAAAGACTTCTTTTAAGTGTCTCTGTAATGGTTGCATTTCTGTTAGTTGCCATGTTTTCAGACGGGTTTTCATGTATCCTGGTCTAAAACCAGTTACCAGATATTTTTTGTAAGCCAGTAGTTTTTTTATGCAGGAAGTTTTGTATCCGCCAGTCAGCAGATGATCCTTCTGAGCCAGGTCTCTTTGCAGGTGTGTTGTTCATTTTTCGAAACGGTTTTACCTATACTTTGATCAGTAAATCAATTGAATCAGTTTTTTCAGGCAGGGCACAATTTTTTAAACCGTCTGGACGTATTAAAAAGTTATTGCCAGATTACCATACTGTGTCTATAGTGAGTGAAAGTTCATTTATTGTTTTCTCCTCAGGAAATAGACAAGGAGGCCCTGCATGGCTTTTACACAGATTAAATGGGGTTTTTTGCCCCTGATCTTTTTTATACTTGCCGGAATTTCCCCCCTTTTTGCCGATGATATCGGGGATTACCAGTCTTCATGGATTCACCGTGCCCTTGAGATGCAGCGTGACTTCGATGGTGATGAACCACTGCGAAAAGCGACTTTTCTTTCAACTCATAATTCTTTTAATGCCCGGTAGCAAATTAATTTTGGGGGTAGAAAAAGACTATTAATTTTGATTCAACCATG
>CAZHNW010000085.1:0-20567 GCA_964534225.1 uncultured Leptospirales bacterium | reverse complement strand
CGAGCGCAGTCCCCTTGAATCAGCAAAATCCATCATGGCACACCTGAAATGGCTCGGCATCGAGTGGACCGAAGGCCCCGACATCGGGGGAGAAAGCGGCCCCTACCGCCAGTCCGAACGCTTTGACATCTACAGAGAATACACTGAAAAACTCCTCACCGAGGGTAAGGCATACTACTGCTACTGCACAAAAGAAGAACTCGAGGCGTCCCGCAAAGACGAAGAGGGAAACGTTGTCTCCTACACCTACAACGGCCACTGCCGCGACCTCACTGACGACCAGAGGGCGGCATATGAAAAAGAAGGAAGAAAACCCACCGTCCGCTTTCGTGTTCCCGACAACGAGACTGTCACCGTCAAAGACTTTCTTAAAGGAGAACGTGATTTCAACACGGACCATATCGGCGGGGATTTTATCATTGTCCGCTCCGACGGCATACCCATCTACAACTATATCGTCAGCATCGACGACACCCTTATGGGAGTGACCCACGTAATACGGGGGGAAGACCACTTTTCCAACACACCGAAACAGATCCTCATTGCCCGTGCCCTGGGTATGCCTGAACCGGCCTATGCCCACCAGCCCCTCATCATGGGCGAAGACCGGAAGAAACCCACAAAGCGCCACGGCATCACCTCCGTGGACCTCTACCGGAAAGAGGGCTACCTCCCCGAAGCCCTGGTCAACTACCTTTCCCTTCTCGGGTGGGCCACGGAATCCGGCGATGAAATCCTTTCTCTCGACGAACTTGTCAGCCAGTTCTCTCTGGAAAAACTCGGCAACAGTGCCGCCATCTTTGATTTCAAAAAACTCCGCTGGATGAACGGACAGTATATCAATAACTATGACCTTACACGCCTCACGGACCTGATGGTCCCCTATATCTGTGACGCGGGCTTTGATCCCTCATCTGTTGAGAGAGAGGCCCTGGAAAAAATCATCGACCTGGTACGGGGAAGCTGCGAGGTCCTTGAAGATATAAAAAACTTTATCGGCATCTTTCTCTCCGCGGTGCCCGAACCTGACGAGGCAGCGGACAACCGTCTGAAAAGCGAGGCGGCCCCTGAAATCATCAATGCCGCCGCTGAAATACTCGATACGGACCTGACAGAAAACGACTTCGCCGAAAAATTTGTCGACCTTCTTAACGAGAAAACCGAGGCAAAGGGCAAACCCCTTTTCATGACAGTACGGGCCATGGTAACCATGAAACAGAAAGGCCCCGACATCAAGCTGGCCCTTCCCCTTATCGGGTTCGATAACCTGAAAAAAAGGGTCGCCCTCTGCCGGGAGAGATACTGCTAAAGTCCTGAAAAACAGGAGAAAACCATGCCCCCCAGCGGCGAATGGACATTACTGGAAAAGATCAACCGGCGCATCCAGAGTGACGGCATCACGGGCGGTCAAAAACTCATCCGTGGTATCGGCGATGACTGCGCCGTCATCGAAACCGCGCCGGGGCACTACGCCTTTATCACCACTGACATCAGCATCGAGTCAGTCCACTTCCGCCGCGAGGCTGCCTCACCCGAAGACATCGGTTACCGCGCCATGATGAGCAACATATCCGATATCTGCGCCATGGGGGGACAGTCCGAATATGCCTTCATCGCCCTGGGCATCCCTCCCGCACTCGATGATGATTACATTGACCGCCTCTACCAGGGATTTCTCGAAGCGGCATCAGAAGGAAGTCTCACCATCGCGGGAGGAGACATCTCAAAGGCCCGGGATCTTACCATAAGCATTGCACTTCACGGGCGGTCCCTCCCTGGACATGACCCAGTCTACCGCAGCGGCGCGCGGCAGGGGGATACCCTCTACTGCACCGGTACCCTGGGCGGTTCCCGTGCCGGCCTTGAACTGCTTCTTTCAGGCAATTATTCAAAAAAAAATCATGGGGGGAAGTTAAAGCCTTCTTTCACAGAACATGCCCCTGTGCGGCGGCACCTGCGTCCCCCCTGCAGGCAGTCAGCAGTAGAAGAACTAATGGCAATCTATCAACCCACTGCCATGATCGACATTTCCGACGGGCTCATTTCCGACCTGGGGCATATCTGCAGCGCCGGGGAAGTTGGCGCTGAAATCGACTTTGCCGCCCTGCCCGTCCATGAAGGAGTGAAAGAATATGCTTTACAGACAGGGCGCGACCTGAGAGAATTGATCCTCGAAAGCGGGGAAGAATACGAACTTCTCTTTACCTCCCCTGCCAAAAAAGGGAAAGAGAACATCAACGGCGTTCCCGTTACACCGGTAGGTACAATCACCGGCAGCGACATAAACCTGAAGATAGAAGGAAAAACTGAAAAAATCATTCCCCGGGGCTTTGACCATTTCAGCAAATGAGGAAACCATGAAACGTCTTTTTATCCTAATCTTTTTTATACTCAGCATCACATCATGTACCGGCAGGGTTCCCCAGGTGATCCCCCAGGGAACATGGCAGTACCTCCTCCTTATGAACGGTGTCGAAATTGGTACCGCCTCGGTGAGCAATAAACAGACAAAAACACATCACATCTCAACAGTACAGATGGACATGACCCTGGGAAAGATAAAAAACTCCACCCGGCAGGTCATAACTGAAACCATAGATTTCAAGCCGGTAAAACTGGAGATATACAATACCGTTACCAACGACGACAACGTCCAGAAGATAAACACCGTTGCAGAAATCAAGGGTAAGAAAATCATCCTCACCGCGGGAGAGACAAAGACAGAAACCACCATCGAAAAGCCCTTCATCCTTGATGGCAATTATTTCATGAACTTCTTTATAAATAAAAAATTCAAAAAGGGGACACAGGCATCCGCCTATCTCTATGACCCCACCTTTGAAACAGAAGAACCCATCAGGGTCACTATGACCGTGGCGGGCCGCGAATCAGTTACCATCAACGGAAGAAAAAAAACACTGATCCATCTTGTGCAGAGAATCGAAAATTCCAAGAACATCGACATCTATATAAACGAAGCCGGCATCGCCCAGAAGGCGGTGATACTCATGCTCAACAACAGGATCGAGTTGATAAAGAAATGAAAGCACCGAAAAAACCCGGTATCCATGACGGCATTCGCTTTTTCATGCCGGCACTTTTCATCTCTTTTTTATTATTCTCACCCTCTCTCGTGGCCCTTGACCCCGGGTCCTACTCGGTTCCACTGAAAAAATTTCACCCCATCGTCTACCACGAAAAGACATCACTCTATTCTGTTTCTGTCAGGGGGGAAGTTTTCAAACCCCTTACCACGCCCTTCCAGCGAGTCATTTCACGCAAGCGTGTCCGGGGGGGCACCCGTGTTACCATCGAAGCGGGCCGCACACCGGTACCGGTCCCTCTCCGCAACAAAAAAAGATACCTTCGTGACACCCGTTTTCTCAACCTTGGAACAGCACCGGTTCAGGCCATGGCAAAAAAATTCTACAACAGGAAAAACAAAATACGCCTCATAGAAAAACATGTTCACGACTTTATTCAGGGCAAGACAACAGGTATTCCCCTGCTCCCGGCGCGCAACATCATAGCCTCCCGAAGCGGAGACTGCACTGAGCACACCATCCTGTCAGTTGCCCTTCTCAGGGCAAATAATATACCCGCACGTGCCGTGGTGGGCATGATACTGGTTCCGTATTTCAGGGGCAAAAAAAATGTCTTTGTTTACCACATGTGGGCCGAGGCATGGCAGGGAGGCCGCTGGCGCCTGGTTGACGCGACACGGCCGGGAAAAAAAGAAGAAAACCGTTATATCGCCCTTGCGTATCACAGCCTTGCAAGCGAAATGCCCCTTTCATACTTCAGGGCCATTGCCGCCATTGAAAAAATAGCTGTTACCTACGCGGGTGAAACAAAGCTCCGTCGGTAATAATCACCGCATCCGATTACACCCCTTTCTCACGAAAGGGGTTATTACAGGTTACTTCCCCTGCATCTTCTTTTCGATTTTTGCCCAGGTATCGCGCAGTGACACGGTACGGTTGAAAACCGGCTTCCCCTCTTTCGAATCAGGGTCAACACAGAAATAGCCGTGCCTGAAAAACTGAAAGCGCTCTCCCGCTTCAACCTTTTCCAGTGACGGCTCCAGAAGGGCCCTGCTGTTTACCATAAGTGAATCGGTATTCAAATTGTCGAGAAAGGTACCTTCCTCTTCCACCTCGCCGGGATTTTCTTTGACAAAGAGATGGTCATAGATGCGCACTTCCGCCTCGATGGCGCGCGCTGCCGGGACCCAGTGAAGGGTACCCTTTACCTTTCTCTCCACCGTGGCTTCGCCGCTTTTTGTGGCGGGGTCATAGGTACAGCGCAGCTCAGTGATTTCACCTGAAGCGTCTTTTATAACTTCCTCGCATTTAATAAAATAGGCATGTTTCAGGCGCACCTCTTTTCCCGGGGCAAGCCTGAAAAATTTCTTCGGGGCTTCTTCCCTGAAATCATCTTTCTCGATAAAAATTTCCCTGCCGAAATAGAGTGTTCTTTCTCCCATGGAGGGATCTTCAGGGTTGTTTTCCGCCTTCAGTTCTTCCTCTTCGCCTTCGGGATAGTTGGTAATGACCACCTTCAGGGGGTTGAGAACCGTCATGACACGGGGGGCGCGGGTGTTCAGGTCTTCACGCAGGCAGTGTTCAAGGAGGGCGTAATCGACCATGTTGTCGGCACGGGCAACGCCAATGCGGTCACAGAAATCCCGTATCGCCTCAGGGGTATAGCCCCGACGGCGCATGCCCGCAATGTTGGGCATACGGGGATCGTCCCAGCCCTTGACATGGTTTTCCTTTACCAGCTGCAGGAGCATGCGCTTGCTCATCACCGTGTAGGTGAGGTTCAGGCGGGCAAACTCGATCTGCCGCGAAGGGAAAATACCGAGCTCCCGGATAAACCAGTCGTAAAGGGGCCGATGATTTTCAAACTCAAGGGTACAGATCGAATAGGTTACATTTTCAAGCGAATCTGACTGACCATGGGTAAAATCATAAGAGGGATAGATACACCATGTGTTACCGGTACGGTGGTGCTCCGCGTGCTTGATACGGTACATCACCGGGTCACGCATGTTTATATTGCCCGCGGCCATGTCGATCTTCGCGCGCAGGACCTTTTCACCATCTTTGAACTCTCCCTTTCTCATGCGCTCAAAGAGATCAAGGTTCTCCTCTATCGTACGGTTCCGATAGGGAGACTCGCGTCCCGGCTCGGTGAGGGTCCCCCGGTACTCTCTCATTTCATCGGCGCTGAGGTCACAGACATAGGCCCTGCCTTCGCGTATCAGTTTCACCGCCCATTCATAGAGCTGTTCGAAATATCCGGAGGCAAAGTAGAGATGATCCCCCCAGTCGAAGCCGAGCCACCGTACGTCATCCTGTATTGATTCAACGAATTCGTCCTCTTCTTTTTCAGGGTTGGTATCGTCAAAGCGGAGATGACAGCGGCCCTTGAATTCACTGGCCAGGCCGAAATTCAGGCATATCGACTTGGCATGGCCGATGTGCAGGTACCCGTTTGGTTCCGGGGGGAAACGGGTGACCACCTCGTAATCAGGAATGTTTTTCTTTAAATCCTCATTGATAATATCCTTTATAAAATTGGATGGTCTTCCTTTAGGTGATGCCGTTTCCAGGTCTTTACTCTTCCCTGTCATTATTTTTTCCTTTCATATATAATTAAATTAATTTTTTGCAAAAAGTCGAATGAAGTATACTATTAAATACCCCGTGTAACTTTTAATCAATTCTAAACCCGCCTCCGGGCGCTGCTCTGTCTGTATTGAATTCAACGATATGCCGCATATTCCCCGTACAGGGGAAACTGCTTAAACTTCCCCCTCATTTAAAAAGCAGTCAACGGGTCATACAGGTATAAAATAACCGGATAATGCTCCCCGTGGCAATAAAGAATTCTATTCTTCCGTTACATTTTTGTAAAAAGTAAGGGCCGTATTGCCGTAGGTGTGACTCCTGGTGAGGGTAAACTTCCCCGCATGATCATCGAGACTGTTTTTACTGAAATGCTGCATCACCACCATACCGCCGGGTTGAAGGAGCCCCGACTCTTCGATCAGCCCCAGTATACGGGAATAGAGGTCAACATGCCCCTTTTCCTTTTCATAGGGGGGATCACAAAAAATAATATCAATCTGCCTCGTTTCTTCACGCAGGACTGCAAGTGCCTTTTTATCCCTGAGATGAAGCAGACGCCAGGGAAACCCCTCAGCCATGGAGGAAGAAAGCTGCTGCATGAAATAAAAACGCCGTGTATCCGGTTCAGCCGTTATCACCTCCCCGGCCCCGCGGCTCAAAGCCTCAAGGCTTATCTGCCCTGAACCGCCATAAAGATCAAGAAAAACCGCACCCCTGAGACGGTCCCCAAGTGAAGAGAAAAGGGCCTCTTTTACCTTCTGGGGAGTAATTTCAGCATTATTGAACTTTCTGTTATCAAAGGGTATACGCCTCCCCTTCAGGGAACCGGCAATGACCCTGATGGTGCTCATGTTCCCGGTTTTATCGCGTTGTTGAGGTCTTCTAAAAAGACCTTCAGGTCGAGACCGTTATTGACCGCCACCTTTTCAATGGTATCCTCAACGGCGCCGCGGCAGCCGGCACAGTCGAGTTTATACTTTTTCAGGACCTTAATGACTTCTTTCGACATCTTGATGGCGTCAACGACCACTGTATCCGCTTTTATTTTCATGTCTTCTTCCTTTATCGTGTATCGTACAGTTTCACTTTCTTGAATCCGGGTCTGATATGAATTCTTTTCTATTAACGAAAAAAATATCTGTCTTCTCCTGTTACCCTGTCAAGCAGATTTATCTTCCAGGGCTCTGCCCCTCCCCTTTACTTTATACAATCTTAACATTTTTTGCAAAACATTAAACGTCAGGTACAGGCCCTTTAAAAATTAAACATAGTAAATCCGGCACAAATTAACAGAATCTTTATAAAATATTCAGAAATTATCTACACTTCCCTATTATTCATTTACCAGAACATCAGTTGCATGCCTTTAAAAAATGAAACGTATAATATAAGAAGCAGAATACAAACTGGAGACATTAATGACCTTTACACAGACTTTTCATAAAGAGGTTATGGACGAACTCGATACCTTCCTGAAAGAACAGGAAAGCCGGTTCCCTGTAAAAGAAAGCCTCACCATTGACCTCCACTGTCACGATTACAACAGCAATGTTCCCGACGAAATCATGGGCCGGATTCTCGGTGTTCCCGAAACCTGGCTTTCCACGGATGATCTTATAAAAACCCTGAAAAATAATGTCTGTGCTACATTCACAGTCACGAATCATAACAATGCACGCTCATGCTACGAGCTGCGGGAAAAGGGTTTCGATGTTCTCACCGGAGCTGAATTCAGCTGCCATGTTCCTGATTACAATACAGGTATACATGTTCTCACCTACGGCTTTACCCCTTCGCAGGAAAAAAGACTAAACAAGCTGCGAAGTGACCTTTACCGTTTTCTCAATTATACAACAGAAAATGACATTCCCACAATATGGGCTCATCCCCTCTATCACTACAAGGATAAGGGTCTGCCACCAATGGATTTTTTCGAAAAACTGGTTCTTATTTTCGAACGTTTCGAGGTAATAAACGGACAGCGCGACACCTGGCAGAACATGCTGGTAAAAAAATGGCTGGAATCCCTTACCCCGGGAAAAATACATGAACTGGGGAAAAAGCAAGAAATCACGCCAGACCGTTACTGCCGTGAACCCTACCGGAAAAGGCTTTCCGGGGGTTCAGACAGTCACATGGGCATTTTCGCGGGACAGACCGGTACCCGCCTGCACGTGCCCGACCTGAAGGAAAAACTGAAAATCATGTCCCGGTCACAAATCGCCCTTGAAGCAATCAAGAAGGGAGAGATGGCCCCCTTCGGTTCACATAATGACAGTGAAAAAATGTCCGTCACATTTCTCGATTACTTCTGCCAGATTGGCCTCAACATGGAGGACCCGGGACTCCTGCGTATGCTCCTGCACAAGGGGGATTCAAAAGAAAAACTCAGCGCCTTTGCCATTGCCAATGCCTTCATGGAACTGAAAAGGCACCGCCTCACCTCGAACTTTCTTAAAATTTTCCATGACTGTTTCAGCGGCCGTGTTCCCGGCTTTTCAAAACGCCTTCTGGTATCAAAGCCCTACCGTGAGATATTCAAGGAGGCATCACACATGGCAGAAACGCGCCGTGACAACCCCGATGAAGCAGCCGCCACCTTTGATCAATCCATAAAGACTATTTTCGGACATCTGAACAATATACTGGTGACACGGATAACAGGAAAACTCAATGAACTTGCCACTGAAAATGTCATCCCCGATGTCAGCATTAATGAGGTCGTTGATAACTTCGAACTTCCCGTAAATATTCGAACCTTTTTCGAAAACGGCAACCGGAAAAACGGCAGACATATGAGCAGTTTCAACCTCTCCGAGTTCATGGATGGTCTCAGTTTCCCCTTTCTCGCTTCAGGGGTCATTCTCGGGTCATACTTCACCAGTGCAAAGGTACTCTACAATGCCCGCCCCCTGCTGGCACAATTTTCAGAGGAACTGGGCGCCTTTCACCATCCTGAAAGAATGCTCTGGTTAACCGACACCTTTGATGACGGCAACGGTGTGGCAATGGTACTCCAGTCAATGCTGAAAGAAATCCAGGAGAGAGACCTTCCCATTGATATCCTTGTCGCCAGTTCAAGCATTAAGCCGCAGGACCACCTCATCGTGGTGCCTCCCCAGTCAGAATTTGTCCTCCCCTTTTACGAGCACCAGCCGATACGCATACCCAACATTCTCGACATACACCAGGTATTCAAGGACGGGGAATATGACAGGATCATGTGCAGTACCGAAGGCCCCATGGGAGCGGTGGCCCTCTTTTTGAAAAATGCCTATACCGTGCCGGCACACTTCTATGTTCACACAGACTGGATGATGTTTGCACGACAGGTACTCAACTTTGACCAGCAGAATATCGACCGAATGAGAAGGCTTCTCAGGGCCTATTACGGCTCCTTTGACAGTCTCTTTGTACTGAACAACGACCAGAGAAAATGGCTTATGGGACATACCATGGGCTTCAGGGAAGAAAATGTCCATCTTACCGCCCACTGGGCAGAAGAAATGTTCAGGCCCATGGAAAAATCAAAAGAAGAAATATTTGGAGTTTCTCCCAAAGAAACAGTACTCCTCTTTGCCGGGAGGGTCAGTGAAGAAAAGGGTGTCATGGAACTGCCAAAGATTTATGAAAAAATCAGGGCAGATTACCCTTCAGTTAAAATCGCAGTGGCAGGTAAGGGACCGGCTGAGGCGGCACTGAAAGAAGCCATGCCTGAAGGAATTTTTCTCGGATGGGTTGACCATGAGAAGCTGCCCGAAGTCTACTCTGCAGCTGACATGCTTCTTCTCCCTTCAAAATTCGACACCTTTGGCTGTGTCGTACTGGAGGCCCTCTCCTGCGGCTGCCCTGTTACAGCGTATAAAACCAAGGGCCCCCGGGACATTATCGAAGACGGCAAATGCGGATACCTTGTCAAAAACCGCACTGAGATGACCGCCGCGGTAAAAGACTACCTTGCTGACAGGAGAAAACATTCGCGTTTCAGCAAGGCCGCCCTTAAAAGGGCGAAGGCATATGCCCCTGATACAATCATCGAAAAACTGTTGAAGGACTGCGCCCTCGACTCCGGAAAGAGACAATGAGCGAAGACTATCTCTGGTGGAAACATGGTGTCATCTACCAGATTTATCCCAGGAGTTTTTATGATTCCAACGGGGATGGTATCGGTGATCTAAAGGGTATCGAGATGAAACTCGATTACCTGGAAAAACTCGGTATTGATGGCATCTGGCTCTCTCCGATAAATAAATCACCCATGTATGATTTTGGCTACGATATCAGCGATTACCGAAAAATCGATCCTGTATTCGGAACAGACAGTGATTTTCGGGACCTGGTAAAAGAGGCCCACAGGCGGGGCATCCGCATTATCATGGACATGGTAATGAACCATACCTCACACCTGCATCCCTGGTTTCTTTCCTCGCGCTCTTCCAGAAAAAACCCCCGCCGTGACTGGTATATCTGGCGCGACAGTAAAAGGGGCCGTCTTCCCAACAACTGGATGGCCGCCTTTGGCGGCAGTTCCTGGGAATGGGACGACCTGACCAGCCAGTACTATCTTCATAGTTTTCTTAAGGAACAGCCCGATGTGAACTGGCGCAACCCTGAGCTGAAAAAGGCCATGTTTGGTGAAATGGAATACTGGCTCGAACAGGGGGTCGACGGGTTCCGTCTCGACGTAGTAAACTGGTTCGTAAAAGACAGGCACTTCAGAAACAATCCTCGCAGCCTTCTGCCCCACCAGTTTCAAAAACACCGCTACGACAGGAACCGCCCCGAAACCCATGAGATTACCAGGGAACTGAGACAGCTCTTTGACAGGTACGATGAAAGAATGGCAGTGGGGGAAGTTTTTACCATGCCCCCCGGAGATCCCCGGCTTTCTGCCAGTTACCTCGGCAGTGGAGAAGACGAACTTCACCTCGCCTTTGATTTCTCCCTGATGTACCGGTGGTGGAACGCACGCCAGATCTACCGCGCCGTATCCCGCTGGATAGAGAGTATACCTGAAAAGGGCTGGCCATGCCATGTCCTTTCCAACCATGACCAGCCGCGAAGCGCCAGCCGTTTCGGAAGCGGCCGTGACGCAGCCCCCCGCGCCCGTGTTGCGGCTACCCTTCTCCTCACCCTCCGGGGCACCCCCTTTATCTACTACGGCGAAGAAATTGGCATGAAAAACAGCAAGATCAGCCGCAATGAACTGGTAGACCCACTGGGGAAAAAATACTGGCCCCTTTTCAAGGGACGCGATCCCGCGCGAACCCCCATGCAGTGGAGCGACGATGATTACGCAGGATTTTCAGAAGAAGCCGCCTGGCTTCCACTCTGTGACGACTATCAAAGGGTAAATGTAAAAAATGATGAATGTGACCATTATTCCATGCTCAACTTCTACCGGTCACTCATTGCATTGAGAAAGAAAAATCCCGCCCTGCACCGGGGCAGCTGGAAGCCCCTGCTGAAAGGACACAGGGGCCTCATCGCCTATTTTAGAAAGTATGAGAACAAAAAAATCTTCGTGGTTCTGAACTTTACGGGAAAACAAAAGCGCTGTCCCCTTCATGAACGGGCCCAGTGGAAGGTTCTCTTTTCTACACACCGCTCACCGCGGGAACACCTCACCTCCCTCGATTTTCACCTGCGGCCCTATGAAGCAACCATTATGGAAAAAATAGGCAGGCTCTGACCCTGAAATATTTAAATTATGTCACATTATCAGTAAAAATATAATAAAATACTTGCAAAAAGAGAAGCGGATATTTAGATTGCCATCTGATCAGCAAAAAATGGTCAAAATGTCATAATATACCGATGACGGAACAAGAAAGATAAGCACGAAAAGGAAATTATCATGGCAAAATGCGAAATTTGCGGAAAATCAGTTCAATTTGGATGCAACGTAAGCCATTCTCATAAGAAGACCAATAAAATGTGGCGCCCCAATATCAAGCGTATCCGTGTTCTTGAGAACAAAAGAGTCGTGAGAAAAAGCGTCTGCACACGGTGCATCCGATCAGGTAAGGTGGTCAAAGCCGCCGGTTAATCACACGAAAAAGTGGTTCCATGCGAAGCCGTGACAGCGTTCACGGCTTTTTTCATGCCCCTCAGTAATCAACGTTCTTCCATCCCTTGATGTAATAGTGGTAGAGTACCGGCTTATTAAAGGTATTCAGAGCAGTTTTCACCTTATCAATATCTTTTGGAAAATGGCGCGCCGCGGTAAAGGCGGCATGAGAGTAAAACTTCCCCCCCGCCTCTTTCTCTTTTTTTTCATGCAGGAAGTCAACGCCCCCTCCCCTGAAGGCCATGTTAAAACCCCAGTCACCAAAGGTGGGCACAAAAACATGGTAAGGCACCACCTCCCGGAAAATTTCACTCATGGTATTGTGAATACACCAGAAGGCCTCCCGCGCGAAAAGGGGAGACGTAGACTGCGAGACAAAAACGCCCCCGTGTCGAAGGGCGCGCCTCACCAGTGAATAGAACTGTACCGTGTAGAGCTTCGAGATGACCTCGTCATGTGGATCGGGGAAGTCGGCAACTATCACGTCAAAGAGAGACCTGTTTTTCACCAGGTAGTCAAAGGCATCACCGACAACGACCTTTACCCGGGGATCACGCAGGGCATCGGCATTGATGCGCTTCAATGACGAATTACCCTTAGCCAGTTCGATCATCAGGGGATCGAGCTCAACCAGGGTGACAGACTCCACATCCCCCCGGGAAAGACATTTTTTTACCGCCAGGCCGTCTCCCCCTCCCAGGATAAGAACCCTCTTTTGTTTCACCGGAGAAAGTTCCATGGCGGGAAGGATCAGCATCTCGTGATACCGGTACTCGTCAAAGGTACTGAACTGGAGAGAACCGTCCAGGTAGAGACGGAAATCGTCACCATTGCGGGTCAGAACAATTTCCTGGTAGCGGGACCTCTGGGAAAAAACCACGTCATCAAAGTAAAACTTCTTTTCGAGAAAATGAGTAATGGCGCCGGAGTTTATCACCAGCCCCAGGAGCAGTACCACCGCGAGGACAGGCACCAGGTAGTCTGATTTTCGCTTACCTGAATAATCGATCCTGACCGTCACCAGCAGGGCAACTACCACGTTGACGATGCCGATAATCAGGCATGTGAGGATGCGCCCAACAAAGGGAAAGAGCAGCAGAGGGAAAAAGAGTGACCCCGCCAGCCCACCCAGGTAATCCAGGGTCAACACATTTGCAAGAATATCCTTCAGGGCCCCTGAACGGCGAAGAATTCTTGTCAAAAGAGGAATTTCCAGGCCTACCAGTGTGCCGATCACCACAAGGGTAAAAATGTGGAGAAGATAAAAGGAGGCAGAAAAGGTAAAAAGATAGTTCAGTATTATCACGCTGACCCCGCCGAAAAAACCGAGGGCCACCTCTATACGGATAAAATTTCGTATCAGGTCCTTGAGGATATACCGTGACAGGTACGAACCGAGGCCCATTGAGCTGAGAAAAAAACCAATGGTTATAGAGTACTGCTGCACCGGGTTGCCGAGAAGGTATGTCGCCAGTGACCCCAGTACCAGTTCGTAGGTTATCCCGCAGAGGGATAAAATAAAAACAGAGAATAAGAGTATTCTCTGTTCAAAAATAGAAAGATTTTTTTTCACCCTGTAATCTTATTTAACAGTCTGTTCTACTTTCACCGAGGCGGCTTTTTTGTAGCTGCCCCCTGACGGTGAACTGATAACAGAGGCGATAATAATCGCAACACCGATTATAACTGCCCCGATAATCAAACCGAGTGATGTGTTCTGGTCATCTTCAATCTCTTTCTTGATTGAAAAGGGAGTAAAGAGTGTTATCAGTAAAAAACCTATTCCCATGACAATCAAACCCACAAATGAGTAGATGACTGTATCGATTATACCATAAAGCATCTGAGACCACTCCATAAAAATCACCCTCCTGTTCGTAATTTAACAATCATTGTTATGCAAAATTTATTTACCACCGCCGCGAAAACTCCGGGAGCCGTAATAACGGGGGCCATAACCGTAATAGCCGCTTCCTGTTCGAAGGGATTTTCTTTTCTCCCTGTGCTGTTTGATATAAGTCTTGCCGGCACGGGGATACCCGACATAGGTAGTGGCCATAAGAAGCCCCCCTCCCATAAGAAGTACAACGACGATAATAGTTCTAACCATAAAGCAGTTTCTCCTTTATGCCATGTCAAAAGGCAGCAGGTTGTAAGTCTTTGACTTAGACCTGTTCATCAGCATTAGAATAAGAAAAACAATCCAGAGTATAACATAATAGCGGACAGATCCAACGCGTGTCAGCTTGATTTTAACAGCGTCAACGCGGCGCCGCTTGTTACTGTAGAGTTCGAGATAGACGTAATATTTACCCGCCTTCTCCAAAACAAAATCAGAGGAGGCGGTAAGATCACTTTCATGCCAGTGGCCGTCACTGTCATACCCCTGTTCATCCCAGAAATCACCGGTGGCAACAAAGGACTCCACCGGGTCTTTCTGGATATCTATATCGGTAAGTATTTTTTTCAGGGTATCATAATTCTCCTGGTTATTTGTGGCCTTGTTGAGGCGCGTCTCCTCGATGAGCATTAACCTGAAAGACTGCCATTCGAGATGCAGACGCTGCACCCTTTCATCAAGTTTAAAATCAAATTCGTAGAGCTTGTTCTTTTTCGGAATAGTAAAGGGACCATAAAGAACCTGGCTGAAATAATTTCGTTTTCCCTTTTCTATCAGCACCTGGTTCTGGGTAATAATTTTCCGATTGTCCATAACTCCCTTGACGGGTGTGCCTGTTGAACAGTTTACCACCATAAGTCCGAATGAAAGAAGAAAGGCTGCAAGATAAATAAAAGCCTTTATCCTGTACTTCTTTCTCCCGGCCATGGTTTTTTCATAGAGTTCTTTATGTTCAGCCTCACCAAAGGCGTCGATAATCTCCTTGTGAGGAATCCTGTCACCCTTTGTGATGGAGACTTCCCCTTCTGACTGTTCGATACTGTAATGAATGCCGTCTTTTTTAATATCGAACATGGTAACGGGTTCACCGATTTCAGGCTTCCAGGGGAGTTCCCCTTCAGCATAGACGATACGGCCGATATATGCCTCATCGCGGGAAACCTTCTTCCCTTCGAAGTCGACGGGATCACCCTCAAGATCGATTGATTCGGGGATATATTCTTCGTATGAATTGATCTCTCCGTCTTCTTCAACAAAATAATGATAGGTTCCTTCACTGTTGATGGCGAGCCACTCGTCCCAGGTGGAGACCTCGTATTCGTCCTCCTCCTGGTAGCGGATACGCCCTATTATTTCATACTCTACTCCCTGCAGCATTCCCTTGAGGCCAAGTTTAAAAATACTCCTGTCTTTATCGAGGGTAAAATCATCGGCAAAGAACTCATAATAAAGCTGGCTGCCCTGGTCATATTCAGCCCCGCAGTTGAGGCATTTCGCCACCGGAATTTCTTCGTCTTCGTCCTCAACCCGGTAACTCCGCGCCAGGTCTCCGCCGCATTTTTCACACTTCAGGGCCTTCAGGTTGTCTTGTTCGCTGGTCATGAGCAGTTCCTCATATTACAAAATACGTTACGTGGTGCTGGTCTTCGAAAATAAAGTTATATTTCTCACGCCACGTCCCTTTCTTCTGGTCCAGGACGTAAAAATTCACCAATCCTTTTACGAGAGGACAATATCCCGTCGCAACAGGGGACGTCCTGTAAAGAGTTCAACTTCCCCTTCAGAATACTCAATGGAAATTTTCTTTCCATCACCCACGGCATCGACATAGGTCACCTCGGTTCCGGGTTCGACATAGTAACCGAGCTCGCCCTCACCGCCTTCAACAGTGGATTTACCAACTTCCTTTACCATGATCCTTTTACCGGCAACCTCGACATTCTGCCCCGCCCTGATGGAAGAAACATCAGGGAGTTCTACAGCCTCGTACATTTCGGTAAAAAGTGTAAAGGTCCCCTCGTCTTCAGTGAGCCAGGCGGTATCGCCGTCATAATCGAGGAACCATTCGTTATACCGGGCCCCCTCACAGTTATACTGCATTCTCCCCAGGGCAACAAAGGGCTTTTCGAGAATGGAGCCACGTTTACCCACTTCAAGGAGAGAGGGGAACTCCGCCATTTTCGGATACTTCCCCTGTTCAGTAAGACCTTCTTCACCGCCAACCTTCAGGTGGGTACCGCAATAATTACATACCAGCACCTTGCTGAAACGGTTCTGAACTTCAACGGGGGCACCGCATGATGTACAATTCAATGATGACATGTCGCCTCCTATCCCTGCTGGGCCCCGCACTCAGGGCAGAATTTTGCCCCCGGCTGGAGCTGCGCCCCGCACTTGACACAGGCGCTACCCTGTGTGTTGGCTCCGCAGCTGGGACAGAACTTCGCATCTGCAGGAATTTCAGCGTTGCAGGCAGGGCATGCCTTTTTCGGAACCTGCATCGGCTTTCCGCAACTTCCGCAGAACTTTGCCGTAGCCGGATTCATTGCCTGACAGCTGGGACAGGCAACCTGCTGAGTTCCCTGCGCCTGCTGGCCGCCACCCTGGGCGCCCTGGGCTCCCGTAGCCTGGTTCATCATCTGGCCCATCTGGTTTCCCATGCCGAATCCCATACCGGCGCCCATGGTGGTACCAGCCATACCTTCGTTCGAGGCGGCTTTTTCCATGGTGTCAAAAGTACGCTTCATACGGTAATTATCATTGCCCACGATATTGATTTCTGCACTGTCAGCCAGGGCCTTTTTGAGACGCTGCACAGTCTCGTCATCATCGGGAATATTGATGGATTCAACAGCAAAACGGACAAGTTCCACACCGAAACTGGTGAAATCTTCAACAATTTTTGCCTTGCCGGCGCTTCCGATTTCATCGTAGTAGGCTACAATGTCAAAAATCTGGATATTCTGCTTGATGATAAACTCGGCGATCAGGTCCTGCAGCTTGGGAAGAATAATCTGGTCACGCAGGGCAGTGCCAATAGCATCGGTGGTAAAGGCCTGCCATGTACCTATGGCCATGGTAATGAATGCCTTGGTGTTGAGAATCTTGAGTGAATAGTTACCAAAGGCGCGCACCGGAACGGGAAGGTTAAACTTCCTGTCCATTATCTGCATTGCCTGCTTGGTGCCCCATTTCAGGTTGGGAATTTCAGTCTTGTTAATAAAATAAATTTCAGCGGGAAAAGGTGTCTTGCCCCCAAAGGGGAGATTAACCAGTTTTTCAAGGATGGGTATATTCCCTGTCTTCAGGGTGTGACGGCCGGGCCCGAATGTATCAAGGGCCTGCCCCTCCTTAAAAAGAAGAGCCTCCTGGTTTTCCATAACGATAAGCTGCCCCCCCATGGAAACGCCTCCCTCGGGGAAACGGTATATTACTTCATCCTTGCTGTTTTTCCATTGAACAACATCTATAAGAGCCATTTATAAAACCTCCAGTAAAACGTTTTTCCTGTCTTCAAAGGCACGCTCAAAATCTCTCAGATCTTCTTTGATTTTTTTAAGCTGTTCCGCTGTTTCACCTTCGCCACTGCGCAGTTCTTCGATGAACTTTTCAGTTTCATCAAGGCGGCTGATGAGACGCCAGTCGTATTCGAGAAGACGGTTCATGTCTTCTTCATTTACCTTTACCTTTGAGAGAGACCCGGAAGAACCGTAGTCAGCATACCGGACCAGGTTCATTATTTTTTCAAAATTAAGGTTCAGTGAATCAATATCCGGAAGAATATCTGTTTTTCCTTCTTTAAAAAAATCGGCGGAAAGAGTATTTACGTCACTTTTAAAACGTTTCAGCCTGTCCACCATGAACTCCCGTATGACAGAATCAGCACTGTAGAGTTCATTTTTTTCGACATAACCGCTGAAGCCGGGCAGTTTAGCCGTTATACGGTCTACCAGGTCACGGTTTGCTGCTACCTTTTTTTTCAGGTTTTCAAGGTCTGGTTGCATTTCACGTAACTCCTTTCGTATCAGTAGCGTTGTGAGAACAGAGAATAGGACAATTACCGCAACACCTTGTTACAATCTTTTATGCACATAAATACAATGAATGTCACATCATTACGAGTATGCACCTAATAGACTTGTTGCGAATCCGGGGAAAGAGGACATCAGCCTCGCCTGGGTTGGGGCGGACATGTCTTTCACTGCCAGTTATGCAACAGGTTTAATAGTAAAACAGTGAAATATGAAAGTCAAGATAATAATTTAGAATTTTTCAAAGGGGGAAGTTTACATCAGCCGTCGATGGCAGTCTGTACCATTGCAAGAAATTCAATGTAGCCGTCACGCGTCTCCAGGAAACGGGCAAGTATTTCATGTGCTCTGACCCTGTCAATAAGGGACTGAAATTCATCTTTTTCATAAACCTCTATGGGGACACCCGCACTCTCCCGCTGTTGAAAGTCTTCTGCCATGCGTGAATACGACTGCAGGAGTTCGAGGGCCTCTTCATCGGCCTCAACTTTAGCGCTGGCACGGGCAAATTCCTGGTAAATGTCGGTATCCTTGATCAAAAGCCCCAGTTCGGTGGCGGCACGTAAAACATCATCCATATAACTATCCTGTTTTTGTTTTTGCAGGCATGTCCTGCGGCCCTGTCAAAAGTATGACTTCCCCCCCTTAACGTCTACCATTAATTCAGTAACCTGTGACAGTACCGCCTTTTTGTTTGACATTTGAGCCCCTCCCCTCTACAGTTACGCAGAGAGATAATCAGCATCCCTCCCCGGTTCTCACCTTTAGTGACAGCCGCCTCTGAATGGCCCCCTTTTAAGCCCTTCAGAAGGATAAAATTCCGGGGAATTGTTACTCTCAAAAATCAATTGACGGAGTAAAAAATGGCAGATATAAAAGAAAAAGAACTCGTCGAAGACGAGAATAAGATAGATACTGTCATCGCTGATGACATTGAATTCCAGGGTAACATGAAATTTAAAAATTCCCTGAAAATAAAAGGAAACTTCAGAGGCCGTATCGAAACAGACGGTCATCTCATTATCGGCAGGGAAGCTACGGTCAGTGCTGACATAAAGGCGAAGATAGTATCAGTAAGCGGCGACATAAACGGCAAGATTACCGCCACCCAGCGCGTGGAACTCTTCAAAAAAAGTAAAACCGGCGGCGACATCATCACACCGGATATTTCCATAGAACCGGGGTCTTTTTTCAACGGCACATGCATAATGGAAGAAAAAAAATAGAGGCGGCCTCTGTGGGTAAAAAAATTGTTCTCATTGCTGCTCTCCTGCTCCTGGGTGTAACCACCCTTTCCGCGGAGACAGAAAAACCGACGAAGCATACCGGTACGGCAATCGGTTTCGGCGGCGGTGCCGGTATCATGAACGCCTTCGCGGTAAAGGACAGTGAAGTTTCATGGTCCCCTGGAGTGAGCTATACCGGCGGCATCATTTATGAAAAAATGTTTACCCCCACCATTGGAATCCACTCAGGGGTCTGGTTTATCGCAGGATATGTCAACTTTTCCGTTGCCGCCGACGGCACCGGATTCGGAACCAGTGACGCATGGACTGATATCATTTTTCTGGAAGTGCCGGTTGATGCGGTTTTCTCATTCGGAAGCGGTTTCTTCAGGTTCAGTATTCTTACCGGCTTGAGCTTTACGCAGCTCATTCACAGTGAAATTGTTGTCAATGATGCTGCTCTTGATCCGAACCACTACGATTTTACTCTATCGATGAACTATTTTCAGGTTGCCCTTGATTTTGGCTTCAGGTTCACCTTCAGGGTTGGTCGTTTTACCGATATTTTTATCGGGATAAAGGGCCAGCTTATGGTTCTGCCCACCATGAAAGAAGACACGGGTGACGAAGATAACTTTATCTATAACGCGCAGGCCACCACGGGAGTCATGTTTCGCATGAGCCTTCTGTAGAACCTGGCAGGGACACTCCCGGAGGCCCGGGGGCAGAAACTTCCCATCTCCACATCACTGTTAAAAGTTCAGCAAAACGAAAGGATAAAAAAAAAAAGGGCCGGCTCCCGGACGAAAACCGGCCCTTTATGCAAGGATTATTCGTAAAGGTATAGCTCCAGGATGTTCGATCCCGCCTCATTCTGAGTAATCAGGTCAACGGGAGAATCAAACTTCCAGTACTTCTCTATGGATGTGCCGTTCAGATCCATGATGGTAATATTATTGGTTCCGGACTTTTTGAAAAATCCGAGAAAAATTCTCTCACCCACGGTAATATGAGAATAGGTACAGGTAACCACGGGATTTGTACCAAAATTATTAAAAAGAGTAAAACTCACTGCGCCTGTGGCAAAATTCAATGTCCCCGGTACACCAATCTCATCGGCGCTGATTGCGGCAGTTCCGTTATTTCCAATAACTTCAGTATACGAGGTAAAGGCACTCGCGCCGCTGCCATCATCAACTGAAAAAGCTATCGATGCGGGAACCAGGCAGCTTCCATCAGGGAGTGTGATGGTACCCGTTACCACATCTGTTCCCGAAGAAACAGTAAAGGGGTCGGTAACATCAACCTGCTCACCGATGGTTTTCTTTGCCAGGGGCACCTGGTAGCGGTACCGCAGGTTCACTGATGTGTTCAGCATGTCGGAAGTCAGGGCAAACTCGATGCCCCCCGTATCATAATCGATGGTATTGGAAGCCCCCGCGGCGGTGTCAATCTTACCGGTGGAACTTGTGATGGCACCGGCACCATCATCCCCCGCGATCTTGTAGGAGAAATCTCCTGTTACCGAGGTATTATACGAGGCATATCCGGGATGTGTTGTCAGCTCAAGGGTCAGAGCCCCGGTAGAGTAATTGATGGTACCGCTGCTGATGCCTTCACCGGATATGGTTCCGGTACCGTCATCATTGTCACTGTCGGTACCCGCCTCAGTTCCGTTGACCTTTACCACCAGTGAACCGCTTT
>CAZHNW010000084.1:5532-21201 GCA_964534225.1 uncultured Leptospirales bacterium | reverse complement strand
CAATTTTTAATGGGAGAGTGGCGCGCCGGAGGCGAGGTGAGGGCATTAAGCTGAAAAAGTGGAAAGAAATGAGTTCGGGGGGATGGAGGGACGACCGGGGGCGATATTAGAAAACCAGCCCCGCAGCAGCCAGTATTATTACCAGTGCTGTTACGGCCATGACCGTGAAGGTTACCCCGCGGTGAATGGAACGCCCCGGGTTGGATGACATGATACGCAGTGCCGTTACCGCCAGGGCCTGTACGAGGTTGACGATCCAGGCGGTGATGAAGAGAAAAACCAGGGTGGAAAAGAATATCCCGAGGATAATGCCGCTTCCCATGGTTTCTACTTCGCCGGAGAGACTGGAAAATGTTCCGCTGAAATTATGCAGCTGCCCCGCAAGTTCAGGAGAAATGAATACAGTGGCGCTCCAGATGATTACCGCCGCGGCGCTGCCCATGATGGCAAAGACCACCAGAATGAGAAAACAGCTTATAACGGCATTGAGAAAACTGTAGAGGGGAATGTTGACTGCTTCAACGGCGATAAAACGCCCCAGGCTTTTTGTTGCCTCTCGGAAGGTGCGGGGTTTCATGGCGATAAAGGCAATGAGCTGGTCTCTGAAAAAGGCGGTAAAGAAAAAGAGTGCCCCCAGGATAAGCAGCAGGCCTGAGAAAAAACCGGTGTAGACGAAACTGAAGTGGCTCTTCATCAGGTAGACGGGAAAGAGCAGAATGGTAAAGATGATGAGTATCCCCGCGGAAACAGTGAAAAGAAAGGAAAAATCGGTTTTAAAATCCCCGGTAAATTCACGGTAAAAGGTTTCTTCTCCGGTTTCGATGCGGTGAGTGATATTTTTTGAGATGAAATAGAGATGCATGTCAAAGAGCCATATGGCGACAAGCATGAGTATCCATGCAAGAAAACCTGTCAGAAAGAGATGGCGGCCGAAGAAGTCAAAGTTACCCCGCAGGATCAGGGCGAATATTCCCCCGCAGAGGCTGAAGAAGAGAAGAACCATATAGGTGAAGAGAATATTTTTTCTGCTGAATGAGAGAAACACCCCGTCGAAAAGGTCTGTAGCGGTAAGGGGTCGATTTTTAAGGGGCAGAAATGAGAACCATCCTTCACGGGTACGATCGATGACGATGCGGTGGCCGCAGTTTTCACAGTAGAAATAGACCCTTTTATCGTCCACCTTTTCAGGGGGGAGCTGGTACTTCTGGCTGCACTGTGGACAGGAAATTTCCATTCTTTCTTTTTGCCCCGGTTTCGTAAAAAATTATTTTTCGGCTTTCTTCTGGTCTTTCAGGCGAATCTCTCCGAGTTTTTCCTGAAGCTTTGTGTCCTTTTCGACACGGCTGGCAAAGGATTCATACTGCTCGAGGGTGTAGCCGTATTTTTCGGCTATCTTTCTTTTGCTTTCAGGTTTCAGGTCTGTCTTTGTGATTTCGATATCGATTCTGGCGAAGTCTTTAACAGTCATTTCCTTTTTTTTCTGGGTACAGGCAAAAAGGGAAAGGGCCAGCACAAGTGATGTTGTGATAGATATGATATTACGCATAACTTCTCTCCTGGTTTTTCATCAGTATCATCCGGGCAGAATGTTTCACCATACTGCGGTGAAGTTTTTTCAGGGTATACCAGTTTCGGGTAATGTCAAGGAGAAATTTTGAGGTGGTAGCAGAGCCAGCCGTCACATTCATCGCATGAAATAATGAATAGTCTGTTTTCCTTGAAGGTATTCTCTATTTCTTTTTTCCATTCTGTGCCGATACCGCTTGCGATGATGTTTCCGCCGGGGGCGGTTATTTTTTTCAGGTGATGGATATTTTTTTGTATTACTGCCGTCAGCAGGTTTGCCACGACAATGTCACAGTCTCGGAAAGGGACAAAGGAGGCAATGTCTCCATGGTGAAGACTGATGGCGCGGCAGTTGTTTCTCGTGATGTTTTCCCCGGCGCGGGTACAGGCGTTTTCGTCGAGTTCAACTGCCTCGATATGGCCGATGCCGAGTTTCTCCGCGGCAATGGCGATGATCCCGCTGCCGGTACCGGCGTCGAGAAGGTATAACTTCCCCGCATCATCTCTTTTTTCTTTAATGACCTGAATAAGTCTTTTGATACAGAGAATGGTGGTGGGGTGACGTCCGTCGCCAAAGGCATCGCGCGGGTCAAGGTGTATAAAGTAACGGTATTTTTTTGCCTCCAGTGCCTCGGGGTCAGGGCCGGCAAAAATATCATCACCAATGAGACTGCCGTGATAATCATTGAGCCAGCTGTTTTTCCAGTCCTTTTCTGTGAGGCGGGCAACATGAAGGTCTTTACCTTTAAAGTATCTTTTTATCTCTCCGGGATCTTCTGTCAATACTGTCAGGGTAAGATCGCCGTTTTTCACAGGGGCCGATGAGATGCTTGCTGCTCCCAGGGCAAAGAGCTGTTCTTCGATGAGATTTTTTTCGCTGCCGGTGATGGTGAAGGTTATGCGGTACATTTTATCTATTCCTCCCCCCTGGCGGGGGGAGGATAAGGATTGTTTTTAAAGCATTTCGATGGCTATGGCATGACCCATGCCGCCGCCGATACAGAGGGTGGCAAGGCCTTTCTTCAGTTTTCTTTTCTGCATTTCATAGATAAGGGTGGTAAGTATGCGGCCACCTGATGCGCCGATGGGGTGTCCCAGGGCGATGGCGCCGCCGTTGACATTGACGATGTCCGTGTTCCATCCCAGATCGCGGTTGACTGCCAGTGACTGAGTGGCAAAGGCTTCGTTTGCCTCGATGAGTTCAAGGTCGTCGATGGTCCATCCCGCCTTTTCGAGACATTTGCGTGTTGCCGGTATGGGGCCTGTGCCCATTATTGCCGGGTCGACTCCCGCGGAGGCATAGGCAACGATTTTTGCCATGGGCTTGATGCCGAGTTCGGATGCCTTATCAGCGGACATGACCACCGCGGCTGCTCCGCCGTCATTGATGCCGGAGGCGTTCCCTGCGGTAACGACACCGTCTTTTTTGAAGGCGGGTCTCAGTCGGGACAGGCTTTCCATGGATGTGCCGAACTTGGGGTGCTCGTCTGTATCGAATATCTTGGGGTCGCCCTTTCGCTGGGGGATTTCCACGGGAACGATTTCATCTTTGAAACGGCCCGAGGTGATGGCGGCTTCGGCCTTTTGCTGGCTCTTCAGGGAGAACTCGTCGAGTTCTTCACGGGTCAGTTTCCACTGGTCAGCCACGTTTTCCGCGGTAATGCCCATGTGGTACTGGTTGAAGGCGTCCCAGAGGCCGTCATTTATCATCACGTCGACTATTTCGTTGTTGCCCATGCGGTACCCGTAGCGGGCGCTGTTGAGGGCGTAGGGAGCCATACTCATTGTTTCCATTCCCCCTGCCACGATGATGTCTTCATCGCCGGCCTTGATGCTCTGAGCCGCCAGGGATATGGAACGGAGCCCGGAGGCACAGACCTTGTTGATGGTCATGGCCGGGATTTCCTGGGGTATTCCTGACTTGATCAGTACCTGGCGTGCGGTGTTCTGTCCCTGTGCCGCCTGCAGCACGTGGCCCATAATGACATTCTGTACCTGTTCCGGTGATATTCCGGCACGTTTCATGGCTTCCTTAACCGTTACGACGCCCAGATCAACGGCAGGAACGGTCTTGAGTGCACCGCCGAAGGAGCCGATAGGTGTTCTGACTATTGAAGCAATAACAACTTCCTTCATGTTTACCTCTCGCTTGTTAATGTGATAGTAAATTTGCAGCCCGCGGCGGCATTGCTATTTCTTTTCGCCATACCCACTTTATTAATGAAAAGAATTTATTTTTTCTATGCCGGTGTCATCCTGCCGGGGCAGGCAACTTTTTTTATTTTTGCGGACCTTTCTCTCTCTTAAAGATGTGTATACAGGCGTCGGTTTTTTTGTAAAGGATTTATTAATTTTATTGAGGGGCGAAACAGGAGGTGTTTTTGAAACAAAATTGAGGAGATCATTGATACTGAAGGCGCGAAAGCGTTTTCACGCCTTCAGTATCAAAACACGTATTTTCCTTGCAAAAAATCTCGCTTAGGAATATGTGAAAAAATGAGAAGTGTTTTTATCAGAGTTGTTGCATAACCGACAGGGGATGATGTATGCGCTGAATGTGCAGCACGTCCATTATCAACGCGGACAGCAGAGGTGACATGAAAGCAAGAGGTATGGGGCAAACAGTTTTTTTTCTTTTCTTAATTTTTCTTTTGCCAGGGGTTATCCCCCTGCGGGGAGAGGTTGCTGTTTTCCCTTATCGTGTAGCCGCGGTGAGTAAAAAACTCCCTCAAAATGCAGGGCGTGATTATGCCCGTCTTGTGGCCTTTGCCCTGCGCGTGACCCGAAAGGTCCAGGTGGCTGAATATCGTTCTGTAACCGCTGACCTTCACCGGAGCCGCATCGATTACCGCACAAAGATAACCGCGGCAGATCTCGAGCGTTTCGCCGCCACCGGGAGCTATGAGTATCTGCTCATGGGAACCCTGTCGCGAAAGGGTAAACAGGTGCAGGCAAAGAGCCTTCTCTATTCAGTAAAGGAAAAACGTGTCCTGGGACGCTTTACCGTGCGGGCCGGGTCACTTCCCCGCCTTGCCCTGCGCGAGACAGACGAGGCCTTTGCCGGTTATGGCAGGCGCAGTTTTGAAAGTTCGAAAACATCACTGGATTGTGTGCTGATGGTTGACATGTCTGCGCATATGAGCAGGGAATGGCCGGGCCTGCGCCGGGCCCTGCAGGGGAGCGCCGCCCGCCTTATTGATGAAGCAGGGGTGGATACACGCATCTATTTTATTCCTTTTTCGCAAAAATATTCATATCGTAACATGGCGCGTTTTGACAATTCACTCCTGGCTTTGAAAAAACACCTTGCACGGGTCAATCCGCGGGGCCCTGCCGGGGCGGTACATTTTAACGAGGCCCTGAATTACTCTGTTAAGAATATTTCATGGAGACAGGGAAGCAGGCGCGTTATCCTTGTTGTGGGCAACGCCCCCCTGAAGGGGAGCCGGTACCCGGAACAGTACGGCATGGCGGCACGCAAAAAAAATATTACCATTTATGCCTTTTTATTGGGAAAGCTGAATCATCACACAGGCGAGGTTTTCAGCCGCCTTGCCGCGTCATCAGGAGGTGAAACCATTTACCTCGGCTACCGGAAGAAGGTCTATGACGCGCAGGGCCATGCACGCTGGCTCTATTTCGAGAGGGGTCGCTTTTTCCATGCGCGGGAGAATGATTCTTCCTGGCGCCGCGGTATCCTCACCGTAAACAGGTACAGTCCCTCCTACGCGCGTCCCCGAATTGAGGCGGAGGAAATCTACAGTGACAATCCCCCGAAAAATCCCTATTCCCTGGCTAAACTCTATGACCGCCTTGCGGGCAGTCGTGTTATTCGCAGCGAGGCCCTGCAGAATAATGTTACTTCCCGCCTTGCAGAAATTTTCGGGAAAGAGGGTATTGTTTTCAATGGGGGGGGAAGTAAAAAACGCTTTCTCATCAGTGACGGGTCGCTGAACCTCTGGATCGATGCCGCGGATGAAACCTCGGAGCAGCTCCTGGAGAAAAAAATGAAGGAGGGAGTCTACTTCCCCCTTGTTGTCAGGCCCCTCCGGGACAGGAATGAGATCTATGGCATACGCCTTGTTCCCCTGCCCCTGGAGATGCCCTCCAGTGATGTTCCTGCAGCGCTGAAGGTACGCCTTTCCGCCCTGGTGAAAAAGAGCAGGCATTATCTTGCCGGCAGCGGCATGAAGCCGAATCTCTGGATTCTTTCCGTCAAGATTCTCCAGGCAAAGGGAGAGAGCCGCGGCGGTGACATCCGGGACTGAAAATACACATACATTATTTTTCTGTTGTTTTCTCTAAGAGATAATAGTAGTATAAAACAGCTGTTAAATTTTTTTGCTCAAAGGTCCTGCCTGTTAATATGCGTAATAAGAATATTAACCGGTCCTGTGAATGGTATTTGTTAATTTTAAAATCTGTTTTGTAAGGGGAAAGACATGATGAGAAAAAAAGTACTGACACTGTGTATCCTTCCGGCTTTTCTGTTTTTAACAGTATCTCTTCTGGCAGATAAAACAGGCGTGTCTATTGAAGCACCGGCAACTGCAAAGAAGGGAAGTGATGTTACCGTGACGATCAGGGTGACGCATGATGGAAACAATTTTTTGCATTACACTGACCGGGTGGTTGTCAAGGTTAATGGCAAAGAATTCAAAAAATGGAAATATTCTGCTTTCAATAAACCTGATGATGAAAAGTTTATTCTCAAATTTACTGTGACTGTCAATGGTGATACGGTCATCGAGGCAGAGGGTAACTGCAACCTTCATGGCAGCAGGGGAAAGGCCAGTCATACCATAAAGGCGTTATAGGGAGAAGAAAATGAAAATTGCAGGATTGAATGTAATACAGGTTTTCGGTCTTATTAATCTCTTTCTTGTGTTTTTTCAGCTCCTGACAGGATTGAGGGTTATTAAGGTCTCTTTTCTGCTGCACAGGCGAAGCGGCATAGCTCTCTGTTTTTTTGCATCTGTTCACGCCATACTTGCTTTTATCGCAGGCCTATGATGAAGATGCGTCCTGTTTGCCGTGACAGTGCTGCAGCGAAAAATTTAATCATCCTGAGAGTTTTGTTTTCAGAAAATCGGAGATTTCCCTGATAGCCTCCCGCCCCTCGGGGAAAAATGCCGCCAGTGAAGGATAGACATGGGGCATGTTTTTTCGTATACGGCAGGTTACATCAACGCCTGCGTTTTCACATTTTTTCACAATCCTGAGTGTGTCATCGAGGAGCACCTCTGTTGAACCCGCGGTAAAGTAGACGGGGGGGAAGGTGCTGAAGTCACCGTAGAGGGGTGATATCAGGGGAGAGGTATGGTCGTATCCCGGGGCGTATATTTCCGCCAGTTCAGTAATCCTGTGTGCCGGGAGCATGGGATCGCGTCTTCTGTTTGTTTTTACGGAATCGCCGGTGGCACGCATGTCTGTAAAGGGAGAAAGAAAAAAGCCCGCCCCGGGGCGGGGAAGTTTATTTTCTTCGATGGCATGCATCAGTGCCAGTGCCAGGTTTCCCCCGGCAGAGTCTCCTCCGATGATAATTTTTTCAGGGGTCCAGTCCTTTTCGAGAAGCCACCGGTATGAGGCCAGGGCATCCTCGATCTGTGCCGGGTAGGTGTGCTCCGGCGCAAGGCGGTAATCAACAGAGAGAAGGGGGATGCCGCTTTTGAGGACAATCCGCGCTGTCAGGTCACGGTGACTTTTGGTTGATCCCGCCACGTATCCCCCGCCGTGAAAGTAGAGGATGACGGCCTCGTCGTGGCTGTTTTCCCTTCTCTTTTGAAGTTCCGCCCTGACACCATTGCATTCGATCTTTTCGATATCGATTTTTTTTGCCAGGGCGGAACGCCCGGCGAGATTTTCCATTCTGCGGGTCATGGTGGCCAGGTTTTTTTCAGTAAATTTCAGACGTGAGAGATTCGCCTTGCTGGTAGAGCGAATAACAGTATTGATAATGAAGGTGCGGGCTCGTGACATTGTTTTCTCCCGGTGAAGGGGAACTTCACCCGAAGCCCCCCTTTTTTTTTGATTGTAATCCCCGGGGCGGGGGAAGTGTCAAATCTTTTACCGGGAGAAAGAGCCTGTTTTAAAAGTTAATCTTTACCCTGATAAAACCCGATACGCTGCTGCGCCCCACCTGGCTTTTCTCGCTGCCCAGGGGTACATAGACTGAAATGATGAGCTTTGCCGCGGGAAAAATACTCCAGTCGATACGGGGATTGATGATGACACTGCCGTCATTGATGCCGGCAATGCAGTAGAGAGCCCCGTCCATCAGGTCTGTGAAGGGATATGTTATCCCTGAAAAAATCGTGTCTCTTGTGAGGGCCAGGGTCTCGCCGCTGTAGTATGCCAGGCGGTCATTGAGGGTAATAGTTTCTTTATTTGATGCCGCCTGTCCGATGCGCAGGTATTCTGCCATGACGTAGAGCTGAAAGGGGAAGGTATAATCAAACCCGACGAGAAACCGCTCATGGTTTTTACCCGCCCTGTCCAGGGTGCCCTGGTTTCCCGTTGCCTCTATCCAGGCATATCCACCTTCGGCATTGAAGTTGATGCCGAGGATCTCCCCGGAGAGTTCACCTCCCGCGAAGTGCCAGCGAAAAGAGCGGTAATAGTTCGGGGCGGTTTCGGCAAGGGCAATGTATGCAGCAGCGTATCCGGGATCTGTTTCTGCAGGGAGTAATCCCGCCATTGTGTTCAGGGATGAATAATCATACCGTTTTCTGACGGCATGGGTGTACTGGAGTGCCATGTCCCAGCCGAGGATGTGGCCCTTGAGGCGTCCCATGTAGCCTGCCTTTCTGAAGCTGTCATTGATGTGAATGAGCCCCTGTATCTCGAAATTTTTTGGAAGCTCCAGGGCCACCAGGAGGGCGTCGATGCCGTCGGTTTCATAGGTGGGGTCCAGGGGGTTCTTGCGGTTGAAAAGATCAGTGGGATTGTAGGCATAGCCCGTGCCGGTATAAAACTTGTGCCGTCCCGCCCTGATGCGCAGGTGCGGCAGGTAGAGGGTCACAAATGCCTCCTGGAGGTAGATGCTGTTCTCCAGGTTCATGGCAAAGAGGGGCGGTACTGCCACGGTGGCGGCATCAGGGGCGGGCAGGTATGCTGTTAGATCGTATTCGCATGCCCCTGCGTAGAGGAGGCCTGCCAGGCCAATACCGTAGTCAATATTTTTCGAGGGCCTGCCCCCAAGGTTCAGGCGTGCACGCGTGGCATTGAGAAGTGTTTCTTTTTCTGTAGCCTCAAGGTATTCTACCGTGGTGGTATTCTCTACGTATCCACGAAGAGTGACGGCCTTCGACCCCGGTGTGGCGGTTCTTGTCTCTCCCGGCAGGGGAATGTTTGTCTCATCCCCCGGGAGGGGAATATCCTCTTCTGCCATCAGTGCCGGCGCGGCAGCAAGGAGAAGGAGTATGAAAAGCGGTGCGGCACATTCTTTCATGGTCATGGTATCTTCCCCTATTTCTGAAGGTTTCGTGACAGGAATATACGGTGAGGTATCCTGACGCCGAAACGTATTTTCGTGATGATCATGGTGGTGCTGGTGCGGTCTTCTAAATTGGTCATGGTCATCCTGTGTGCGATTTTCTTTTTCCCGGCGCGGCGAATGTCTTTCATGATGAGTCTCTTGAAAGGGCGTCGTGAGTCCTTTTCGTAGTAGTCGATGCGGCGGGTGAGGTAATCTTTCTTCCCCACCCATGCCACGATTTTCCCGTAGCTCGGGCCTTTGCGTGTAGGCCTCAGGTGGAGTACGTAGCAGTCAGTGTCCCCCATGGTTTCGGTACCGGTGACACGGCCCCGGTATTTTTTTGAAAACTTCCCCCCTGCCTGGTCTTCGTAGGTAAAGTCTGAGCCCATGACCTTTTTACGTTTCATGTGGCTTCCCAGTTTGCGGGTACGCCGCGTCTCCGGGTTATACATCCAGATGTTGTCACCGTCTCCTGTCATCAGTATCTTCTGGCCCTTTATATCTGCCGGTGAGAGGTAGAGGGAAAGTTGTTTTTCGCCATTGTTGACGGCCCAGCCCCTGATAACAAGTGTTCTTTTAGAGCCGCTTGATGTGGTGATAATCTGCCTGGCTTCTGAGAAGCTGCTGCGGTATCCCTCGGCAATATCGGCTTTTCTCAGAATTGAGAGCGCCGATGGCAGGGCCGATACTGTCATGGCAGATGCGGCCACAAGGGCGGCAGCGGCACCGGAGATAACGAGTTTTATTTTTTTTCTATTCATCTGATTCCTCCTGTTTTGCAATGAGTCTTTTTTTGAAAATCATCATCAGCGCGGGGAGCACGGTGATGGTAACGATGAAACACCAGGCAACACCGATGAAAAGAACAAGCCCCATTGACTGAACTCCCCGCATCAGGTAGAACATGAGGCTTCCAAAACCGATCATGGTCGTCAGTGATGTCATCAGCATGGCATGGCCCACGCTGGTTACTGCCTTGTGCATGTTTTCATGCCCTTCATCGAGATAACGGTGCATAAAGTGAATACCGTCATCAATGCCGATACCGATGATAACGGGGAGAGCTATCATGTTGACATAGTTGAGCTTTTCTCCCATGAGCCACATGGTGCCCAGGGTCAGGGCCAGCCCCGAGGCAAGGGGAAGAAAGGTGACAAGTGCCTTTAAAGGGTTTCTGAAATCGATGAGAAGGATTATCATGATAATCCCAATGGCAAGGAGCATGGCAATACGTCCCTCTTCGACAGTTGACGTATTCATCTCCAGGATCAGCTGAGGCATGCCGGTGACCCCCGCCTTTATGGTTGAGACAACGCTGTTGAAAAGTTCAAGGTCAGCTTTTTCATAGAGGTTTTTTTTCGGCATTATATGCATGAGATAGTTCTCTGACGTTGTGCTGATATACTGGCTGCGAATATCGTCGGGTATCATCTCTACTGTAACGGCGCCGGTTTCCCGTGACATGGCGATGACCTGTTCCTGGAGGCGCCGTGAAAATATGCCGGAATAGTCCGTTACGGATTTCCAGGAGATATTTTTTCCCTCTTTGAGCCTGTCCCGCAGCCGGGTCAGGACACCTGCTGACCGGTTGCCCCGCCGGGAAACGAGGCGGGCGGTTTTTTCAACGACCCGGTCCTGTCCCCCGGTAAAGGAGAGGGCCTGGATCTCTACCATGTTGGCCCAGAGTCGGTCAATTTCACGGGCGAGTCTCCGGCGGTTTCCCTGAGTGTGAAAGCGCGGGGGAATAATTTTTCTGTTTACCGCGTTCTTCAGTTTTCGTATATGGGGCAGGGCCTTTTTCAGATCAGGGCGGCTTACCCAGAGGGAGATGTCGTTAACGTCTCCGACGATGCGTTTTTCTTTGAATTTTTTCCGCAGAGCCCGTGACTCCTCAACGGATGAGGCGGTAATCATGCCGGGTGTTGCGGAATACTTGAACTTCTCAACGATTTCATCCTGGAGTTCCACGGACCTGAGGTTGGCCGGTTCAAGGTTCATGAAGTTATATTCCCACTGGAGAAACTTCCCCCCCATGATGCCCGCGATGGTAATCACCAGGGCAAGGGCAATCGTGATACGGTAACGGCCGCCGGTGCTTTCGGCAATTCTGCCAATCCAGGAGAAATCCCTGGCCTTTTTCAGCGCACCGGTATCGTTGTTCTTTCGGATTCTTGCGGTGCGTGATGCCAGGAGTGACGGGAGAAACCAGAGTGTTACCGCAAGGGTGAGGATGACACCGGTGCCGGCACAGAAACCGAATTCCCAGATGGCTTTTGTGTCAGCAGTGAGAAGCGCCATAAAGGCAATGGCCGTGGTGATGGCCCCGGTGCTTACACCTTTACCGGTGCTGCCGATGGTGAACCGCAGGGCCTTCTCGAGAGAGGTGCCTTTGCCGATTTCTTCCTGAAATCGGCTGGCAAGGTGGATAGTAAAATCAATGCCCAGGCCGAGAAGAACCACCATCATCATGCTGGTGATGAGGTTCAGCGTGCCGATAGTCAGGGCGATGAAGCCCATTGACCAGATGACACCGATGACAATGGGTGTGAGGGCGAGAAAGGGCGTTATGGCGCTGCGAAAGTTCCACCAGAGGAGAAAAAAGATTATAATAAAGGCGGTAATGGTAATGGCAATGGTATAGGGACCGATTGAATCCATTTCATCCCTGCCGATGGCAGTCATGCCGGTGCGTTCGATTTTATAGCCAGGGTATTTTTTTACCAGGGGCGCCAGGATGTCTTCAATACGGTAGTCAAGCTGTATCCATGCCTCGGCATCGTCAGAGGGTATGGCAGAGGCTACCATTACCAGGGACATGGTATTATCCAGTGAGAAGTAATAGGGCCTGCCGATGGTGAGGTCTCTTACCGTGTCAGCGATTTCTTTTTGAGGGACATTTTTTTCTGTGGCGGCTGCAAGGCCCTGTACCATGCGTTCCACCCCGTCAAGGGACTGGACGATCTGTCGTTCCTGGTTTTTTACATTTTCTGAATCAGAGTATTCTTTTTCGAAATCATCATTGAGGTGTTGAAGAAAGTTGAGAAGTGTCGGGTCCCGGTAGACATCCTTCATACGCCTGATCTCCTTTGGTTTGGCAAGGCGCATCATGTTTTTTGTAAGCCATTTTTCGGGCATTCTGCCGTATACCTGGCGGGCCAGGCGGCCGCTATTTTTTATTTCTGCCAGGGACATGTTTTTATCTGCGAGGAGTTCTTTTTTTAAGAGTTTTTCCGTTTCATCGGTAATTTTTTCCAGTATAACCGGGTCTTTGCCGGTGATGGCGACAATCATGTTCCCCGGCTGCAGGAAGTTGTTATCGATATTTTTGAATTCTTTCACTGATGGTATCGATTCAGGGAGCAGTTCTGTCCAGCGCATGTCGATCTTTAGCAGCGACGAAGCCCCCAGCATGGCGATGGTTATAATAAGGGTGGAAATGTAGATTACGCCGCGGTGGTTCGTGGCCATGGAGATGATCCAGTCAAGGACCTTTTTTCTGAGCGAGAACATGTTTTCCTCCGTGGAATCTATTTTTTTAAATTTTTTGTTTTTAAATTTAATTTTTAATGAAGAATCCGTGTTTTTCTCGAAACAGGTTTACTCCTGAACCAGGGTCCCTTTACGGGGAGATTTTAGAGTATAACCGAAATTTTTCTCTGATACAAAGGAAAAATTACTTTATGTTATGAAGTTACTTTGCAATACAAAGTAACTTCATAACATAAAGTAATAAGAGATAAAACTATCGTCAAGGGGAAAGAGGGATTTTTTAAAAAAAAGAAAAGAACCGGGAATGAGAAGGGCCGGTACGTCTATATTTCCCGGGATGAGTTCCAGAGAAGGTATGAGGTAATGTTTGAGTTCACTTCGTCGAGAACAATTTTTTCTGAATCGATAATGTCCTGAATCTTTTCGAGAAAATCATTTCGTATAGTGTCGAGTTTAACGGTAATACGGTTAAAGATGGTGCGGGGGAGCAGGTCCGCGAAGTAGATGAAGGTAATGAGATCTTTTTCGTGGGACAGGTGCCGGAGAATTGAACTGATATCAAGTCCAAGTAGAATGTTTGATATACTGGTGTAGATACTGGTAAAAAAGGTGTTGTTTACATCGATTTCGAGAAAGCACTTGAATATTTTGAAAATCCACTGCAGGTTGTTTTCTTCGCTGAACCTGTCAAGGTTGAGTTCAATGAAGTTGATGGTGAAGTAGAGCGTATTGAGGTTGAAGGGGAGGGGGTTTTTCGCCACCGCCCCGGTATCAAAGGATTCGACAAAGGATATAAGTGCTGCCGTATTGTCATCGGTAGCCTTTAGTTTTTGCCAGTTTGAAAATTTTCCTGAAAAACCCTTGAGGCCGATAAGGGCAAGGGCCTTCAGTTCAGTGCAGTAATGTCCCTGCGCCACCTGGTAATAAAAATTGAGGAGATCTTCCGCATCAAAGGCGAGAAGGCATTTGAGAATGGGCTTCTGCAGGTTGGGCTGTTCATGGAATTCTCTCAAAAGCTCGGGAATATACTGACGCATTTTATAATGACGTATAATAATGGTGTCTTCATGGGTGAGAAGACGGTTTATCAGTCCCGTATGGTAGAGTTCCTGGTCTTTCAGTATTTCAAGGTAGATGGTTATGCGCTGGTAGAGGTCGTCGATGATGTATTCCCGGATTCGTTCTTCGCCGGTGTCATTTTCATCGATTTCAAAGACGATCTGGTCGAGAAGCTCAATAAAATTGACGGATATTTCATCGGGGTCTTCAAGGTTGAGTGACCCGAAGTAGCCGCCGAATTCCCGGCGGGCGGTAAGTGCAATACTGTCAAGTGCGTCTCGCCTGTTAGAGGAGGTGCTCATATGCCCGTAGCAGACTTCGGCAATATTTTTGATTGCCTCTCTGTCGAATGTAGACCCGTTGTCCATTTTTCTGAAAGCTCTATATCGGTTCCTGGCCCCTGAAGGGGTTTTTTCTTTTTAAAACCAGTAGATATGGGCACTCTAATATGTCGAGTATTTTCCGTGAAAAAAGGGGATTTTTCATGGTGGGGATGCACGCCGGTGAATTATTTTTCCCAGATTTTTTCGAGATACCGGTCGCGCCCGCTGTTGAAGCGGTACATGCGGTACCGTACAGGATTTGTTTTTTGGTAATCCTGGTGGTATGGTTCAGCAGGGTAGAAAGTGACGGCGGGTATAATTTCTGTTACAATGGTTTTTCCATGCCTTCGTGACGCCTGGAGTTTTCTTTTTGATTCTTCGGCAATTTTTTTCTGTTCATTGTCATGGTAGAATATTGCGGTACGGTACTGTGGTCCCCTGTCAACGAACTGGCCCCCCGCATCGGTGGGATCGATCTGACGCCAGAAGATATCGAGAAGCGCTGCATAGGAGATCCGGCGTGGATCATAGGTGATCTGCACCGCCTCCAGATGCCCGGTTTTCCCCGAACAGACCTCTTCGTAGGTGGGGTTTTTTGTACTGCCCCCGGTATAGCCTGAAATTACCTTTATAACACCATCATGTTTTTGAAAGGGATATTCCATGCACCAGAAACATCCCCCTGCAAAAGTAGCTCTTTTTACGTTTAACGTGCTGTTATATGCTGCCATAGTGGTTACCATTGCACAAACAATAAGTATTGTACGGATAATATTTTTCATAAGGGTATCCGTTAAAAAGATAAAGTGATATATCTGAATGATTAAAGGGGTGAGTGTTACAGGCACCGGGGAAAATTTAATGGTGGACAGGTTTTTTTCGTGTACTATTCTGAAGATGAAATATTATTTTTGAAACTTTGTCATAAAGGGAGTCTGTCCATGAAGCTATTGCCCCGCATAAATGATGAAGCCTGTACCCGCTGCGGTAAATGTATCAGTATCTGCCCTAAGGACGTGTTGCAGCTCCAGGAGAAAAAGGTGGTCACCAACGTAGACGAGTGTATGCTCTGCAGTCACTGCTACAGTATCTGCCCCGAAGGGGCCATCTCCTTTGATGAAGGTGTTCTCGTGGCACCGCATTTTACTTCCTTCAAATATAAAGAAAGGGTTATAGATGCGGGGAAGTTTAAACCCGATGATCTGGTGAACCTTTTCCGCTCACGCCGGAGTATCAGGAAGTATACGAAACAGCCTGTAGAAGATTCTATCCTGGATGATTGTGTCAGTGCCGGCATTACCGCCCCGTCAGGAAGTAACTGCCAGGCCTGGGAGTTTACCATTGTAAACGGCCGCGAAAAGGTCTGGGATATAGCCCGTGAAATTGGAGAATTTTTTCAACGCCTGAACCGCCTTGCGGCAAACCCCCTGGTACGCTACGGCACCATTCCCCTGATGGGGAAGACACTGGTCAACTACTACGCCAACAACTACGAGTCAGTCAGCCGTGCCCTTGAAGAGGCAGAGAGGGGAATCGACCGGCTTTTCCATGGTGCCCCGGCACTGATTATCTGTCACGGTGCCACTGACGGGAGTCTCCCCCTGGAGGACGCACAGTACGCCACCTACAACATGACCCTCCTGGCCCACGCCCTGGGCCTGGGGACCTGTTATATCGGGTATGCCTCAGAGGCCATTAACCGTATGAAGTCATTGAAACAGAGACTTAACGTGGCCGATGAAAACAGGGTGTACG
>CAZHNW010000084.1:0-5522 GCA_964534225.1 uncultured Leptospirales bacterium | reverse complement strand
CCTGGGCTGGCCAGATGTTTCCTTTGAAAAAACTTCCCTGCGGAAACCCTGGAGGGTTTTTCACGTGTGAGGTGAAATGTGGTACTAAAAAGATATCTTAATGTTAATGAGCTCACCTTTGATATCGTGGTGGCGTTAATTGTTTTTTTCGGTATTGATTTTTTACTTCCCGGGGGGCGGCGTTTTGTTGAGCTTTACTCTCCCGGACAAATCTGGGTCATTGCGCTTCTTTCCGCTTTTTTTGTCATGCTTTTCCTGGGTGATATATACAGGCGCTATATAAATACTACGGGCAGCGGGGTTCTTATTGCTTTTATCAAGATAGTTTTTTTCTGTGCCATAAGTTCCATCTACCTTGTTGTTTTGACTTTTTTTACTTCCCACCATGTTATGCCCTTTTCCCTCGCGGGGATAAGGGAACTGGAGATGGTTGTTTTTTTGATGCCTGTTTATCCTGTCATCTGGGGGGTGACATTGAGCTTTCCCCCCGATGAGATTGATTCAGTTAAATACACCCTTTATATACCGGGCATGATGGCAGTGGCGCTTATCCCGGTGACGGCACTCATGGCGGGCTATTATATTTCATGGTTCCTGGTTCTGCCGGTACTTGTTGTTCTTATTCTTTTGCTGGCGAGCCCTTATTATTTGAAACAACGATTGATGAAAAAAAGATCTGATGAATTTTTCCGTCGGTTTCATGCAGAACTGCGCGAAGAGAAACCAGTTACTCAGAAAGACATTGAGAGAATCAAAAATAACATAAGTGGAGAGTACGACTCAAGGGCCGTGAAATTTTTTTTATCCTCATGGCATGTTGTTCTTTTCCCGGTTTTTTGCGCAACGGCCCTTATCCTCTGGCAGAAAATGACTGTTGAAATGCTTCTTCAGGCCTGGGCCAACTGGCATGTTGAGCCTGATCTCAATACGATCTTCTGGATTCTTGCTGTGAGCGGTATCGTGCCGGTGAGAATCCTTGCTGAAATTGCCCCTCCATGGAAACCTGTCAATACCCTTGTTGCTTCAGGGGCACTTCTGTATTATATTGTATACCTGTATACAGGGTTTCATTAGAAAGCCCTGCATTGACAGGTGTGAAGAAAAATATTTACCATTTCTGCAGCGTGGTCTTTCTTCAGGGATGGCTGCCATGTGTCAAGAGCCGGCTTGTTCCGGTCTTAGTCAATAAACAGAGAATGACGGGATGGGGAAGTGTCAAAGAAAAAGCAACAGGCAGATTACCAGTTATACGAACCTCAAATAATAAACAAGATGTTGAATTATGCCAGGGTTTTTGTTTACAGCCTTTCTCCTGAGGGAAAATTTATCAGGTTCAATGAATATGTTGTCAGTGAGACGGGGTATGAACCTGAAGACATCCATGGAAAATTTTTCTGGGATTTCGTTCATCCCGATTATAAAAACGAGGTCATTTCTTTTTACCTTAACCAGCTCAGTGAGAAGATCGAATTTACCGTGAAGGAATTCCCTATTGTCTCCAGGTCGGGAGAGAGTATCTGGATGCAGCAGGAGGTATGCGCCCAGTTTGACAGGGAGGGGGAGATTGCTCATTTTGAGATTTTTGGCACCATCATTACCGACAGAAAAAAGGCAGAACTGGAATTGCAGGAAATTGTCGAAAAACACCAGAGGTTGATGAAAGAGATTCCCGATGGTTACTATCGCCTTGACCTGAAGGGCAACCTGATGGAATACAATGATTCACTGTTGGGCCTGATCGGGTATGATGAAGAATCTGCTTTGGGATTGAACTATCGGCAGCTGTCCCCTGATAAAGAAACAGCCGATTTTACACGAAAAGTCTTTCACAGGGTATTTGTAACAAAGGAGCGCCTCAAAGAGCTCGAGTGGGAACTGGTGAAAAGGAATGGTGAAAAGATATATGTTTCAACTTCTATTTCTCCGGTTATTGATACAAAAACAGGAGATGTCATCAGCTTTGAGGGAATTCTGAGGGATATCACTGAACGGATCAGAAAACTGAAGGAGATGACCAGTCTTGCCACAAGGGATATGCTTACGGGCCTCTATAACCGTTTCTGGTTCATTGAATTTGTGAAAAAGGATATGGCAAAGGGATCACGAACCGGGAAAGGTGTCGCAGCCATACTCTTTATTGATGGCAATGATTTTAAAGAAGTAAATGATAATTGCGGCCATGAAGCGGGAGATGTTATTTTAAAAAAAATATCAGCTGCCCTGCTTGAATCTGTTAGAAAGACTGATGTCATATCACGATATGGGGGCGATGAATTCTGTATCTATCTCTCAGGGATCGAAAAAAATGTAGAGGCGGTTATACAGAAAATTATTTCAAATGTGAATGAAATTCCCTACAGGATTTCGATTGGCTGCCGCACAATTGATTATACAGAGGATAGAGTCTGCACTATTGATGAATGCTATGACCGGGTCCTGAGAGAGGCGGACAGGAATCTTTATGCTGTAAAAAATATGGTTAAAAAAGAAAAGGAGCCTGTCGTAATTGACGGGACCTCTTTGATGATATCTTCTTCTGCCTATAAGATTGATGATGAAAAAGAGAAAGGTTATTCGTAGAATATTATCTTCACTTCATCCTGCTGCTGTTCTTACTGCCTTTACGATTCGAATGTACTGATTTCCTCGTTCAGTGAAATTACGATATTATTTGAGGTTTCGGCAATATCGTTCAGGTTTTTCGCATTCGCGGCATTGGTTTGAGTCAGTTCATTTATATTGGCAACGGCGTCAGAGATTTCACCCGCAACGGTCTTGAGTTCATCAGTGGCTGTCTTGATGCTGTCTGAAAATTCTTTGGCGTTATCCGCTTCTTCGGTAACCAGGTTGTTGTTGCTGATCTGGCCCTGCATGTTTTCGGATACTCTCAACATTGATTTGTTCACATCTTCAACGCCATCAATAATCGCCTTCATTGTATCAATGGTGGTCTGTACGGTATCCATACCGATATTTATTTCGTCGTTGTTGATGTTTATGAGCCTGTCAATATCGTTTATGCTGGCGGACGTTTTTTCCGCCAGCTTGGAAATTTCATCCGCCACCACGGCAAACCCGCGTCCCGCTTCACCTGCCCGTGCCGCCTCGATTGCCGCGTTCAAAGATAAGAGGTTTATTTGATCAGAAATGTCATTGATGATATTGACAATGCCTGTCATTTCAGTTGAACTGTTGATGATTTTGCTCATGCTGCTGTTCATGTTCTTAAGGGATTCATCACCGGCCCTGATTTTGCCTGCAATGACTTCTGTAGATTCCAGGGCATTGTTTATCTGCTCCTCCATTTCCCGGATGGATACGGAGAGGTCACGGATGATTCCAATAAGGCTGCTGATACTGCTGTACTGGTCGCCAACGGTTTCAGAAACAGAGTCAACAAACCCGGTAACTTCTTCAACGGTTGCGCTTACCTCTTCGACAAATGTTGCCTGGTACTCGGCCGTGTCAGAAAAGGAGAGGGCGGTCTTTGACGTGTTGTCCGAGGCTTCTGAAAGGTTGGTAACCTGTTTTTTAACCGCGTTGAGAAGTGAGAGGGTCGATGAATACTGGTTCTGGTTTTTTTCAAGTTCATCTTTAACCGCCTCCATGGATTCTTCTGTTATCGATGAAAAGAAGTATGACAGGATAGATACGATGACCAGGGAGAGGCCATTGTTTATGAAGAGAGAAAGAATAACTGATTTAAGGGAGGAAGCGACCTGTGGACTGGCGATAAAGTAGAATGCTATATGGGTTGTAATCATTGCCAGTGATACCGCAACCAGAATTTTTCTCGAGGCAAACATGGCAACAAAAACAATTACGGCATACATGAAAAAGAGAAATGAATTCGCCCCGTGTTTGATAAAAATTTCAAGCCTCGTCAAATTACCCAGCAGAACAAGAATTGTAAAGACCGTGGTAACCAGGTTGACTGTTATGGTGTACTTACCCCTTCTGAGAAGAAACAGTCCCGAAATCATGGATAGAATAAAAACCGTGTCAATAATGGTTACCTTGATAAACTGGCCGAAATCTGTTCTGGTAAATATATTTGATACCGCCGCGACGGTTACCAGGGGAATGAGAACCAGGAAAATCCAGAGGAGGACATAGGATTTTTTCTGGATTACCAGGGGAGCATTTTTATATTGAGAGAGAAAAACCTGGCTTAATGCTGCTTTTACAGATGACAGTATCATTTTAACTTCCTGCCTGATTTATTTTGGTTTCGTTTTACTATATACTACACTTTAAGAGAATGCAATACTCATTTTGTAGTAAGCCGGTATTCGGGGAGGGGAGAATGAATCGGTTGTTGTTATGTTATCTGAATTTTTTTGATGTTCATGAGAAGGGGCCTGCAGTCATCTTCTCATGAACGGGTCTTTGATTTTTTTGAATATCTTAATCAAAGAAGAAGGGGTATTCCACACCGGAAGTGTCGATATCTGAGCCGGCGATTTTTTTCATCTGGCCAACCACATCCTCTGTACCATCATCTCTTATTGTTACAATCCCACCGACAGGATTTTCCAGAATTACCGTGATGTCGTTACTATCTTTGGTCATGGACAGCAACTGTGTGTCAGCATCATATGTATATGGGACAGGATTTTCATTTGTCAGCCAGAGGCCGAGGAAATCATTTTCAGTATAGGTCTTATCCCCGATTTTTCCGTCATAGTCATTGATGAAGGTGCCGTTTTCGACAAGCATGTAGTCATTGTATGTAGTTGTACCGAAGACCGCGTATTCCGTGTATGTCGCCTCAACATCAGGTGTGCCGTCATTGTTCAAATCCTGTGAGATTTCCCGGGTGTATGTTTATAGCTGCTCGTTATCATTTTCATCATGTTTTTCAAGGTTTTAGAATTTTTCCAAAAAAATTCGATTTTTCACCTCGCCATTTTCGTTTCCCCTGCGGAGGGCAGTTTTTTACAGAGAAGAATTTAATGGATAAAAGCCTTGATATTAATTAAAATAATACCTATATTTAGTTATAATAAAGAACTGAATATGGAGTTAAAAATGAGATCTTTTTCTGTATTAAGTGATATCATACCCGTAGGAGAATTTAAGACAGGCATGGCACAATGGTTGAAGAGGGTGCAGGAGACAGGCCATCCCCTTGTTATTACTCAGAATGGTAAACCCGCGGGGGTTCTTCTTTCTCCCGCTGAGTATGATGACCTGGTGGAGAGGCGCCTGCTTCTCGAATCTGTAGAACGTGGAATCTCCGACATCGAGGAGGGACGTCACTATACCGGGAAGGAAATGAAAAAGGAAATACTAAAAAGAAGAAAAAAGGGCCCCGCCACGTGAAGGTCATCTGGTCACACGAAGCCCTCGAGAGACTTTGTGAAATCGAGACCTGGATTGCGAGAAATAACCCTCAGAGGGCGGAGGAGTTTACGGATCGTCTCGTCAACCGGGGGGAATCCCTTGCCGGCAACCCGGACATGGGCAGGGCCGTGCCTGAATTTTCTGTCGATGAGATACGGGAAATCATTGAGGGCAAT
>CAZHNW010000083.1:14829-21441 GCA_964534225.1 uncultured Leptospirales bacterium | reverse complement strand
TCAGGAGTTATGCCACTATGATGCGATCACTCTTTTCAGGTGTTTCAGGACTTAAAAACCACCAGACCCGTATGGACGTGGTGGGTAATAACATTTCCAACGTAAACACCTATGGATTCAAGGCAAGCAGGGTCACCTTTCAGGACATGCTTTCACAAACTGTTGCAGGCGCCGCCAAACCCGAAGAGAACAAGGGGGGGGTAAACCCGAAACAGGTCGGCCTCGGTATGACCATTGCCTCCATCGACAAGCTCTTTACCCAGGGAAGCCTGCAAACCACGGGCAAACAGACAGACATTGCCATCTCCGGAGACGGCTTCTTTGTTGTTGCCGACGGTGATAAAAATTTCTATACACGCGCAGGGACATTCGGCATCGACAAAAACGGTACCCTTGTCAATCCCGGCAACGGCCTCAAGGTCCAGGGATGGATGGCTACCCGCAATGACGCGGGGAAAATGGTAGTTAACCCCAGCGGCTCAACTGAAGATATTGTCATTCCCGTTTACAGCAAAATCGAAGCAAGAGAAACAAATAATGTCCGTTACAAGTGCAACCTGGACTCACGTAAAAATATCGTTCCCCCCAACGCAACGGGGAGAATGCGCGCCTCGGCAGGTGTCACCACCAATATCGATGTCTACGACAAGAAAGGCGACACCCACCGGATGACCATGGTCTTATGGAAAACAGGGGACAACCAGTGGACTGCCTCAGCGGCCATAAGCGACACATCAACTCCCATTACCCTTGATGTTCCCGCCGGTGGCGGACAGAACAACCAGGCAAACCCAACGGGGCGAATGAACCTTCGATTCTCTCCCGATGGCAGGCTCATTTCTATTGCCGACGCGGGAACACCTGATGAACTCAACCAGGGAACACTGACAGTAAACGCAAACTACCGCGTTGCGGGAGACCCCACGGTGCGTACCATTAAACTCGACCTGGGGAAAGCGGGCCTGATAAACGGCATCACCCAGTTCTCATCGGTATCAACCACCAAGGCGGTGGAGCAGGACGGCTACGGCATGGGCTACATGGAATCATTCAACATAGACAACTCCGGCACCATCACGGGCATCTACTCCAACGGTACCAAGCAGACCGTGGGACAGGTGGCCATGGCGGTCTTCACCAATCCACAGGGACTCACGGCAAACGGGGAAAATCTATTCGAGGTATCGAACAACTCGGGACTCGCCAATACCGGTCCGGCATCACAGGCAGGCCGGGGAAAAATCGTAGCAGGATCTCTGGAGATGTCCAACGTTGACCTCTCCGAGCAGTTTACTGACATGATTGTTACGCAGCGCGGTTTCCAGGCTAACTCACGGACCATTACCACCTCTGACCAGATGCTCCAGGAGTTGTTGAACCTCAAGCGGTAAATAAAACCGCTGAATATATATAAGTAAAAAAAGACGGCCCCCGGGCCGTCTTTTTTTTACTTATTTTCCAAACACCTACCATCCGGGCCCCCTGGTTACTTCAAAATCCATGATGACCATGCGGCCCCCTTTTTTCAGGCAGGTAATCCTGTAAGAACCGGCAGACTCCTGTGACATGTACCTGATATCCAGGGCCAGGGCCCGTCTCCCCTTAAAGGTCACTACAGAGGCATTCACAATTTTTTCCCCCACACCTTCATTACTCATGAGCCGAAACCAGGTATTCATCTGTTTTTTTTCACGAAAAAGAATCTTTCCTTTCAGTTTGCCCGGCAGCCAGAAAAGAAGAACCCGAGAGTGTCCTTTCTTTCTCAGAAAAGGAAGACTATGCACCTCTGAACCGGTAAGTCCATTTTTGTCTGAAACAGGGTAAGCGTCCTCAACGGCCAGGCCGAGATAAAATTTTTCATTCAGAGAAAATGCCTTTTTCCAAAATGCAGCCCCCTTCGATGAGGGGGAAGTTTTCTTTCTGCTTTTCAGGGGATAGCAGTAACGGCCGTAGACCCATCCTCGCCTGTTATTGTCTGCGGCAATACTGAACCAGTAATAGCCGTGTGAATATTTTTTTTTCAGCCTGTCCCTCATCTTCGTCTTTTCGGTAATACGCACGACCTCACCGGCCATGAGCCTGCCAACAGCAGCGTGAGAAGTACCGGGGCCCTTTCGCAAAAGTACGCGGTCTGCGGTAATAATTCCCTCATTCTGCCCTGCACCGAAAGCGGGAAAAACCACAACAACAAAAAATAACAGGGAAACAGAAACTGACTTTATCCGTAACATCTTCACAGAATATCCTCCTGAATTTACCCTTTTACTTTTTGTCTAACAGATCGGACTCCCTGTCAAGACATTCAGGGGCGGCAAAGAGACAAAGTCGTGTACTACCGGCATATCCGGCAGCCAGTGGTTTACTTCAAATAATCATTTGACAAAAATTCAAAAAGACACAAAGTTTCAATTACAGCAATGCAAAGAAAACAATAAAATGAAAATACTTCTCATCAATCCCCCCGTCAGGGACTTCTATGCCACAGCGGTGAGACGCCAGCCCCTGGGACTTCTCTACATTGCCGCGGCCCTGAAAAAAGCAGGTGCCGAAGTTGAACTTCTCAACGGGCACACACCAAAGAAAAAAATTCTTCCCCTCCCCGCGGAATTCTCCTACCTGGAAAAATACATGGCAGGAGACGAAAAACTTCCCCCCTTTCCCTATAAAAACTATTACCACTTCGGCATGGACTTTACAGAAATGGGCAAAAGGATAAAAGAGAGCAACGCCGACCTCTACATGATCTCATCCATGTTCACCCCCTACTACCGTGAAACGCTGCGAATTATTCAGGAAGTAAGGGCATCACACCCCGCCGCCTTTATTGCCGTGGGGGGCTATCACGCCTCACTCTACCCTGAATTCTTTTTGAACGAGACAGGGGCCGACTTCGTCATCACCGGTGAGGGGGAAGTTTCTGCACCCCTGCTGGCAGAAAACATAAAAACGAAACACGTAGAAAGAAAACAGATTATCAGTTCGCCGTCACCCGACATCAACAGCCTCCCCTTCCCGGCGCGGGAAATGCTCATGGACCGTGACTTCAGGTTTTATAAAAAACGGGCAGTCTCCATGATAAGCTCACGGGGCTGTCCCCACGCCTGCACCTTCTGCACCGGCCGAACCATCTGGGGCACCTCCTGGCGCCCCCGCTCAATTGATTTTGTCATCAAAGAGATCGCCCTGTGCGCCGGCACTTATGGTGCGGGCCTGGTAAACTTCGAGGATGACAATATCTTCCCTTCGAAAACAAGGGCCCGCGCCCTCCTCGAGGGTATCATACACTGGAAAGAATCCACCGGTACCGCCATGGAATTTTCCGCCATGAACGGCGTCTCCCTGGAAAACATGGACCGGGAAATAATCTCCCTGATGAAAAAAGCGGGCTTCAACGAAATCAACATTTCCCTGGTGAGTCAGTCAGCAGAAACATGCCGCCTCCAGGGGCGCCCCTTTACCGCTGAAAAATTCAAAGAAATCGTCACCGCGGCAAAAGATAAAGGCATGAACGTGCGGGGTTACTTTATCCTCGGCCTTCCCGGTGAATCTGTGGCAGACATGAAAGAGACAATCAGTTTCATGAAAGGTCTCGACATATCCTTTTATCCCTCGGTCTATTACAACGTTGAGTCTCTCCCTTCAGAGTGGATGATGCAGCGCTCCTCGGCCTTTTTCAATGAATCAGAAAAAGTCTCCCGGGATGAACTGATGCGCCTCTTTCATTCATGCTTTTCATGATAAAACCAGGTCACGGAGATTTTCATTAAACCTGTTGCATGACTGACAGTGAATGATGAATCCGCCCCTGCTGGGGCGGTGCGGATCTCCTCTTTTCCGGGATTTACAGCAGTTCCAATAATTGTGACTCCATCCGCTGACAAAAGCCGATAAGAAAAACAGCAGCAGGTCATGTGCCAGAAATGGTAACTTCACCGCCGCGGGATACACTAAAGAAAAAAACTTTCAAACACCCCGGAACCAGAGGAGGGACACCATGATCGAAGAAGGAAAAAAAGCACCCGCCTTTACCCTGCCCGATGACAGGGGCGAGAAAATACGCCTCTCTGATTTCAAGGGCAAAAAGGTCGTCCTCTATTTTTATCCCCGGGACAATACACCGGGATGCACCACCGAGGCCTGCGGATTCCGTGACGTCTACGATGACATCATGGCAAAGGGAGCCGTTGTCATGGGAGTCAGTACCGATTCGGCGGCATCACACCAGAAGTTCCGTCTAAAACTCGACCTTCCCTTTTATCTCCTGGTCGACGAAGACCATACTGTTGCAGAAAAATATGGCGCCTGGGGGGAGAAAAAAATGTACGGGAAAACATCCTTCGGCATCATACGCTCCACCTTTGTCATTGATGAAAAGGGGAAAGTAATAAAGGTCTTTCCCAAAGTAAAACCCGCTGACCATGCCGCAGAGGTCCTGGCACTACTGTGATGAGAAAAGCAAAAATATTTTCCGCAGCAACCCTTGCGCTTCTGCTCCTTCTTCCTGCGGGAGCAGAAGCTGAAAAATGTTCGATACGGGGAGACATTATCGCAACGGCCAAAAAATTTCTCGGCACCGCCTACCGCTACGGCGGTACCGGGCGGCGCGGTTTTGACTGTTCCGGCTTTGTGCAGCATGTTTTCATGCAGCATGGCTTTAAACTTCCCCGCATAACACGTGACCAGTATCAAATGAGCCGCAGGGTACCACTCAAAAGTGCCCGCCCCGGGGACCTTCTCTTTTTTGCCATTAACGGCAAAAGAATTTCTCACGTGGGCATTTACCTGGGCAGGGGACGGTTCATTCACTCTCCCCGCACGGGCAAACGGGTGCGTGTTGCCTCGATGAAAATTTCCTACTGGAAAAAACGCTTTGCCGGCGCCGGTACCTATATTAACTGACCCCAATATTATTCTTGCATTAAAACGACTTGTCTGTATAATCCGTCGTTATCATACCAAAAATCATTATGAAACCGAAACGAAGCGTACAGCAGATATTTTCCATTCATCCCCTCCAGAAGGTGCTGGCAAGTTTCCTCGTCATCATTCTCGCCGGGGCCTTTACGCTCATGCTGCCGGTGATGACAACATCATCCATCGACTTTTCCGATGCCCTCTTTACCGCCACATCAGCGGTGTGTGTCACCGGCCTGATAACCGTTGATACAGCAACGCGTTTCACCCTGGCAGGAAAAATCGTCATTGTCCTTCTTATACAACTGGGGGGCCTGGGCATCATGACCTTTTCCCTGGGCCTGCTTTCAATGCTGGGGAAAAAGCTCTCACTCAAATGGCGCTTCACCTTCAACGACCTCTATGGAGATTTTGAAACAATACCGACACGTGTTATCATTAAAAAGATCCTCATCTATACCTTTATCATAGAGGGGACAACAGCCTTCTTCCTCTTCATTGCCTTTCTCCGTTACTACTCCCCTGTTACCGCCCTGGGGCATGCTCTCTTTCATGCCGTCTCCGCCTTCTGCAATGCCGGCTTTTCCACTTTTTCAGACAGCCTCATGCGCTTTCGCGGCGACACCTTTCTTCTCATGGTCATATCATGTGCCGTCATTCTCGGGGGCCTCGGTTTTCTCGTTCTCTATGAAATTGCCACGCACCGCCGCGATCGCCGCAGGCGGTCCTGGTTCAAAAGCCTTACCCTTCACACGCGCATTGTTCTTGTCACCACCTTTGTTCTTCTTCTGGGGGGAAGTTTAATCTTCTTTCTCCTGGAAAAATCCCATGTCATGGCAGCACTTCCCTGGCCGGAGAAACTTCTTACATCTTTTTTTCAATCAGTTACCTGCCGCACTGCCGGGTTCAACAGCATTGCCATCAGCTCTCTCCGGGCGAGCACACTTCTCACCATGATGGGGCTCATGTTCATCGGGGGTTCTCCCGGTTCCATTGCCGGGGGCATCAAGACCACCACCATTGCCGCTATCTTTTTAATGATAAGGGGGAAGTTCAAAGGCGATGAACATGTCTCCATCCAGGGGCGTTCACTGAACCAGGAAACAATCAACAGGAGCATGACACTGATCATCCTTGCCTTTCTCTTTATCTTTCTTGTTTCATTTATTATGCTCACCATAAAAGATTTTGACATGGGGCATTCTTTTGTCTCCGTTGTCTTTGAAGTGGTCAGCGCCTTCGGCACCGTGGGCCTCAGTACCGGCATCACCGGGGAACTTCCCCTTGCAGAAAAATATCTCATCGCCGCGGTCATGTTCATCGGCCGCCTCGGCCCCCTGACTCTTATTACAGCGCTGACACTGAAAGCCAGAAAAAACAGGATAGAATATCCCGAAGAACAGATTATGATAGGATGAAAATATGAAAAAATTTGTCACCATCGGACTCGGAAATTTCGGTATCAATGTGGCCAGAACACTCGAAGAAAGCGGATGCGAGGTCCTGGGAATCGACTCATCACGTGATGCTGTAGAAGCCGCGCGTGACATGCTTACCCGCGCTGTCATTGCCGACGCGGCGAACCGCGAGACACTGCGATCCCTCGAGGTCACCGACTTCGACGGCGCCATCGTCAGTATCGGCCAGGACATGGCCACCAGCATCCTCATCGCCCTCTACCTCAAGGAAATGAACGTT
>CAZHNW010000083.1:5754-14819 GCA_964534225.1 uncultured Leptospirales bacterium | reverse complement strand
GGGTCAGCGTGCCGCCGAAGTCGTAGCCGAGCTTGGCGAAGGTGATGTTCATGCCGAAGGAATAGGCCCGGGCGATGGTGTAGGCGGTGACGATGACCATGGCAAGATACTGGAGCAGATCGGGGTCACCGAAACAATCTTTCCTGAAACCGCCATGGCGGTACGCCTGGGAAAACGCCTTGCCAGCAAAAACGCCGTCGATTACCTGCCCCTGGGAGACAGTCACAGCATAACAGAGGTAATGCCGCCAAAACATTTTATCGGCAAAACCCTGCGAGAACTGCAAATCACCAACCAGTACCACTGCCAGGTCATCGCCCTGAAGGTCACTTCTGAAACATCATCCGAAGAAGAAAAAGAAGAAGATATCAAAATCCCTCCCGAGGCAGATGATATTATTACCAGAAACACTGTCATGGTTCTGATCGGAAAGGACAGCGATATTGTGAAACTCCAGCAGAAAAATTAATTATTCTTCTTGAAAAAACAGAATACAGTTTTTGTATGACGTGACATGAAGATATCACATTCCCTGACAGAGCTCCAGGAAAGAATTCATCACGCCATTGTCTATGGAGACATCAGCCGTTTTCTCTTTCACCTCATGGTCTCCATAGTCCTCGGCATTGCCGCGGGAGGCGGTGCTGTACTCTTTCACGTTGCCCTTGATACAATGAAAGAACATTTCGCTCCGACGGGAAATTTTCTCGACATCAATACCTTTTATATCGTTTTAATACCAGTGACAGGTGCCCTGGTCACCTCCCTGATGACGCGACTTTTCAGGCAGTTTTCAAAAGAAAGAGGGGTTATCGGTATCATTAAATCCCTTCTCCTCAAAGACGGCTATCTTTCCGCGCGGGGGACCCTTTTTCAGGCAATAGCGCCTGTTATTTCAATTGGTACGGGTATCCCCCTCGGCCCTGAAGGCCCCGCTGCCCGTCTCGGCAGCGGTATCGGTTCAATCATGTCCCGCATATTCAAGCTGCAGGTACACAACATGAAAATGTACACTGCTGCCGGTGCAGGGGCCGCCATATCCGCTGTCTTTAACGCCCCCATTACAGGGGTCTTTTTCGGCGTCGAGGTTATTCTTCTCAACGACATGAAAAACCAGGCCCTCAGCGCCCTTATCGTTTCTTCAGTAGTTGCAGATATTCTCTCACGGGCAGTCCTTGGCAACAGCCATATCATTCAGCTTCCACGCTATGACCTGGGAGACATCAGCACCTATCCCTTCTACATCGTCATGGGTATTGTCTGCGGCCTCTGTGCCCTTCTCTACTTCAAAACGGGAAACCTGGCGGGCACAATCCTGGATAAAAAACTTAAAATCAAAAACGAGTACCTGCGTCTCCTTCCCCTGAGCCTTCTCTTTGGTTTCGTGCTGATAAACTACTACCATCTCTTTGGCCTCGGCTACGGGACCATTCACGAGGTGATCAACAGCAGGCTGGCACTGGAAACGGTGCTCATTCTCCTCTTTCTAAAAATTATTTTCGTCGCCTTCTTTCTCAGGGCGGGGGCCTATGGCGGGACCTTCGCCCCCTCGCTCCTCATCGGGGTGCTTCTCGGTTACAGCTTTGCCCGTATCGGGACCATGCTCACAGGCATTCCCCTCGACCCTGTTTCCTTCTCCATTGTTGCCATGGGGGGAGTCCTGGCGGGGATCAACTCCATTCCTCTTACCAGTATCCTTCTTGTATTTGAAATCTCCAGCGACTACCGGTTTATACTTCCCCTTATGCTGGTCAGTATCATCGCCCACCTTATTTCATTCTACTACAACAGGGGAACTGTCTACCAGGCGGGCCTGAAAAACTGCGGCATCGATATTTCCAAAAGAAGCGAGGTCGACCTCCTGGGCAAAATCAGTGTCGGGGAACTGATGTCAAAAAAAATCGACCGCGCGAGTTTTCGCACACCCTTCAGGGAACTCTCTGACATTATTCTAAAAAGCCGTTACGGCGATGTTATCATCACCGGAGACCGAGAAAACATTCTCGGCATTGTCTCACTCATGGACATCAGGCAGGCCCTTATGAACAATGAGCTGGTAGATCTTCTCATCGCCGGTGACATCATGCGTCCCGTGCCGCAGGTCTTTGAACACGACACAGTATCTTCCGCCATGCAGAAAATCAAGGAATACGACCTTGAGAACATTCCCGTAGCAGACAGTGATGATCCTGAAAAAACAGTTGGCATTCTGACCCACTTTGATATTATTCAGGCCTATAATAAAAACCTTGAAGAATGGGAAACAAACCAGATACTGCTCGATTTCGGTGACAGGCCCGGCCTGAACCGGCACCAGGAGGTGACTTACTATGGCGTCAAAGAAAAAAACTTCCCCAAAAAAAGCAGCTAAAAAGACCGCGACAAAGAAAAAACCGGCAGTAACAAAAGCATCAGCGAAAAAAACCGCCAGAAAAAAAGCAGCGAAAAAAACGGCCCAAAAACTCTCCCCACGTCTCAGCAGGCTCACAGCCCTTGCCGGGACACTCAGTAACGAAGAGGTTGACTTTCTCATCAGCCAGGCGGAAACCATGGTACGCAACCGCGAAACCCTGAAAGAACGCCAGAATCGACTTAAAAACCGTGAAAAAGTCGCCGCGGCAATGAACCCGGTAAAAGATAAGGATACCATCGAAATCATTGAAGGCGAAAAAGGACGTCATTTTATCATTGTCCTGGGTGCGGAAAGAAATTTCTTTGCCCGCGATGAAATGAAAAAAATCGTCAAACTCTGCCATACTGCGGAAAATGAAAATGACGGTATGCGCCGCCTCTACACATGGCTCGACCGCTTCAGGGGGGACGTTCTGCGCAACAATGATATCAGCGGCACTTCGGACAAAGGCCTTGCAACCATTTACAATAAAATCATATCCACCTATACAACGGGAGACTGAGACACATAAAAAAAAGGGTATCCTTTCGGAAGACCCCTTTTTTTACAACAGTTTACTGTTAATTTCTTTCTGCTGCCTGAATTATGCCTCTTCAACCGCTTCAGCCGCTTTCTCTTCTTCAACCACGCCATCAGACCTGAAATTGATGAGAGAATAGGCGGGGCAGTAATGTGTCCAGGCAGAAACCCACATAATGATTCCCAGAGCCAGCAGGATTATAGTACCCACTGCATTCGTTTCAAGAATCGGAATGTTAATAAAAAAAGCCAGGCCAACCAGGAACCTGAGATAGCTGTCAGCAGACCCCATATTTTCTTTCATAGCAATCCCCTGAAAAAATAGAATCGGGCGCCTTTACCGGAAACAGAAACAGTTTGCATATGTTTTCCCCGGCACAGAAACACCCCTTTACCACAACGGTTTTTCCACCATCATGTATATTGATATTATGAATTGCTCCATTTACTCTGCAAGGAAAATTTTCTTATTGACTATTTTTTTTGGATATTTGAAGTAAACCGCAAAGGATCGCAAACCATCCCGGATTTGCCGGGACCACTGCTGACACAGGGAGAGGAGCATCATGTCACGAATATTATCAGGAATCCAGCCGTCAGGCACATTTCATATCGGCAACTTTTTTGCCATGATGACCCAGATGATCCAGTTTCAGGAAGACAATGAACTCTTCTGTTTTCTTGCCAATTACCACGCCATGACCAGTTCAGAAGACGCGGCGGCACTGCAGAAAAACACCCTTGAGGCAGCCATTGATTTTCTCGCCCTGGGCCTTGATCCTGAAAAGAGCCATTTCTGGGTACAGTCTGACGTGCCTGAAGTAACGGAACTGACATGGATACTGGCATGCCACACATCCCTGGGGCTCCTCGAAAGGAGCCACAGCTACAAGGACAAAGTGACAAAGGGCATCACGCCCAATTCAGGCCTCTACACCTACCCCATTCTCATGGCGGCGGACATACTTCTTTATCACAGTGAAGTTGTCCCCGTGGGGAAAGACCAGAAACAGCACCTGGAGATAACACGGGACATAGCCAGTCACTTTAATAATATATTCGGGGAAGTTTTGACTATCCCTGAACCCCTCATTGCCGAAGAAATCGCTGTCATACCCGGAACCGATGGCCAGAAGATGAGCAAAAGCTATGGCAATACCATCGGCATGTTCGAGGAAGAAAAGGCCCTCAAGAAAAAAATCATGCGCATCGTCACCGATTCAACCCCCATGGAAGAACCGAAAGACCCTGATACCTGCACGGTCTTTGCTCTTTACAAACTCTTTGCGGACAAGGAAAAAGTGGAAAACATGAGGGACCGCTACACCTCCGGCGGCCTCGGATACGGTGATGCAAAAAAAGAACTCTTTGCCCTCATCTATGAATACTTTGCCCCCTACCGGCAGAAGCGCGATGAACTCGCCGCCGATCCCGGGGAAGTCCAGAACATTCTCAGGAAAGGGGCAGAAAAGACCCGCCTCGTGGCACAGGCCTCTCTTCAGGAAATCAAAAAAACAGTGGGACTTTCACTCTGAGGTGAAAATCCCCGGTTAAATCCTGCATCAAAGGTCTCTACCGCATCTCCTTCATACCCTCGAGCAGGGTTTTAGCATAGAGCCGGTGATGAACATAAGGGCCGATATGGGTGCCCGGCAGAGACTCAAGGCGAAGGCCTGATCCTTTCATGACATTACCTGGATAGTATTTCTGCCAGAATGCTTCTTTCTCTTTCAGGGTCGGTTTCTTTAAATCCTTTACCCCCATGTTATCAAGCTCGAACATGGTGTCTTCCTGCCCGAAAATGACCGTTATATTCTGCAAAGCGCTTACAGGGTAATTTTTATCGGTCTGGTAGACTGTGCAGTCCTGCCCGTTTCTGAACCAGCGAAAGGGTTTGTATGCATGAAAATTGCCATAGATGCAGGAGGGGACCGATTGAAAAAAGTCATAGGTGCACCCTTTTGCAAAACCGCATCCCGCGTCAAAAACATGGCTGCCATTGCCGCGAAAAATCCCCTTGAACCCGAGCTGAATTCCCTCACCAATGATATTAGTGGTGCCGGAAATGGGAGCGGCACAGCTTCTTCCCCCCCATTTTTCATAACCTGCTGGACAAACCTGGCCGAGGTTGACAATAATGCCGGGATAGAGGTGAGCCAGGCGGCGGGAAATAATGCCCCCGTGGGAATATCCCACCACGGAGAGTTTTGCGGGGATGCGTTCCGCCTCCTGTTTATATTTTTTAAAAGGGCTGATGGCCACTTTCTTTACGGTAATACGCCGGTACCCGTCAATATGAATATCCTTTTGCAGCAGGGCGTATTGAGCCAGTTCCATAAGAAGCACATCCTTGGCACTATCTCCCCGCCAATTCGAGTCCCGGCCGTAGGGGGTATCCATCACCGGTATCACCACAATACCGGAACGGCTCATCATGGCAAGGTCAGTACTGAACCCGAGACCGTCATCGGGCTGCTGCATATGCCCCTGGATAAAGAGAATTACACTACCCCCCAGGGTACGGTTCTCCGCATCCCGCTTCTTTTCACGGGGAGTACGGGCATCAATGACCAGCACATCACCGCCGATATAGTCATCATTGAAACGAATCTTTACTGACTGGATATTAATCTTTTGCGGCCTCATTCGTTTATACAGTGCCTCGGCACTGCCCGCAGCAGATACGAATAGAAAAAGGACCGTCACCACTCCACACAAACTTCTCATCAGAAAGCTCCTTTTTTATATTTTACCGGGAATATTTTAAATCCCTCCCCCCGGCGGGGGGAGAACCTGCGGAAGGAGACAGAAAAGGCAGAGATGATTACCTCATCTGGCCGATTCCTTTTAGAACTGTCTCTACCCAGATTTTATGATGTACAAGGGGGCCGATATGATTACCGGGAAGGACATGGAGTTTCACATTGGTACCGCCCAGTACCGCACCGGGATAAAATTTCTGAAAAAATGATTCCTGTTCCTTCAGGGTGACTTTCTTCGGGTCCTTGACCCCGCCATCGTCATCATACTCAAAAAGGGTGTCGCTTTTCCCGAATATGACAACAATATGTTTCACCCCCGAAACAGGGAAATTTTTATCCGTTGCCTGTACTGCACATTCCCTGGTATCCTTCAGTGTACGAAAAATTTTACCCACGTGAAAGTTACCATAAATACATGACGGGCATGAACGCGCCGTATCCGTAACCTGGCCCTTAAAGATACCCATGGAAGCATCAAAAATATGCCCCCCTTCACAGCGAAAAATCCCGCACCCGATATTCATGCCTTCGATTCCGAAACTCGTCATAAGGCATGTGGGGCCCACACAGGAGTATCCCCCCCAGTCTGAAAAGCCCGCAGGTGCCATCTGCGCCAGTGAAATAACCGTCTCAGGATAAGCCCTGGCAAAACGACGTGCCAGGAGGCTTCCATGGGACCACCCCAGAGAAATGAGCCCGGTTTCAGCATAACTTTCCGGGTAATCCTTTTTCGGAGCCTTTTTCTTTTCCTTTTCGATTTCACCGATGGTAACTTTCATTTCTGTCAGGGCCTGTACGTTTTTCACGGCAATGCCCTTCTGACGCAGGACATCCCGTACCATGTCCATCAGTATGACATCCTTCCCCCTGTCTCCACGCCATTTCGGGTCTTTCCCGTAGGGGGTATCGCAGACAGGGACAATGCAGATTCCTGATTTGGAACGCAGGGCAAGTTCAGCAATGAAGTTGTAGCCGTCATTGGGGCGCTGATTGTGTCCATGAAAAAAAACAATAACGGGGCCGTTGAGTCTCTTTTCCTCTTTGTTCTGCTTTTTCTCCTCGGCAGACCGGGCATCCACGTAGAGATAGAGGCCCTTGATGTAGTCTTTATTGAACCGTACAGGTATCTTTACTACATCCGGTTCTTTCGGCAGGGTGCGCTCCGCGGAAAAAAGACCTGCCGGTACCAGGAGAATCAGCAGCATAATTACTGTTGATCTCATCAATTTAATCGCTCCTGAAAATTATCATTGAGAGAAAAAGTATCGCCTTTTTTTAATTTTTAAACAATCTATTGGCTTTTATATACTTTTTCTTAAATACCGGTATTCCAGAGGGGACAATATTAATCAATAAAAATTAGTCCTGCCAGACTGTTTTTTCAGCTGCGGGACAAAGCAAAAAAGGCGGGCACTTCGATCAGTATCATGATCGAGCGGAAAATGACAAAAAATACATCTACGTTAACAGGGGTACCCGGTGAGATAAAAAAACGAATGAGAAAAACAAGACTAAAGGCAACATGCAGGTCCATTATATAGAGTTGAATCACCCTGTTTTTATCATTTCCCTGCTGGAGTCCAATGATATGCCAGGTAAGAAATATTCCCATGATAATACCCATAGAAACCGCCACGACCTTTCCCGCCACGGCGGAGAGAATAAACATGATACCAATGATTTCAATAAAATAGAGGTTAACTCCATAGGGAAGGAACCTGCGAAAAAGACTCCTTTCGTTTATCCTGTTTTCTGTCACTTCAACGCTCCCTGGCAAATAGCTGCCGCTGAAAAACATTTTGCGGGCATGACCTGAAAGGGAAAATTTCAATTCAGGAATAATACCCCTCCGGGGGGGGCGGGGTTTCCCACATAATAATTCTTGTCAGAAGTCCATGCATATGTCAAGCTGGCTTTATTCATCAGCGACCTGCCGCAACCGAAACCCGCACCCCTTTCCGCGAAGAAACCCGCAGAAAGATAATTGAACCAGAGCGGCATTATTACGAGGAAAAGAGATGAGCGAAAAACTTGAAATGACAGTGCCTGAAGAATACCATCTCGAACGCATTGACAGGGCCCTGACATTAGCTCTGGAACTGGACCTGTCGAGAAGTTACATACAAAAACTGATCAAAGATGCAAACATCCTCGTCAACGGCAGCCCGGTAAAGCCCAACTACAAGGCCAAAACCGATGATCACATTCTCATTACCATACCCGAGCCTGAGGTCCTCGACCTGGTACCGCAGGACATTCCCCTTGACATTATCTACCAGGACAGTGACATTGCCGTCATCAACAAGCAGCCGGGACTGGTTGTTCACCCGGGACCGGGCAACCATGACCGCACCCTGGTCAACGCCCTTCTCTATCACATGAAAGATCTCTCCACCATCGGGGACACCATTCGGCCCGGTATCGTTCATCGCCTTGACAAGGACACCACGGGCCTCATGGTCATCGCCAAGAATGATGCCGCCCACCGTCATCTTGTCGAAGAATTCAGCAACAGGCGTGTAAAAAAAGAATACCAGGCAGTGGTAGTGGGAAAACCGCGCAAAGAATCGGACCGCATCGAGGCCCCCCTGGCACGTCATCGCCTCTACCGTCATAAAATGACCATCGACGAAAGGGGAAAAGAGGCAATCACCGAGTACCGCCTGAAAAAAATTTATAATAGCAGACAGGGGCTCTTTTCACACCTGTCAGTCACCATCCACACTGGGCGCACTCACCAGATCCGGGTGCATCTCTCTTCCATGGGGAACCCCATTGTAGGCGATCCCATCTATTCAAAAAAATGGGAAAAGTACCGTGTTCCCTTTCTTCTTCTGGCGGCTACACACCTCGGTTTCACCCACCCTTCCACGGGAGAGGAGATGGTATTTGAGACTGAACTTCCCCCCCATATTACTGAATTTCTCACACACCAGGAACCTGGCTGAAAGCCGGTATTTTTTAAAGATTTTCATGATGGAAGTTCTTTGACAAAATCCCGGCAAGAAATAGCTTTGCCTGACCGGCACGTACAAGGGCAGTGGTCCCTGCGGGGAAGTTTCAGCAGCCTTGATTTGCCGTTGTTATATAGAAATCGACACGGGAGAAAAACGTGAAAATTCAACCAGTCTGTATCAGCTGCCTTTTCGGGCAGGCGGAAAAACTTCTCCGAGAGAAAAAACTTCCCCCCCGGGAAGAACTGGCCATGATAAAGGAAATCGCCGGCGTTGTACACCGCCTTGATGCTGACGCGCCCCCCCCTGTTTATGGAATGAGAGCATCGCTGATATATTTGCCCTTATCATGCATCGACAGAATGATGATTTTTGCCTTGGGGATAACCCTTTTTATATGGACACAGGCATCGATCC